>JANNJO010000196.1:0-12060 GCA_031395755.1 Acidobacteriota bacterium
TGCCGAGAGAGCTCCTTCGTTCCGTGCCACGGCATGTGCGGATGAACCCTCCGGCGGTGGGAACGTCGATGCCCATCGTGTACGACCGCGACCAGCCCACGCGGCACAGCAAGTATCCGCTATCGATGGTCGACGTCAGCAGGCAGTGAGTTCTTACTTTCTACTTTTTACTTTTTACGTTCCGCCAGCTCCCGCACCACCTCGTAGTGGAATCGTACGAACTTGTGCAGCTCGCTTTCGAGGATGCGCTCCTGATCGCTGTGCGCGCCGAAGCCCTTCGGCCCGTCCTCTGCGTCGAGCGCCGGCCCGACGCCGTAGCACTGGATGCCCTTGTCGCGCAGATATGCCATATCGGTAGCGCCGGTGCTCATCGTCGGCAGCACCGTGGCGTCGTAGAAGCGCGCAAAGGCGGACTCGAGCACCTTGAACACCTCGGAGTCGAGCCTCGCGCTCGGCGTCGCGGGCCGCACGTCGCGCGGAATCCATTCGACCCGGATTGCGGGATCGTTCACGACTTTGCGAACCTCGTTGAGGAAGGCCTCCGGATCCTGCCCGGACAGCAGCCGCACGTCGAGGCTCGCTTTCGCCTCCGATGGAATGACGTTGATGCGATAGCCCCCCTGGATGATGTTCGGCGAGATCGAGGCGCGCACCGTCGAGGCGAGCCGCGGATCGTTCTTCGCAAAATAGTCCACGGCAGCCTGCGCCGCGTTCAGATCGCTGCCGATGACGGCACGATACCGGGCCGCATCCGCCGGTAGTGAAATGGCCGCCATCCTCGTGAAATAGGTCCGCGTCGTGTCGTTGAGCTGAATGGGCGGTTTCCACGCCGAGACCGCGACCACGGCCTGCGTCAGCTTGAGAATGGAGTTCGTTTCGAGCGGCACCGAGCCGTGGCCGGCGATGCCTGTGGCGGTCAACTGGATCCCACGCGGGATTTTCTCCGCCGTCTGTACCGAGGCGTACCGGACACGCCCGCCGCTGCGCAGCACGCTCCCGCCCTCGGCCAGGCAGTACTCGGCATCGATTTCGGCGAAGTGCTGCTGCACCATGTACTGGATGCCGACGCGGGTGGTGCCTTCCTCGCCGGCCTCGGCGAGAAAAATTACGTCGCGATCGAGCGCCACTCCCGAGCGCTTCAGCAGCAGCATCGTCATCAGCGCGGCGGTGACATTGTCTTTGTCGTCGACGGTGCCGCGGCCGTACACGTAGCCGCCGTTTCGCGTGGCGCTGAACGGCGGGAACTTCCATTTCGCGGGGTCAACGTTGACCGTGTCGGTATGCCCCATCAGCAGCAGCGGACGTCTGGCTCCGCTTCCCTTGAGCCGCGCGACCAGATTCAGGCGATTGGGCTCCAGCACGAACGTCTGCGTCGGGATGCCCTCGCGCTCGAGGACCAGCTTCAAGTACTCGGCCGCCGCGCGTTCGTTACCGGGAGGATCGCTCGTGTCCATCCGCAGCACGGCCTGAAAATGCTCGAGCGTCTCGGTTTCGACACGCGACCACTCGGTGCTGTCCGGTTTTTGCGCAAGGCCGGATCCTGTCGCCATCAACGCCAGCAGCAGGGCCAGTGGAAAAGGGCGGCAATGGAGTGTCATCGCCGCCCTTCATATCACGGTCCGGCCTACTTTCCCAATGGGTTCGGCGTCGCGTCCGCCGCCAAATCTCCCAGGATGTACTGCATTCCCGCCAGGAAGTGCCCCACGATCTCGGGTCTCATGAACGTCTCCGTCATGTGGCCCAGCGAGTTGTAGAACATGCGGCCCTTGCCGTACTCGCGGATCCAGGCCACCGGATAGACCTTGTCCGGGCGCCGGTAGCCCGGCCAGGGCTTGTCGGTCGACGCCGGCACCTTCTCATCGAGGTCGACGGTCAATAACACGCGCACTTTATCCCAGCGCATCCGGCCGTTACCTTCATGCTCGAACCGGTAGTACTCCTCGCGGAACGGCAGATCCTCGTAGTTGAAGGCCGCCACGATCGGGTTGTTCTTGTCGTACACCTTCAGGACGCCGGCCTCGATGCGATGCGGCGCACTCTGCGCGCCGATCATCTCGGCGAACTCGTCCCAGTTGCGCGACGCCCACGGGGTGCCGTGAATGCCGCCGATGCCGCCGCCCTCGTTGACGTAGCGCAGGAGGTCGGCGCGAATCGCGGGATCCGGTAGGAACTCGCCGACGATGCTGTTCAGGAAGATCGCGTCGTACTCCTTCACCTTCGGATACCGGAGGTTGTTCAGATCGTTGCTGAACACGGTCGTCCACGCGCCGGTCTTCTCACCCATCCGCTGGATCATCACGTTGGTGTGCGGGATGGTGTTGTGCGACATGCCTTCGAGGCTCTCGATGACGAGGAGCCGGCGCGCCTTCTTCGGCGCCGCCGGCGGCTTGTTCGGAATCGCCGCGTCGATCTTCGCGCGCGTGTCGGCTGCGCGCCGTTCGATTTCTGCCGGAGCCAGCGTCTCGCCGCGCGACGGCGTCACGACGTCGAAGCGAATCGGCCGCGTCCGCGAGAACTCGAGAAAGTTCGCCGCATAGGCGGGCTGCGCGGCGGCCTCGAACGCGGCCACCGCCGCGAACAGATCCGCAGGAGCGCTCACGGTCCCAGTCGTGTCGAGCGTCATGGCGACGCCGCGCACGTCCTGCCGGTGCAGTTCGTTGAAGAACTCGGTGAGGTTGCCCACGCCCTTGCCGAGCACGACGTTGCGCGCGCTCGCGCCGCGGCCCGAGCGGTCGCGCAGGCTGATGTAGAGCAGGCGATCTTTGACGCGCGCGATTTCGTCACGTGCGTTGGAGCCGTCCTGCGCCCACGCGCCGGTGTCGATGCCAATGCCAAGGCGCTTGCTGCGGCCTTCCATCGCCTTCAGGGTGGCCGCCGCGCTGCTGAGCACGGCGACGTTGACGTGGTATTCCTCGGCGAGCGTGTCGAGTCCCGCCAGATCCGTGCTGCCCGGCACCACGATCGTCGTCGCGCCGAGATCCTGCGCGAGCTTGAACACTCGGCGCCGCGCGGTGGCGTCGGCCGGCAGGCTGTCAACGCGATAGGCGCTGACGCGCACGTTCGGACCCATGCCCGCCTTGATCGCGGCGACCTCCGCAGCCGTCAGGTTGTGGTCAAGGTTCTTCTGAACTTGCGCGCTCACCCTCTGCATGCTGGCCGCCTCGACGAACGGGACCAGCGCCGCATCGGCTCTCACCACCGATTCGAGGAAGGTGAGGCCCATCCCGGGCACCGCCAAATCCCAGTTCGTGAGGCGATCGTTGGCGACGAGCGTGCGCGTGCGCCACGTGACTCGCTCCATCGCATCAGCCGCGCGCGGAAATGCGGGCGGCGGGTTCTGTGGCGCAGCCAGCGTCGCCATGCACACGGCGAAGAGTGCGGCAATCGTGATTCGAGTTGTCATGATGCTTATTCCTTTTTCCTTTTTCGTTCTTCCCTATTTCTTCTCGGGCAACGCGAACACATGATAGCCCTGCGCTTCAATCTTTCCCTCTTTCCGGTGCAAAGGATTTCTCCACACCGGATCTCCGCCGGTCCCCCAAGATGCGCCGACGGCGATCGCGATGTACTGCCGCCCGTTCACCTCGTACACGGCCGGTACGCCCTCGGGATTGGCATCGAGCTCGTGCTCCCAGACGAGTTGCCCGTTTTCCTTGTCGCAGGCGCGCAGGAAACGATCCTGTGAATTTGCAAGGAAGACCAACCCCCCGGCTGTGACGACCGGCCCGTTGCTGGGAGCCCCTGGGAGCGATTGGGGTTCTGCGGAAGCCGAATCTCCGAAGGATTGCCCGCCTGCTCGTCGCTCGTGGGCAGCGACATTAAGAACGACTCGAGCGCGTCGTTGGAGAGGAGACTCTGAGGAAATCCCGGCATCGAGTTGACGCCTTGCCGCACGATCGATCTAAGTCCCTGCGACGTGATGACCTTCAGCGAGCGCAGCGGCATCTGCCCGGGGCCATGGCACCCGGCGCAACGCTGCATGTAAACGTTCTGACCTTCCTGTTCGCGCGGTCCAGGCGGCGCGCCTTGTCCCCGGCCGCCGCCGCCACCACCGCCGGCCCCAGGCGTGACGAGCGACATCTTGCGATAGCTGATCAGCTCGAGGCTGCGTACGTAGACCATCCCCGTGGTCGGGTCGCCTGCCGTGCTGCCCCAGTTCGCCCCGCCCCATGCGCCCGGAAACTGGATGTGCGGCCGCAGATGGCTCGACGGCGTGAACACGCCCTCGTTCGCCGCCTCGCGGAACGGAGCGCTCTTCGATGGGCCACAGCGGCGTGCCTGTTTTCCGCTCGAACACGTAGAGGAACCCAGTCTTCCCGGCTTGCGCGACGATCTCGATCGGCTTGCCATTGTGCTGCACGGTCAGCAGCTTTGGCGCGGCGGCGTTGTCGTAGTCCCAGAGATCGTGATGCACGATCTGAAAATGCCACAGGCGCTTTCCGGTCCGCGCGTCGAGCGCGATCAGGCAGTTGCCGAATCACCCGAAAGGCTCGGGCGGTTGAACGCATAGGTTCTCCTGTAAAAGGGCGAAAGGAAAAAGACAAATCCGGATGCTACTCGGGCCGAACTTCGAGGCCAAGCCGCCCCGCTGCCCTGCGGATCCGGTCGTCAAGACTCAACAGCGTGAGTCCGGCGACGGCCGATCGAGCGACGAGCGCCGAGGCGAGATGAACGGCGTCGAGGGTGCGTATCGGTGCACCAGGGAAAGGCTGGCGGGCGCGCTCGACGATCTCCGACCCAATCCGCATCATGTGCCAGTGAGATGCCGCGGCGGTCAGGTAGGCGCGTCGATCCGCGGCGTCGGCTTCCAGCAGCTCCCCAAGGGCAGCGGCACGCAGGAGCACGCGATCACACTCGATAAGTGTGAGATCCGACGCCACCACAACCTCGGCGGCCGTCAACAACTCGCGAACCTGCGAACCTGATGGTTCATCAAGAAGCCAGGCAAGGACGGCGCTCGATTCGGCGTACATCCTCAACGTGAGCCGCGCTCTTCCTCGAGCAGTTGCGCCGCAGTGCGTTTGGGCTTGCGCGTGCGCCTACGGGGAAGGGCAGGGTACAGACAAGCCGCATCGGCGGGAGCACCGAGCGTGGCGCCGCCGCGCTTGGCAAGGGCGAGGAGGCCTGCCGGCAGAGTGCTGTCGGTTGCGCCGAGTCCAGGCGGCGTGAGCTCTGCGATGACTTCCCCGCGATCTGTCACAAGGACGCCTTCGCCGGATCGCACTTGCCGCAGGTACTCGCTCAACCGGTTTTTCAATTCCCGGACGCCAACGGTCTTCATCGCCTGAATGTAGCTGCATGTGGCTACATTGTCAAATGCTGAACGTCGAACTATCGGAGCTGCGACACCGGTACATCGGGGGTGCCGTAGTGACCTGTAAAGCGATCTCTGATCACCAGGCGGATGATAGATGTCTTCGCATCGAGCGTCCATTGCTTCTGGAATCGCACCATGACCTTCGTCAGGTCCTGAGCCTGGCCCTCCTGTAATGCGAAGGACCCGAGCTCGTGCCGGATGCCGAGCAGCCCCTGCGGCGTGCGCTCGGCGATCGCGGGCGGCCGCCCTCGGTAATTGAGATGTCAGCCTCTTGGAGGTCCTTGACGGGTTTACCATCGGCGTCCGTGACGACGACGGTCAGCTCGATGAGGGTGGTGCCCGCGCGGAAGGTTGGAGTATCCGGCTGGGACTGGGCCGCCCCCGAGGTGATGAACGGAGCGACGAACAGAAACGTCGCGACGAGAAGTCTCGCTCTCATGGGGCTCCTGTCAGCGCCTGAGGCCGGACAGCGGCATGTCGAGCACGCCGAACCGGCCGGTCATGCGATCGCGCACGATCAGACGAACCTCCGTTGTGTCCGGCTCAACCGTCCACACTTTGGAAAAGCGCACAATGGACGGCTTGACGGCCTGCTGCGGGTTTTCCTTGATCGTAATCGTAGCGCCGTCGCGGCGAACGCGCGTCCATTCCCTGCTGTTTCGTTCGCCGAACCCGATCTCCAGGTCGGTCACCGGCTGGCCGTTGACGCGCTTGTAATAAAGATCGTCGGCAGCGATCTGCAACAGGATGTTCAATCCACCGGCCACGACATCGGCGCGCGCATCAAGCCGAATCGCCGCGGAGCCAAGCGGGTTCTGCATGGCCGCGTGCCACTCTGATTGCGACCAGTTCACCGGCTGCTTGACCGGCGCGAGCGCCATGTATCCCTTGCGGTGCAGCACGCGCACACCGGGACGCCGAACCCGGACATCGAACTCGCGCCAGCGGTTGTCGCTGTTATCAGGCACGTAGAAGCCAACAGAGTACGAGCCGCGCAGATCCGTGGCCGCCGCTCTGACGCCGGCGGTCAGCTCGTTGCTGTTCTTGAACGACCGGCCTCCCGTCACGTCGGCCAGCATATCCATCGTGCTCCAGATGCGGAGATCGGTTTCCCGCGTCATCGGGCGAAGGTGCGCCGATTCAGCCTGTCCGCGGCTCGCGCCTTCGGCTGTCGAGGCCGTTCCGAGAATACCCACCTGGAGTCCCGTCGCCTGCACGGGGTAGACGGTGATGCCCTGAGTCGCGAGACGTTGCGCCAGCCCACGCACCTGGGACGCATAGCTGTTGACCCACCGGTCGCGCGCGCCCTGAGTAAGGACTGGAATGCCCCCGCTGATCCACACCATGTTCTTCCGCCCGGGGATACCGGCGATGTGATTGCCCAGCGCCTCCAGCGACGCCACGGTCTGGTTCATCCGACGCATGTGGAGTTGTTCGGCGAAATATTCCTCGGCCCGGGCCAGCTGGCCTTTTCGCTCTGCCATGTCTCTCTGACGTTCCGCTTGGGCCTGCGCGACCTGGTCGACCTCTTGATTCGGATCGGTGTACTCATCCACAGCGCGATTGAGATGTTCGGCTTCCATTTCCTGCATGCGGACGAGCTCGTCAGCGGCCAGCGCCTGAGTGTTGTATTCGGGTGTGAGTTTCGAGATCCGCGCCCGCAGGGCCTCGAGGTCATCCGTGAAGTCGTGCAGCACCCGCACCTGGCTTCCCATGGCGTAGATCGCGACTCGCGTGTTGGGCGCGAGGGCGCGGAGATATTGCATCACCTGCGCGCGCACGGCGATCTGATCCTCCGGAACCGTGTTCAACGAGTCGATGACGATCGCGGTCACATTGCGCGCGGGACCCGGCGAGTATTCGGAACGGTTGGTGAAGAGGCCCGGCGCGATGGATTCGCGCGGAGGATCGACGGCGCCTGGCGCGAACGCTGAGCCCTCAAATCTGAAGAACGTCACCGGCTGCGGTTTCCCGTTCTGCGCGATGGTGATCTCTTCCTGCTTCAAATCGGTCACCGGAAGGCCTCTTTGATCGGTCGCCACAATCGTGAACTCGACCAGCGTCGTTCCGGCCCGGAATATCGGGGTTGTTTCCTGCGCCACCAACGCCATCACCGCCGCGCTCGACAACAGCGCGGCAATGCCGATCTTTTTCATCCTTTAACGGTAAAGCACGGCTTACAACGGTGCAACAACTTGTTCCATGACGGCACACCTACACCCGATCGAAGGACTGCCCATGGTAGTAAGTGGCTCAAACAAAGAGGTTAGACGTTCGGCCGTTTGGTATCGATGTTGTAAATGTGTCCGGCATGATCATCCCCAAGCCCCGGCCGCGGCGCACGATTCTCCTGGTCGAAGACGCGCTGACAACCCGGTGCATTCTCGAGCAGTTCTTCGCGCGCGCGGGCTGCGACGTGCTGCAGGCTCCCGATGCCGATACGGCGCTGATGCGGCTGAAGTCCTCGTGCGTGGACGCGGTAATCCTCGATCTGCGGCTCGCCGACGAACGATCGGGGCTCGAAGTGCTCGAGCATATGCGGCTCGATGAGCGCTTCGACTCGGTGCCGGTGGTGGTGCTGACCGGTGTCAGCGAGATCAATGAGGCCGAAGGAGAGATCATCGAGCGGCACGGCGCGCACTTGTTGTACAAGCGGTTCGGCTATCGCGAGGTCGTGCAGCGGCTGGAAAAAATTCTCGCGGTCGCGGCCTAGCCCCTCGACTCCCTCAGGGTCGAGCGTAGGTCTTGCTGAACCCGTTCCGGCTGTTGGTGACCGTGAACGTCCCGTTCGGCTGAGCAGACACCTTAATCCAATGCGCAGGAGTATGCTGCGGATCCTCCACAGTGTTGGCGACGAACATTCCTGGAATGCCGTATTCCGGCCCGCTGAGCTGCGCGACGTGCAGCTGCCACAGATCTTCCAGTCCCGGGCTCGCATGCAGCACGCGCATCGTCTCGGGCTGCCCTCCCTTCCGCATGCCGTTGTTGATGACCCCGACCCGCGGCCGGAGCGCGTGGACCAGCGAAGCGGAATTTGAGCTGTGCTGGCCGTGGCGCGACACGAGCAGGAAGTCGAGCGTGCCGAGCCTGTTCGTCGGGCACATCAGCTCGTACTCCTTGTTCCACGGGAAGTCCGCGAGATACATCGCACGAAACTGGCCGAAGGTCACATGCGATCCCACCGACTGCTCGTCCTCGGTGTTACCGAGCGGTTGCCCCGACACGGGGTTCACGGTGTGGGGCGTAAATCCCGCGCAGTGCGGGTTGACGCGACCGGCTCCGGGAAGGGGCCTTGTGATTGTTTGCCGCCCGGCGGTGACGATGCGCCACTCGACCCCCTTCATCGGCAGCATGTAACCGGCTTTCACGACCGTGTGCTTCGCCTTGGCGATTAGCCCTGGATAGGTTTTCTGCAGAAACTCATCGACTGCCTCCGCAGGCTGCACGTTCGAGCCATGGTCGAGATAGTGGCGGATCGGAATGCGTCCGGCCAGTTCGGCCATCGCGCCCATGTGATCGTTGTGCCAGTGCGAAGTGACGAGGGCGTCGATCTGCGTGATGCCGGCATCCTTCACCGCGGCCATGATGCGATCGGCGTCCCTGACGGCCGCCGGTCCGCCGTTGCCCGTGTCGATGAGCACCGACTCGCCGGACGGCGCAACGAACAGCGTGGCGTTCCCGCCTTCGACGTCGACGACGTAGATATCCAGCGTTTTCGACGAGCGCGACTGCGCGGCGGGATCCGCAGAACAGAGGACAGCCGCCACCAGGATTGCCGGCACGGCGCGCACCATGATCACACTCCTCCCTCCGCTAGTTCGTCGTGTTGGGCTTCACGCCGATGGCGTTCCGCAGGTCCGCCAGTGTGACGACGCGCGGCCCGTGCAGCGCCGCGATCTGCCTCACATCGAGCTTCAGCCGCTCGATGTTTTCATGCAAGTTCACTGCATACGGGTTCGGCACAGCCGGCGGCGAAGCATCCGCGGCACCCGGCGTGAACGCATCCCCCTCGATGAGGATCTTCTCCTTCGGCAGGTACACCATGACGAACGCGTCGTTGTGTCCGCTGTTCGCGATCGAGTGAATCTCGATGCTCCGGTTCTTGTCGGTCAGTACGTGCCTGTCCGTGACCGTCTCGAACTTCGCTTCCTTCTTCGACTGCGCCAGCCGATCGGGGTTGAGCGTTCGCGGCGCGGCCCACGCCTGTTCGAAGTAAGGCCTGTTCATCTGGTGGGTCACGACAGTCGCCCCTTCGTCCACGTAGGCGCGGAGGCCGCCCGAGTGGTCGAAATGCACATGGCTGTTGATCACGTAGCGGATCGGCTTGTCCGGGATCGTCTCCTTGATCTTCGCGATGACCGCCTGCGAGCGCGCTTCGTTCGTCGGCGCCTCGATCGCCACGATATGGTCGGTCTGATCGATCGCGATCGTGTGCGCGTTGGTGCCCGTCAGGTAGTAGACGCCGGCGGCGAGCGCCTGCACGTTCACCTGCGCCGGAGGCGGCCTGAAGTCCTTCACCTGGGCCGGCACGGAGATATCCACGGCCGGGTTCACCGTAACCTCCGAGACCGTGATGTCCAGGACCGGATGGCCTCCCTGGGTCCGCACGATTTGCCCGGGAAACATCACGCCGGCGAAGTCCCTGTAGTTGGAGTACGTCGTCTCGACCAGCGTATCGCCGAGCACGGGAGTGTCGAGCCACGTCTGCACCTTTACCAGCTGGCTCTGCGCGTTAATCGTCCCGACGTATTTCCTCCCGGCGACCGCGAAAGTCACGATGGAGCCGCCGTTCGCAGGCTCAGACGCCGCGTGGTTGGCCCGCGCCGCCTTCAGGAAGCCCTGCGGCGTCACCCAGATCTCCATCGTCCGCTCCTCGACGGAGGCGGGCTGCGGCTGCGGAACGGGCGCCGTGCCTGGCGCCGCGCCTGCCGGCACCGCGAGGTTCCACGCTGACGCCCCGCTCACAAATTGAATCGGGCGCTGCTCCACCGGAGCCGGGCGGACGCGCGGCGGCTCGAGCGTCTGCTTGCGCACCATTTCGACGCGCGCGCTGGGTGTTTCGTAGCTGATGACCGCGTTGAACCTGCTCACGTCGAATGGCGGCCATGGAAGAGTGGGGTTCGGAGCCTGGCCGAACTGGAACCATTTCCCCGTCCCGGAGTACTCGATCGATGTTACGTTCGCTGCGCCAAGGGTCTCTTCGGCCGCTTCAAGAGTGCCCGCGGGCTTACTGCACGATGCAGATACCAATGCGATCGACGCGCCGACGGCAAGAAGGGTCAGTCTTTGCATATGCGCCTCCCAGACGCATGAGTATAACGGTTTCGGTGCTGCGCCCCGACCTGTTCGAGTGCCTCAGTCGGACCTCGTCAATGCCGCTTCAAACCGCTGGATGAAGCGCGCGACGTCGAGGCCGTCGACCAGCGCGTGGTGCACTTCGATCGCGACAGGCATGCTCACGGCGCGGCCATGTTTCGCGCATTTGCCAAACACAATCCGCGGAATGGAGTCGTCGCCGGGCAGCGCGTTGGTGAACGACGTGAACCGGAGCCAGGGCAGCACGGAATGAAACACGATGTCATCGGTTCGCGTCATCGGCTCGAGCGTGTTGCTCCTGGCGGCGTTGGCGATAGCCGCCCTTCCAGCTGCGCTGAACTGATCGAGTCCGCCGCTCGCCTCCAGGCGCACGAAGCCGAACGTCTCGTCGGCTCTCAGAATCGTCGGGCCGACTGCCACGCGATCGTGGAGCCACACGCCCCGGGGTCGCAAGCGCAGGCGGAACGCCTTCGTTTCATTGACCGCCTTCAACATCAGAAACAACGAGGTCAGGAAAAACGATGGACCGCCCGGCTTGCGGCAGCGCTTCCACACCGGCGTGACGTCCACGTCGATTGTCACGCCGAAGAACGGCTGTTTGTATTTTCTGAACAGCTCGTAATGGTCGCGCCGCTTCCAGGTCTTCAGATCGACGAGATGCCCTGCGCTATGCACCCGATTTTCTTCCCTCTTCCTTCTTCCTTATCAGTATCCCGTATAGCCCTCCGTCATCTCGATATACACCCCCAGCGGATCCGTCAGGTACGAGATGTTGAGGCCGATGGCCGGCACCTCGCGAAAGGCGACGTCGAGCTTCTGCCCTTTGGCTTCGAGCTTCTTCAGGAAATCAGCGAGGTTGCGGACTTCGAACCCGATGTGATCCACGGTCGTGCCGCGGGTGCCGCCCTTGGGCGCTTCCTTCGACTGGGCAAAAATCAGCCGCATGCCCGGCGCTTCGGCAATTTCGAAGTTTCCGCTCTTGCTGGCCGTCAAGCCGTACGTCTCGACGTACCAATCTCTCAGCTTCGCGGGCTCGAGCACCGTGTAGTGGAGGTGATAGGCCTGGGGCGCCTTGATCGTGGTGTCCTCCTGTAGCTCGAAGCGCAGGCCGTCAGGACCGATCAGGAACGCGTTGGGGAATCCTTCACTCCCTTTGAACTCGCGCTGCACCTCATAGCCGGCGGCTTTCCATTTCGCCAGGGCCGCGGCCATACTCGGGACCTTGAGTCCGAAGTGATTCAGCGCGGTGGTCTCGGTGCCGCCCGTCGGCGCGGTGCCGCGGAACGCAATCATCATGTTCGGCAATTTGACGATGGTGAACGTGCCCTTGGTGGACACCACCCCGCCGAACTGTTCTACCCACATCTTGTGATGCACGGCGGGGTCCGCCACACTGAGGTGCACGTGACCGAATGTGACACCAGCCG
>JANNJO010000215.1:0-2858 GCA_031395755.1 Acidobacteriota bacterium
GCATCCGGAGGCCACGTTTCGTAGCCGAACTCTCCCGGATGCGGAATGGTGTGAAACTGCCACACCAGGGCGCCCGTCACGACATCGAACGCGCGAAGATCTCCGGCGGGCGCCATGTAGTTCTCGCCCGCTGCCGATCCGAGAATGATGAGGTTCTCGAAGACCTTTCCGGGGGTCGACGACTGCGTCTTGACGATCGTCGCCGGATCGCGGCCGAGCCCTTCGCGTAGATTGACGGCCCCGTCTTTTCCAAATGTCGTAATCGACTTTCCGGTGCGCGCATCGATGGCCTGGAGATAGCTGTTCATCTGGAACAACAGCCGGCGATCGGAGCGGTCCTTGCTCTCCCAATAATTGATACCGCGCGGCGCGATGCCCTGCAGGCCTTCGTGTATCCAGATCTCACGGCCTGTGCTCGCATCGAGCGCGACGAGAGAATTGTTCCGCGCGAGTACGTAGATCGTGTTGTCGACCACCACCGGATTGAACACGTAGGACACGTTGTCTGACGTGGGATACGTCCAGGCAATGGCCAACTGATTGAGTGTGGATTTGTTGATCTGGTCCAGCGTGAAAAACCGCGCGTTGTCTGGACTCCCTCCATAGTCAGTCCAGGTCGTGCGGTCCGATTGCGCATGCCCGTGCTCTGCTGCGACCGCAGCAATGCAGACCATCAAGAGGGCGGCTCTGGTTCTCTTCATCACACCTCCTTGTGATCGGACCATCAACCCTTCAACGCCACGCCGTGTTTCAGCAGGTAGGCGCGCGCGATCCGCGCCGTCTCGAGCGCCGACATCGGCATGTTCGGGCTGCTGTCGAGCTCGACCATCACCATGCCGTCGATCCGCTTGCCAACCATCATCGCGAGAATGGCCGGAATGTTCACTTTGCCTTGCCCCAGCGGGCAATACCCGAGGAATGCGTCGCCGCCGGCATAATCTTTCAGGTGCATGTGGTGGATGATGGGAAGGAAGTCCGTCACCACCTGCACGGGATCCGATCCGCCCTTTTGCAGCTGTCCGATGTCGGGACCGAATTTCAGATACCGAGTATCGACAGCCTGCATGACGGCGTACGTTTCCTCGCGCGTTTCGATACAGGTGCCGGTGTGCTGGTGCAACACCGGCGTCAATCCAAGGTCCGCGACGGCTTTGGCCCCTTCGTTGAGGACATCGACGATGCCCGCCTTGTGTTCCGCGAAGTTGTAGGTATCGCGCTGGACGCCGTTCGGACCGAAGACAATTATTTTGCCGCCGTACTTTTTCACGAGCTTCGCGGTCGCCACGGTCCGGTCGATCGACGCCTTCCGCTGCGCCGGATCTGTGAGATTCGGACCGCCGTAACTGGAAATGAGTGGAAGGTTGTGCTTCTCCAGAAGCCGGCCGAGTCCGCCATGCGCTTCCATGCCGTCGATCTGCCAGCCGAAGAGCTCGAGGCCGTAGAAGCCAAGGCCCGAGATGTCCTTTACGATCTGCTCGATCGCGGCCGGGTCGGCAAGCCGCATCGGACCGGCACCGGGCGGGTTGCCCCAGGGCCATGTAATGCCCGTGTGGCCCACCTGGATGTTCAGTTTCTGCTGCGACTGAACCGGAACGGCCGCGGCGAGCGCGACGAGCCGGGAGAACGTTCGGCGATCGATTCTCATGTGCCGCTCCCTGGAGTGCGCTCGCGCGCACGAAAGAGGTTAGAACCGGCGCGTCCACGACGCCGGCCAGCGCTCGACGACGACTTTCTCCTGCGTGAAGAACTCCACGGCGTCTCTGCCCTGTCCGTGCAGATCGCCGAAGAAGCTGTCGCGCGCCCCGCTGAACGGGAAGAACGCCATCGGTGCGGCGACGGCGATGTTGATCCCGATGTTGCCGACCTCCGCCTCATGCCGGAACTTCCGCGCGTTCGCACCGCTCGTGGTAAAGAGACACGCCTGATTCCCGTACGACCCGGTGTTCACGAGCGCAACGGCTTCGTCCACGGTATCGACGTGGTGCATCGACAGCACGGGGCCGAAGATCTCGGTCGTGGTGAGCTCGCTTCTAAACGGCAGGCCGTCGATGACCGTGGGACCGACGAAATTTCCCCGCCGGTAGGCAGGGCCATCCAGATTTCTGCCGTCGGCCAGCGGGCGCGCGCCTTCGGCGACCGCCTGATCGATGGCTTTGATTACGCGCGCGCGGCTTTCGGGTGAAATCACGGGCCCCATCTGGACGCCCTCGTCGAGGCCGAATCCCACGACGCGCGACTGGGCCCTGTCTCGAATGGCGTCGAGAAAGGGGTCGTGCGCGGTTCCGACCGTAATCGCCAACGACGTGGCGAGACACCGCTGTCCGGCGCATCCAAAGGCGCTGTCGGCAATGACGTCGGCGGCGGACGCGAGATCGGCGTCGGGCAGGATGACCACCGGATTCTTCGCGCCGCCCTGGCACTGAGCGCGCTTGCCGGCAGCCGCCGCTCGCGCGTAAACCTGGCGGGCGACCGCACTCGAGCCCACGAAGCTGATCGACCGAACGACAGGATGATCGAGCAGGGCGTTGACGACGTCCCTGCCTCCGTTCACCAGGTTCAGGACTCCCGGCGGCAGACCGACGGCATCGACGAGCTCGAACACCTTCTGCATCGTCTGCGGCACTCGCTCCGAGGGCTTGACCACGACGGTGTTGCCGCACGCGACCGCATACGGGATGAACCAGAACGGAATCATGGCGGGAAAATTGAACGGGGCAACCACCGCGCAGACGCCAAGCGGCTGGCGGATCATGATCTCGTCGATCCCGGCGGCGATATCTTCGGAGTTATAGCCTTGAATCAGTATGGGCGCGCCGCATGCCACCTCCACGTTCTCGATGGCGCGACGCATCTCGCCG
>JANNJO010000223.1:0-17101 GCA_031395755.1 Acidobacteriota bacterium
GATGAAGTTTCGTCACGCTGAGTGTAATGTGCCGGCGTCGAGTTATGTAATATTTGAGCGCACGCGCCCGTAGCTCAGTGGATAGAGCACCGGCCTTCTAAGCCGGGGGTCGCAGGTTCGAGACCTGCCGGGCGCGCCAAAACTCCCTGACGCACGTCAGGGAACAGGGATGAGGGATGAGGGATGAGGGATGAGGGATGAGGAAAAAATCATGACACTCAAGGCTGATCGCGATCTCAATTCGCAGATCGCCTCGCAGGGAGCTGGTCTCGCCTTCCAGAGCCCGGTGACGCCTGCGTCCAGGCTCCACCGACCGGGATACCTGCCCATCATTGGCACCGACGCGATCGTGAAATGGATCGGCGAGCACGCCACCGCAGCTACAGCCAAAGACGGTGCCGCCGACGCCGCAGCCGCTGGAGACCTCGGCTACACCTACGGGACCTTCGACATCTCAGCGCCAACGCCGATCGCCGGCGCCTACGTGCGCCTCTGGAACCGTGATACGTCCGGGCGCTGGTGGATGATGGTGGACGTCGCGCAGCCGGACCGGCCCTGAATGTTGCGCCGGCTGCTTGCTCCGGTCCTGCTCCTGCTGGCGACCCCTCCGGCCGCGGCACAGGTGCTGGATCTTGCACCCCTCGAGACCACCTTCAACCGCATCGCAAAGACTGTGCGCGGGAAGACCGGCGTCGCGCTGATTCATCTCGAATCCGGACGGCTCATCGTGATTCGAGGAGACGAACGCTTTCCCATGGCGAGCGTCGTGAAGCTCCCCATCGCGCTGGAAGTGCTGACGCAGGTCTCCGAAGGCAGGTTCTTGCTCGACCGCAGCGTCTCGATTGACGCGAGCGACATCCGCCCCTGCTGCACCTTGTCGCGACGCTATCCGAATGGCGGCGTGTCGAGAACCGTGCGCGAGCTGCTCGAGTTGGCGCTCCTCGAGAGCGACAACACGGCAGCCGATGCTCTCCTCACCCTGGTGGGCGGCCCGCCGCCGGTCCAGCGCCGCCTGCGCGGGCTCGGGTTCGCGAACATCAACGTGAACAGATCGGAGGGACAGCTGCTCCTCGACATGGCGGGGGTCCTCGGCGCACCTCCACCAGAGTACTGGACACTGGAGCTGCAGCGGAGGCTCGTCGACGAGGTCCCGAAGTACGCCTTGAATGTCGGGCGCGAGCGGTACCTGCAGGACGAGAGGGACACGGCGACCCCCTACGACATGGCGCTGTTTCTCGGGAGGCTGCAGCTCGCCAATCTGCTTCCGGCAGTCGAAACGGATTTACTGCTGAATCTGATGTCTCAGTCGACAACCGGGCCTCGTCGCATCAAAGGGCACCTGCCCGCGGACACGCCCGTCGCGCACAAGACGGGCACGACGGCGATTGTAGTCAACGACGTGGGGATCATCACGCTGCCGGCCGACAGCGCGATTGGGGGGCATCTGGTGCTGAGCTCCTTCGTCGCAGGCGACCCCAGCGTTGCGCGCATGGAACGGGCGATTGCGCAGCTCAGCGCCGCCGCGTTTGAGTTCTTTACGGGAAAGGGAATCCCGGCGCCTGCGCGCCCGCGACCTTCACGCTCCCGCCGCCGCTAGTCGTCATCGCCGCTGTGACGAAAAGAGTGGGCGGACGGTCACTTCCGACCTATACTGTTCAGACACACCCGTTTCAGGCCCAAGGACTTACATGAAGAAACTGTTAGTCGGGGTGATGCTCAGCATCACCACGGCGACAGGTGTCTCCGCGCAAGCCATCGAGCCGTTTTCCGGGCTCGGCAGCGACCGCAGCGCCTTGTCGCCCGAGCAGATCGAGGCGCGATCCGAGCGTCTCGAAGCCAGCACAAGCTTCTCTCTCCTCCGCCACCAGGCGGCACTGCGGGCGCCTGCGCGGATTTTCGAACCGGAGATCTGGAGCGTCATCGAGCGCGCCGCGCGCGCGCACAATCTCGATCCGATGATCCTGGCCGGAATCATCTTCGTCGAGAGTTACGGCGACCCGCTGGCGAAGAGCC
Organism: Acidobacteriota bacterium; assembly: GCA_031395755.1. GTDB lineage: Bacteria > Acidobacteriota > Vicinamibacteria > Vicinamibacterales > JAMQPK01 > JAMQPK01. The sequence goes on from JANNJO010000223.1 coordinate 2,014, forward strand.
CCACAGGACCTGCCGGCATCGCGCAGCTGACGAAGGGATCCGCAAAAGAGCTCGGCCTGGCGGTGAACAGAAAAGTGCAAGTCGGATCGCGCGCCGTCACGAAAACCCGCTTCGTCGGCAAGGGGAAGAACCGGCGCAGGATCGTCGAGACGAAACAGCGACCCGTCTACAAGACCATCGACGAACGATACGTACCGGAGCGCGCGATCATGGCGATGGCTCGCCGCGTCAGCAACCGCAGAGGGTGGCTCGGCGGCAAAATCGACTTCGCCGTGGCCGAGTACCACATGGGTGCCGGCCGTATGGCCAAGCTTCTGTCTTCCTACCTTGGCCGTACGGTGAAGGTGTCGAACGTCACGACCGAGATGAAGCAGACGAATCTTTCGTATGCCGAGCTCTTCTGGACCAATACACCGTATTTCCGGCCCGGGGTCTACAAGATGCTCGACGAGCTGACCTCGGTTGACTACTCGCCCACGTATTACTTCCGCGTGCGTCAGGCTATGCGCCTGCTGGACATCTATCGAGAGTCGCCGAGTGACTATGCTCGTTTGGCGGCCGGCTTTCAGGGCCGCCTCGGTCAGGCCGTACTTCCGAGCTGGCAGTGGAGCTTCGTCAGCGATAGCGACGCCGCAGCCTTGCCGATGCGCAGCCTTCGTGAGGTCCAGCAGGAAATGGGGCAGCGCTTCGTCCTGTTGCCCGATATCGCCTCGGACTTCAAGGTGCGCGGGGGCGCAACGCACGCCACGTCGGCTTCGAGGCTGGCCGCCGAGCGCTCGACGATTGGCTCGGCGCTGTTCGTCGCCCATCATCTCAAGCGGCTGCAAGGCGACCGCTACGTCGGATTCGAAATCACCAGCATGGTCACGCACGAAACGGACGAGGAAGAGAATGCCGCTCTCCCCATGCACAGCCTTGGCTGGGCGTTCGACGTCCCCTCCGCCGCGCTCTCGAAGACCGACCAGCGCGATCTGAAGTTCATCCTGACCGATCTTCGCCATGCCGGTCTGCTGGCGTACGTCGAGGAAGGCCGGAAACCAACGTTCCACATCGTCCGGCATCCCGAGCACGCGGGCCGATTCGAGCAGTTCTATTGGGATGCGATGGCGGGGACGGTACCGGCCGCACAACCGCCTGTTGCCTCGGCCGTCGGTGTTGGGCCAACGTCGAACGACGGCCCGTCCAGCGGTCTCTCGAGGGACTTCGGTCAACGGCCGCGCGTGTTCGCCTCGCTCAGCAGCCTTTTCTCACGAATGTATTCGCTCTTCGCGCGGCCGAGAGCATAAGCACCAGCACTAGGCGTTTGACGCAAACGGCGTCATCATCTTCTTGATGCCCCGCTCCGCGCGAACCGTCGCAACTGCGACCTTAGTCGGCCTCACCTATTTTTTCGCAGCACAACTTGGATTCCGCGCAGCCTTCCTCGCCGAGCAGGTGACGACCGTCTGGGCGCCGACCGGCATTGCGGTGGCCGCGCTGCTGCTTTGGGGAATCACGCTCTGGCCCGCCATCTGGCTGGCGGCATTTGCGGCAAATGCGCTTACGAATGTGCCGCCCTGGGTTGCCGCCGGCATCGCCACCGGAAACGCTCTCGAAGCGGTCGCAGCAGTGTGGGTCCTGTCCCGAGTGCGCGGATTCGATCCCGTCTTTCGACGAACGCGAGATGTGTTGGCCTTCATCGCGGTCGCGGTCGTCGCCAGCCCGATCGTTAGCGCCAGCGTGGGCGTGGCGATGCTCTGCGTCGGCGACGTCGCGGCGTGGACGCGGTACGGCGAGCTTTGGAAAGAGTGGTGGTCGGGAAATGCATTGGGCGCGCTCGTGATCGCGCCCGTGATCCTCACGGCGTTCCGGGCGGAGCGCTCACGCGCACGGCGGACCATCGAGATATTTGTGCTCGCGGCGCTTGCGGGCGTGATTGCGGCCGTGGTGTCCGGCGGTCTTCTGACATCCCCTATCAGCGGCCTTCCGCCATTCCTGATCTTCCCGATTGTCATCGTCGCGGCGGTGCGACTGGGTCAGCCCGCTGCCGCACTCGTCACCGTGGTCGTAGCGGCGGTCGTTATCTGGAATACGTTCGCCGGGTACCGTCCGTATGGGATCGTCGGCATTCACGACAACTTGCTGGTCGTTCATACATTCGTAGGCGTGCTGGCGGGGAGCGGCCTGCTGCTCGCCGCCGCGACAACTGAACGGCGTCTGCTCGAGAGGCGCCGGGCCGCTGCCTATGCCGCCGGCAACGCCATTGCCGCGTCCTCCGCGCTCGAAGATGCAGCCCCGCGCATTCTGGACGCGATCTGCTCCAGCCTGGGCTGGTGGGCTGGTGGTTTCTGGATTGTCGATCCCGCGTCCGACCGGCTTCGCTGCGTCGCCGCGTGGGCGCAGAACCCGGACAAAGCATCCGGGTTCCTGACGATGACGAAAGACATGACGTTTCCAAGAGGGTCGGGATTACCCGGACGAGTGTGGGCCGCCGGCGCACCCTCATGGATCGAAGATGTCATCGACGATCCGAACTTTCCGCGGGCGTCTGCCGCCAAACAGGCGGGACTCCATGGGGCGTTCGGCTTTCCCATCCGTCGCCACCAAAACGTCGTCGGCGTCGTCGAGTTTTTCAGCGAGTCGGTCGCCGCCGTGGACCACGATCTGCTCGACACCATGGGGGCGATCGGACACCAGATTGGCGATTTTCTCAGCCGCAAACATATCGAGACGGCGGTGTCGGACCAGCAAACCCGCACCCGCGCCATTCTAGAGAGTGCCCTCGATGCGATTATCAGCATGGACCACCTTGGCCGCGTCACCGAGTTCAACGGGGCCGCCGAAAGGATGTTCGGCTATTCACGTGAGCAGGCGATCGGCAAAGAGCTCGCCGCGCTCATTATCCCGAAGGCGCTGCGCGAGGGACACCGGGTGGGCCTGGACACTTATCTCCACACCGGCAAAGGTCCCTTCATCGATCGGCGCGTCGAGACGACGGCCGTTCGATCGGACGGTGGTGAGTTTCCCGTGGAAGTATCGATCACGCGGGTGTCCACCGCTCCACCGCTCTTCACCGGATTCGTGAGAGATGTGACGGACAGGGCTAATGCTGAGCGAGGGCGCCGCGCGCTGCTCGAGGCCGAGCTCTCCGCCCGTCGCGAAGCGGAAGCCGCGAACCGTGCCAAAGACGAGTTTCTTGCCACCCTGTCGCACGAGCTGCGAACGCCCTTGAACGCCATCGTCGGCTGGACGCGAATGCTGCTCGATGGAACGCTCGATGAAACAAGCATAAGAAGGGCTCTCACGATCATCGATCGTAACGCCCACGCCCAGGCGCAGCTGGTGACCGACCTGCTCGACGTCTCGCGTATCATCACCGGAAAGCTGTCTCTCGACCTCGGTCCGGTCGACCTCGGCTCGGTCATCGGGGCGGCGCTCGATACCGTGCGCCCTGCTGCCGACGCGAAGCGCATCCGCGTCACATCGAAGCTGTCGGGCGCTGCGCGGCTGACGTGCGGCGATTTTCAACGCCTGCAGCAGGTTGTCTGGAATCTGCTCTCCAACGCCATCAAATTCACGCCGGAAGGTGGCGGCGTCGAGCTGACGCTGGCGGAATCCGATAAGGGCAAACTGCGCCTGACCGTCACCGATAACGGAATCGGCATCGACCCGGAGTTTCTGCCGCGCGTCTTCGACCGCTTCCGACAAGCTGACGGCTCATCGACCCGCAAGCACGGGGGACTCGGATTAGGGCTCGCGATTGTCCGTCACATCGTCGAACAGCATGGCGGCACCGTTTCTGCGGAAAGCGGCGGCCCGGGAGAGGGCGCGAGACTGATCGTGGAGTTGCCTCGTTTGGACGATGACTCTGCCTTGGTGGAAAGGTCCGGCACCGCAGTCGTTGAACGCCCATCCCGCGAGCTCCGGCCGCTAGCGGGTTGCCAGATTGTGGTCGTGGAGGATGACGAAGATGCGCGGCACCTGCTGAAGACGCTTCTTACAACGGCGGGCGCCACGGTGCGGGAAGCCTCGTCAGTGGATGCTGCCTTGCAGGTCTTGAGAGAGCGGCCGGCCGACGTCGTGCTGACCGACGTTGGGCTCCCCGGGAAAGACGGCTATGCTCTCGCGCACGAGCTGCGTGCCGGTAATACCACCGACACGCGGACCCGGATCGGCGCTGTGACGGCCTATGCGCGCCAGGAAGACCAGGAGAGTCTTTTTGCGGCCGGCTTCGACGCTCATATCGCAAAGCCTGTCGACGTCCGGCTGGTCGTCCAGACGGTCCTCGCTCTCTGGAAGGGGTTGCCCGTTGTTGACACGCGCGGTCGACAAGCGTAGCGTAGTCGTCATTGCCTAAGTTCCGCGCCACTCGCGGAACGCGGGGGACCCAGAGGAGCGTACAGCGCTCCAGGGGCGAATTGGCGAACAGCCATAGGACACTTCCGAGTCCGAGCCCGACAGCTAACCCCGCCGGCGCGTAACGGAAGCGCACCTCTGGTGAAAGCCGCAGCGCGCTGCGGCTTTTTGTTTTTGGGGCGACCAGTCGTGCGGCTTCTCTCGAGGCCCGACCATGTCTCAAGAAGGGTTGTTCGGCCAGATCAAACGATTTGTCGTCGGCGAGCCTATTCCCTCGCATCTAGCACACCACGAGCGCCTCTCCCGTTTCACAGGTCTGGCGGTACTTTCCTCGGACGCGCTGTCGTCGGTCGCATACGCGACCGAAGAGGTTCTGCGGGTCCTCATCCTCGTCAGCCTCGGCGCCCTGAGCATCGGGACACCGATCGCCGTTGTCATTGCCGCCATTCTGGCGGTGGTCGTCTTCTCGTACCGGCAGACGATCTACGCCTACCCGACAGGCGGCGGCGCCTATATCGTCGCCAAGGACAACCTTGGCGAGACTCCGGCGCTCATCGCCGCGGGAGCGCTCTTGATCGACTACGTCCTGACGGTCGCGGTCAGCATCGCGGCGGGCGTCGCCGCGATCACCTCCGCCTTTCCGGAGTGGCACCTCAATCGCGTCGAGATGGCGCTCGGATTCGTGGTCGTCACGATGTTCGCCAATCTTCGCGGGATCCGCGAGTCCGGACGGATTTTCGCCCTTCCCACCTATTTCTTCGTGGTCAGCCTGCTCACGCTCATCGCCGTGGGCGCCTGGCGTATGTTGAGCGGCACCGTTGAGCCCGTCCAGGTGGTCAATCCAATCCAGCCGACGGGCGAAACGCTGACACTGCTTCTCCTCCTCACGGCATTCTCGAATGGCTGCACGGCCATGACGGGTGTGGAGGCCGTGTCGAACGGAGTTCCCGCATTCAAGCCACCCGAGGCGAAAAACGCGGCGGCGACGATGCTGATGATGGCCGCGCTCTCGATCTCGATGTTCATCGGCATCACACTGCTCGCACATGCCTACCACGTGACACCGAGCGATCAGGAAACGGTGGTGTCGCAGATCGCCCGTGGCGTCTTTGGGGGTCGCGGCGTCGCGTATTACCTCGTGCAGGCGGCAACGATGCTCATCCTCGTGCTGGCGGCGAACACGGCCTACGCAGACTTCCCCCGGCTGGCGTCAATCCTCGCGCGAGATCGCTACCTCCCGCGTCAACTCATGAATCAGGGCGACCGCCTCGCCTTCTCAAACGGCATCGTCGCGCTGAGCGTGTTCGCCGGCATTCTGCTGGTCCTGTATGGCGGCGATACGCACTCGCTGATCCCGTTGTACATGATTGGCGTCTTTGTGTCGTTCACGTTCTCGCAGGCAGGCATGGTCGTGCACTGGCGCCGGCTCGGCGGACCGGGCTGGAAAACCAGCGCCGCGATCAACGGCTTCGGTGCCACGGTGACCGGCATCGTTCTGATCGTCGTGGCAGTCACGAAGGCCCATGAGGGTGCCTGGATCGTCCTGGTGTTGATTCCGGTGGCCGTCTTCTTCTTACGCCTCACGAAACGCCACTACGATGTCGTCGCGTCCCAGCTGTCGCTGGGAGCCTGGACGCACGAGAGGCCACACCGCGAGAACATTGTGCTCGTGCCCATCAGCGGCGTGCATCGCGCGGTGGTGCAGGCGGTCGAGTATGCCAGGACGCTTTCGAGCGATGTACGCGCGGTGTACGTCAGTGTGGACCCGATGTTCACCGAACGTCTGCGGTCCGACTGGGAGCAGTGGGGACAGGGGGTACCGCTCGTCGTCCTGGAATCGCCGTACCGTTCCCTGCTGGAGCCGTTCCTCGAGTACATTGAGCAGGTTGACGCGGAGCGCCCAGGTACCTTTCTCACCGTGGTCCTGCCAGAGTTCGTGCCGGCGAAGTGGTGGCACCATCTGTTCCACAACCAGCGCGCGCTCCTCATCAAAGGGGCGCTGCTCTTCAAGCCCAATGTGGTCGTCACCAGCGTGCCCTTTCATCTTGCACGGTGATGCGATGAACACACAGATGCGCCTCATCTTCCTCAGGCTTGGAGCCGTCGCGTTGATGATCGTCTCGGTGTACCTGTTGAGCCGCGTCATGTTCTGGCTGCCGTGGCAGGTTGACTGCATCATCGCAGGTGTTGCGGCGCTTGCATTCGCCTACCGATTCGAGCGTGAGGAGTCGCTTTGACGTTTCACGAGTGGTTCTTTCAGGGCTCTCACCAATCACCGCAAGGCCCGCATACGCCCGCCGTTCACCATCAGGCGCCCTGGTGGAAAGTGATGTGCCTCACCGGCGTGGATTATTTCTCGACGCTTGGCTACCAGCCGGGCATCGCGTTTCTCGCCGCAGGGGCACTGGCGCCGATCGCGACGGTTGTTCTCGTGTTGCTGACGCTCTTCGGTGCGCTGCCGGTCTACAACAGGGTCGCGGCGGCGAGCCCCGACGGCCAGGGCAGCATTTCCATGCTCGAGGACCTGCTGCCTCGATGGCGTGGCAAGGCGCTCGTGCTCGTGCTGCTCGGGTTCGCGGCGACCGATTTCATCATCACCATCACGCTCTCGGCGGCGGACGCCACCGAGCACATCATCCACAATCCGTTCGTCCCGCAGGTGTTCGATCATCCCATCGCGGTCACGATCGTGCTGCTGACGGCGCTTGGTGCCGTGTTCGTGAAGGGGTTCAAGGAAGCCATCGGCCTCGCCGTCGTGATCGTGGCGGTCTACCTCGCGCTGAACGTGTTCCTCATCGGGCACGGCCTGATGGAAGTACTTCGACACCCGGAATACGTGCCGCGGTGGACGAATGCACTGTACGCACAGCACGGGAATCCCGTGATGATGCTCGGGCTCGCGCTGCTGGTCTTCCCGAAACTCGCCCTTGGTCTGTCTGGATTCGAAACCGGCGTCGCGGTCATGCCGCTCGTGGCCGGCGATCGGGTCCGGAATACCAGGAAGCTGCTGCGCACGGCTGCGCTCATCATGAGCGTCGCGCTCATCGGCAGCTCGATCGTGACGACGCTGCTCATTCCGGCGGAAGCGTTTGCGGAAGGCGGCGAAGCATCAGGCCGCGCGCTCGCGTACCTCGCACACCACTATCACGGCGAGTTGTTCGGCACGATCTACGACATCAGCACCATCGCCATTCTCTGGTTCGCCGGCGCATCCGCGATGGCCGGCTTGCTGAATCTGGTCCCCCGTTACCTCCCGCGCTACGGCATGGCCCCCGAGTGGACGCGCGCCACCAGGCCGCTCGTCACGCTATTCACCGCCATCACGTTCCTGATCACCATCATCTTCAAGGCCAACGTGGCGGCTCAGGGCGGCGCCTATGCCACCGGCGTGCTCGTGCTGATGACGTCCGCGGCTGTGGCGGTGACGCTGGCCTCGTGGCGCGCCGGCAGCCGCAGCGTGGTGCCGTTCGGGGCGATCACGCTGGTGTTCGGATACACCACCGTGACCAACGTCATCGAACGGCCCGACGGCGTGAAAATCGCCGCCTGGTTCATCGTGACGATCGTCGTGACGTCGCTGATCTCCCGCGTGCTTCGCTCGACCGAATTGCGCGTGCTGGGAGTGACCGCCGACCCGCTGGCCGGGCGTTTTCTCGCTGAGGTTGCGCACTCCCCCATCCGCATCCTCGCGAACCGTCCAGACCAGGGGGAGCCAGAGGAGTACGCGCTCAAGCTGCGCGAGGCGCAGGAGACGCATCATCTGCCGCCGAACACGCGCGTGCTGTTCGTCGAAGTGCGGCCGACGGACGCCTCCGCGTTCAGTGAAGTCTTGAATGTCACGGGCGCCGATATCGGAGGACATCACGTGCTCCGCTGCGCCAGTCCGGCTATTCCCAACGCCATCGCCGCGCTGCTGCTCTTCATCCGCGACGAGACGAAGCAGATCCCGCACGCCTATTTCGGCTGGACCGAGGGCAACCCGATCGCCTATCTCCTGAAGTTTCTGGCGTTCGGGGAGGGCGACACGGCGCCGGTCACGCGCGAGGTGCTGAGGCAGGCCGAGCCCGATCCGGAGCTGCGGCCCCGCATTCACATCGGGTAGAGGGCAAAAGTCCTGCGCTCAATTGGTCTGGACGACGCGCGGCGGGACGCGGGACGACACATAGGCCGCGATCGTCACGAGATCCTCTTCGGTCAGGTTCGCAATCGCCTGCTTCATCAGCTGCACCCCCGCGCCGTTGCGCGTCCCCTGCTGGATGTCCCACATCTGACGCGCGATGTAGCTCGGCGAACGGCCGGCGAGCGGCGGCACATCGGCCACGCCCATCAGATCCAACCCATGGCACGTCACGCAGGGCGTCGTCCTGCCCTGCACGATCGTGTTGCCGACGATCCTCATGCCTCCGGTGGTCACGAGGTCCTTCCCCTTCTCGACACTGCCCACCGGGACGTAGGCGACGAACCCCGACCGCGGATTTCTCAGCACCTCCGCCTGCTCGAGATCCTCCGGCACCTCGATGATTCGTCCGGCGATCGGCTCGGTCCTCTCGTGCGTGGAAGCCAAAAACAGATTCCCGACGATCCGGGTCTTCGGCACCGTGTCGGTCTCGACGACGCGGATCCACGGCGTCCAAGTGATCGCCGAGAAATACATCGCCGACGCCGTCACCTCATCATCGGTCATCGCTTTTGCGAGATCGATCATCGTGTTGGTGTTCGGTTTTCGCGGATCGGCGCTGCGTCGGAGGCCGTTGCGAAAATCCTGAATCTGACGAATGAAGTACGCGACGGGAAGGCCGGCGGGCGGCGCATTCTCCGGGCGTCCTTTCCCATTCGGCAGATGACACGACCCGCAACCGCGCCTGGTGGTGGTGAGGGCGGCGGGGCCTCGCGCGATGATGTCCGGCATCGGCGGATGATCGCCGGGAAACCAGTCGATGACGTTCTGGCCGTCGCGCACATCGACCAGCGAGTATTGCGCGCGGCTGCCGGTGGCGCGCCTCGGGCGGGTCTGCTCGGCTGGATCCTCGTTGGGGCGCAGATTTCTGGTTGGCGGCACCTGCGGGGCGGCTGTATCGCCGGGCTTCGGGGGGGCTTCGAAGCCGTAGGCCCACAGCGGCTCGCGATCGAACCGAATCGGAGCGGGGGCGGGCGGTACGGGGGAGGCCGGCTGGCGTGCCTCCGGGGGAGCTCCGGCTCTCCGTGAGTCGTAGAGCCTCTGAAACACCACTCCCAGCCCGAAACACACGATGCCGACGATGATTGTCGCTGTATAGCGCTTCACTGGCGCTACTTTAGCGCATCTTCAGCCCAACCACAGTCTGACGAACCTCCACTCTGTCAATCTCCCAATGACGCCGTACACGGACCCGCTCCAGGTGATGGTGAGCTTGATGGAAAGAGGATCTGCGGATGAGGACTTACCGGTAGTATCCAGCTTCGGCCGGACCTGATGTGAAGCAGCTATTTCGACCTCGAGCGGATCCGGATACCGTTCGACGAATTCGCGGACGATAGGCTCGGGATCGATCCCGATCGCCACCGCGTATGCGCGCACAAAAGACCTCCGAAAAATTCCGGACGGCCACCGCGACACGTCGTCGCGCTCCAGCCCCTCCAGCAAACCGAGGCCTATCTTCGTTCCCTCGGCGATCGATTTCAGCGCAATCTGCCGGCGCTCGCGCTCGTGGCGCAATCGCGCGCCGAAGGTGTCGGGCATGGCCGCTCCGCTAAAAGTGCAGGGGCACCACTAAGAAATGCGATGCCCCTGCGTTGCGTCGTCGGCCCAGCTCCCCCAGCTCACGGACCTGCCGTGTTTTTGATAAGCCGGTGACGCGCGCGGGCTATGGCAAAGGGCGTGCCTTCTGCTAGCCCCGCAAAATGGGCCAAATCAGTGTCTCGCCGGGTAATATTTTCGCTGTGCTGAACTTTTTTCCCTCCCGCGAGGGCGTCGCACCCCTGGTTGGCTGCCGGACGGGCAAAAAAAATCGGCATGCTTCCTGCTCTGAAAATGTGCAGGAAGGGAGAACGTCAAATGACACACATCCGTAGAACCCTCAACGTGCTCGCAGTCGGCTTCATCGTGGTAGGCACGACCACCGCGTGCGCGACCAAGAAGTTCGTCCGTACCGAAGTCGAATCGGTCGGCACGCGCGTGGAAACGCTGTCTCAGTCGCTCGAAACCACACAGGAAGCGACCCGCCAGAACCAGACTCGCATCACGCAGGTGGATGCCAAGACTGACCAGGTGGGTATCTGGGCGAAGGATGCACAGAGCTCCGCCACCAACGCGCAGCAGGCTGCGACCGCGGTAAACGCTCGCGTGAATGCCGTGGAAGCCGCGTCGAAGCGCCTCGTGTACGAAGTGGTCATCAGTGAAGATCAAGGGAATTTCAAGTTCGGTTCCGCCGAGCTGCCCGAAGGCGTAAGGAGCCGCATCGACGAAATGATCGTGAAGCTCAAGTCCGATCCGCGCGGCAACTTCGTGGAGATCGAAGGCCACACCGACTCCAGCGGCGACAAGACGATCAATCACCGCATCGGAGAGGCTCGCGCCGAAGCCGTCAAGCGCTACCTCTATGACACGCATCAGGTGCCGCTGCACAAGATGAACGTCATCAGCTACGGCGAAGACAAGCCGGTTGGCCCTAACAAGGACCGGCAGGGCCGGGCCCAGAACCGGAGAGTCGTCATCCGGATCCTGGTCTAGTTTCACGCGCATTCAGCGGGCGAGGGGTCAGGGCAGGCGCAATTGCCCCTGACCCCTCGCCCCTTTTCCCTCTCACCCCTCCCCCCTTACCCTTTACCCCTTCTCACACCCACTCCCCCGTTCCCCACGCAGCCGTTGTATTCTGAAGCTACATGCGAGTTCTCATCGTCGAAGACGACGCCGCGGCCCGGCGTGGGCTGACGGAGCTGGTGCGCGCGTGGGGTTACGACGCCGAAGGTGCCGCTGACGGCCAGGAAGGCCTCGAGCGCATCACCACCTACCGGCCATCGGCCGTGCTGGCCGATATGGTCATGCCGCGCATGGATGGCCTCGAGCTCCTTCGACAGGTCAAGGATCAGCTCTCCGATCTCACCTTCATCCTGCTCACGGCTCAGGGCAGCGTCGATACGGCCGTCGCCGCCATGAAGGAAGGCGCCTACGACTACCTGACCAAGCCAGTGGATCCGCAGCGGTTACGCCTGCTGCTGGGAACCGTCGCCGAGCGGCAGAGCGCGCTGCGTGAGGTCGCGAATCTCCGGCGCCAGCTCCACGACCACGGGCACTTCGGGCAAATGGTCGGAAACGCCCCCGCCCTGCGGGCGGTCTATCGCGTCATCGAGCAAGCTGCGCCGACGGCGGCATCGGTGCTCGTGTACGGCGAGTCCGGCACCGGGAAAGAGCTCGTCGCGAAAACGATTCATCAGCTCAGCGGCCGCAGCAAGCATCCGTTCGTGGCGATCAATTGCGCGGCGATTCCCGAGTCGCTGCTCGAGAATGAAATCTTCGGCCACGAGCGTGGCGCGTTCACGGGAGCCGTGGAGCGCCGGCCCGGATGCTTCGAGCTCGCGCACACCGGCACGCTGTTTCTCGACGAGATCGCCGAGGTCTCGCCGGGCATTCAGGTAAAGCTCCTGCGCGTGCTGCAGGAGCGCACCATCAGACGGCTCGGCGGACAGAAAGAGCAGCCCGTCGACGTTCGGCTGATCGCCGCCACAAACGTCGATCCGGCGAAGGCGGTTCAACAGGGCAAGCTTCGCGAGGATCTGTACTACCGCATCAACGTCATCGCCATCTGCGTGCCTCCCCTCCGCGAGAGGGCTGAGGACATCCCGCTGCTCGTGGAGACGTTCATCACCGAGTTCAACGAGCGCAACGGCAAATCCGTGCGCGCGGCCGCACCTGAGGCCCTGCGTCTGCTCCAGCGGTACCCGTGGCCCGGCAACATCCGCGAACTTCGCAACGTCATCGAGCGCGCCGTGATTCTCAGCCCGGGCGATTTCATCGAGGCTGGGCACGTGCCGGCCGATTTGTCCGGTCCTCCCCCGCCGTCGATTCAGTCTGCCGGCCTGATTGCGGGGATGACCGTGGATGAAGCCGAGCGGAAGCTGATCGAGCTGACGCTGGTGCACACACACGACAACAAGACACGCGCGGCCGAGATTCTGGGCGTCACCGTGAAGACGCTGCACAACAAGCTCAAGCGGTTCAGGCAGGAAGCGGAAGAAAAGCCGTAGCTGTGATGCGCGTCAGTCTTCGAGCCAGGCAAACCGCAGCGGTGACGGGGTTGATCGCGCTGGCCATGACCGTGCTGAGCGTTCAGCACCTCGCGAACCTCGCCCGCGTCGGCCTCGAGGACAGCCGGGGCATCGGCGAGCTGCTCGGGCGGATGATCTACCAGCGCGCGCGCGAAGCGATTGCGACCGGCAGCGACCCGGTCGTCTCCCTTCGAACCGACCAGGGCATCCGATCGATTCTCGAGTCCACCGCCGCGTACGGACGCAACGTGACCTACGCCGCCGTGGTCGACAACAACGGCATCGCGATCGCGCACAGTTTTCCTGCGATCGAAGGACAGAAGATCGAGCCTGGTGAGAATCTGTCTACGGTGCTCGACGGGAGCACCGCGACGCAGGTGCGTACGGTCTATGCTGATCGCAGCCTGGAGGTCGTACTGCCGCTGCAGCTTGGAGAGTCGCCGTTCGGGGCGATTCGCGTCGGCCTGTCGCCCGTGCTCATCCGCGACGATCTCTCGCAGGCGCTCCAGCCGATGATGTGGACCACGCTGCTCGTCTCCGGCGCGGCGCTTCTGGTCGGGCTGCTGCTCGCGAGGCGCATCCTCCGGCCGATCCACGTCATCAACAGCGGGCTCATGAGACTCGGCCGCGGCGAGAAGGTCGGCAGCATCGATCTGCCGCCGGACGAGGAGCTCGAGGGCGTCGGCGAGTCCTTCAAGGCGATCAGCGAGAAGCTCGCGTCGCGCTCGCTCGGCCGTCTGATGGCGGGTGTCACGCACGAGGTCCGCAATCCGCTCAACGCGATGGCGATCCATCTCGAGCTCGTTCGAGAGCATCTGATACGCTTGCAGCGGGGCGCGCGAGCGCCGGTTGGCGCCGTGCTCGGGCTGGACGGGGGCAACGAACGCGCGCCGGAGTTTGACGGCGCGCGCGAGCACATCGACGTGATTGCCTCCGAGATCAAGCGCCTCGACGAGGTGATCACCGGGTTTGTGCGGTTCATCCGTCCCGAGGAACTGCACCTGCAGCCTGTGAGCGTGGACTCGCTGATCACGGAGGTCATCGCGCTGGTCGAGCCGGACGTCCGACGGAACGGCATCGTCTGCCGCGCTGACGTCGCGAGCGGATTGCCGGAACTCCGCGCCGATCCGGCCTTGCTCCGTCAGGCGCTGCTGAATCTCGCGCTGAATGGATGCCAGGCGATGCCGAACGGCGGAAAGCTGACCATGTCGGCAAGGGCGGAGAAAGATCGCCGCATCTCGCTGACGGTCGAAGACACCGGCCTGGGCATTCCCGCAGACAAGCTCGACAGCATTTTCGATCTTTACTTCACCACAAAGCCGGAAGGCAGCGGCATCGGCTTGTCGATCGTGTACCGCATCGTCCAGCTCCATGGAGGGGAGATTGAGGTACAGTCGACAGAGAAGCGCGGGACGATTTTTCGGATTTTGTTGCCGAGAGGCTAGGGGTTGGGGATTAGGGAATTAGATGACCAGAGCGATCGCAGGCGGGTTCATCGTGGCAGCGACATTGGTCGCCGCGTGCGCGTCGAATCCTGCGCGTTCGTCCGTCACGGTACCGCTCGAGATTCCTGAGCCGCCGCCGCGGGTGGCCATCGACCCGGTGCCGGCCGCAGAGCCGCCGGCCGAGTCCTTGCCGGTACCGGCCTCGCGGCCTACCGCCACGATACCCGCGCCGACTCCGCCTCGCGCTGCGGTGGCGTCGGTCCCCCCGCCTCCCCCGCCTGCTCCAGCCGCGCAGGTACCGGAGCCGCCGCGCACGCCTCCTCCGCCGGACCTTCTACCCGCAGGCCCGGCAGGACGTACGCCGACCGCCGCACAGGTGCGCGACTCTCTCGCACGCACGAAACAGAAACTTGATTTACTGGATCGCCGGCGCCTGAATGCCGGCAGACGCGCCGACTTCGACTCGGCTCGCCGGTTTCTGGCCCAGGCGGAATCCGCCGTGGCGGCGAACAACCTGCTGCTGGCGCAGTCATCCGCGGAAAAAGCGGAGACACTGGCCAACGGCCTGAAGTAACCGCCACGAGGGCGCCGCAGCAGCCCTTACTTCAACGGCATTCGAACGGATTCTTTCTGCGCCATCTGCCAGTGGCCGTCGCGGTGCTGCGTGTACACCTCGAGCGTACGGACGCGATATAACTCGCCCTTCGCCGGCTGGATGTCGACCAGGCCGGTCAGCACGGCGGTTTTTCCGTACAGGCGGATGTTGGTCGCGCTCCCCGTCATCGACTGATAATGCGACGGCCCTTTCAGGACATTGGCGATGTATTCCGCCTTCGTCTCGCTGGTGCCGCCACCGTGGGTGTACACCAGATCGTCCGCGAGGTAGCGCTGCAGCAGCGCCTTGTCCTGCTTGATGGCGCCCTGTCGCCAGCCGTCGCCGGCTTCCTTCACGCCATCTTTGGGTCCTGCGGCCGTCAGCGCCGCCGCCATCGCCATCACCACCATTAGCGCAAGCAGTCGTTTCATAAGTCTCCTAATCCCAAGTCCCGAATCGGTGCGTTTAC
>JANNJO010000225.1:0-24686 GCA_031395755.1 Acidobacteriota bacterium
TCCCGCCCCCGCCGTCCTCCACTCGTATGCGCCGACGTCCCAGGCTCGTCCTTGCGGACGCGGCTGTCCATCGCGATCGACACGTATGTCGATGCCGTACAGCCTTTCGAAGGTCGCATATGCCGCGTGCTCGGACGAGGCGTCGATGCCTAAGGAACTGGCGGCCGCATATCGAAAATTCCTTTCAGATTCATTGACGAATTTCGGTTTAGCGGCGTCGCAGCCCGAGCATCTGCGAGAGCTCCGACCCCAGCTGATCCGGTTCTCGGCGACGAGGTTGTTCGTCAGCTCCGACCGGTGATCATCGAATCCCCGTTGGTCCGGCACCCAGATGTCGCGCTCGGCAGGATCCGTCGCAGCGCCGATGATGTTGCCGTGAATGCTGATCGTCAAAAGACCGCTGCCGTCGTTCTTGATGCCGGAGTGGGTCCGCCAGATCGTGTTGTCGACAATGTAGCGGTGAGGAATGTCCCACAAAGCGATCGCCGCACGTGACGAGCTGTTGGAGGGGTCGTTCGGACCGCCCGTCAACTGGATGTCGTAAATGACGTTGCCGAGCACGTACACCTCGGTTCCTTCACCCATCCCGGACGTCGACGCGACGGCGACGCCCGTTTCGCAGTCGTGCAGGGTGTTGAAGATGATCCACATCCTCACCGGCCCGTATTGTCCGCCGATGCATTGGCCCATCGGCGAGCTGCCGCTCCGACGGATCCCGTAGATCGTATTCTGGCTGAAGATGATATCGGTGACGTTCTTCGACCACAGGCCGGATTGTCTGTTCGCGTACACGGTGTTCCGGCCGAGGTAGATGTAACGCGTGCTGCTCTGCCGGGTCAGCGCGGCGGCGCCCTGCCCTGGATTAGCCTGGAAACCGTCGCCTGCGCACCCGTGAAGCCGAGAATCGAGCAGCCAGAAGCGTCGCACGAACGCCCCGATTACCGAACAGTGCGCGTCGACGTCAGTGGTCGCTGAGAGGTTTCCGTGGTCATGAACATCCAGATCGTAGAAGACGACATCCTCGACGCCCCGCGCCTCGTCGAACCCGACAGCCGCGATTCCTGCTGACGTGACCTGGCCCAAGTCTCCGACGAGTTCGCTGTGGCGGAACGCGATATGGTGGCTGGGTCCATCTGCTCTCGCGACGACGGCCACGTTCGTGGCATCCCGCGGCAGATCGCTTTTGACGTATTCCACGATCAGATAGCTGCCGCGGACGACCAGATCCTGCGTGAAGGTCGGACGCACGTCGTGGCTCGTGCCGCGGAGGAACACCGGCCGTTCGGCCGTTCCCCTCGCAAGGATCGGGTTCCGGTCGAGCCTATGCGCTGTGACGTAGGTTCCGACCACCTGCACCACGGAGCCTGCCTCGAGTATCGTCGGGATCGTCATCCGTGGCCGAGCCGGCCAACCATTCGGATTCTCGTGATCGGTGGCGTTCGCACCCTGCGCCACAAAATAGAACCCATCCACCGCGTTCGTCCAGCGGCTCGGAAAGCGCGGTGCGATCTCCATGATTCCAAACGACGGCGCCGGAACGCCGGGCGGTGGCGCCCAAACGGCGGGATGTTGAGCGGCGCGGGCGTGGACCAGCATCGCGGCGCTCAGTGTCAAGGCCAGCGCGAAGACCTTTGTCACAACGCCCCGCATATTGATCGGACCGCACTCACGCTCAGACATCGGTTGCACAGGCTCTCGGCGGCTGAATGTCACTAGGCTACAGCAGCGGAACCAGGAAAAGTTGGCCCAAGCTCTGCGTTACAAATCTGTAAATCGAGTCCTTGGGAACCGACGGGGTTCCCGCAAGTGCTGCGCCCTTTGGGGGGCACTTCGATCTGGGGCTTGCAAATGTCATGTATTCAGTTGTTTACGGAAGAGGGAAGCCTCTGAGTTGATCGACTGGAGGCCCGTGCTCGAATTCCCAAAAATCCGCTTCTGGCGGCAGGCGAGTACTAAAGTCAGACTGATGTGGAATTTCCCAAGCTGGAGAAGAGTCGCCAATGACCGGTAGCGACGCGAACGGGGACGTACGTCGACAGCCCGGGAAAGTGCTCGTCGTAGATGCTGACGTGCAGAACGTGCAGCAGTTGGGCGAGGCGTTGCGCAAGCGGGGATGCGAGCCGCTGGAGGCCACATCATACGAGGCCGCCAAGCTGCTCTGGACATCCGAGCGCCCGCCGATGCTCATCGCAGACGTCCGCCTCGGTCAGTTCAATGGCCTGCAGCTTCTGCTGCGCGCGCTGATCGATCGGCCTGATGTGAATGCCGTGATCACGTGCCCCCTGCCCGACAAAGTACTGGAGAACGAAACCCGCCGGTTCGGGGCCACCTTCCTGATCAAGCCTGTGAGGCCCGGAGAAGTGGTCGACGCGCTGTTGGGATCTGTCCCTCAACCGGAACAGAAGGCGTCCTCACTGTTGGTCGAGCGCAGAAACGCGGAGCAGCGCCAGCTCCCGGTTGCCCCATTCTCCCCGGATCAACGGAGAGCGGACCCGGCGCCGCACGGTGCGGCCCTACGAGTTAAGCCCCTTCCTGAATCGTTCGATTAATCCAGGAGAAACTGGCCGCGTCCTCGACACTCCGGCGTCACGGGTATAGGCGCAATGCCGGGATCACCGAAGCCGGTGTTGACGGACTACCCCACGCCAACCGCGCGGTTGCGGACCCCGTGCCGTCCCAGAACTCCATGCGTATGCTGTAGCGTTGGCCTGCTGTCAGGGCGATCATGCCGCTGTCGGTTCTCGCCGTGTGGCTCGTCCAATTGTCGATGATCAGCTGACCGTTCACCCAGAGCCGCACGCCTTCATTGCTCTGTGCATAGAATGTGTACATTTCGGTGAACTGCGGTTGCACCTCCCCAGTCCAGCGAACGCTGAAGGTATCCGCCGCGATTCCGAGTGCCGGCTGCCCGCTCCAGACGAAGTCGACCGTCGGATCGATCCGCGTGAAGGTGGCACCGGTGAAGTCCGTGTTGTCGAAGTAGACCGCCGTCAGCCCATTGGCTTGCGCCGGACCCCCGCTGAAGCTCGCGGTGTATGTCGTATTCGTCGCAGGAGTCGTAATGTCGCGGGTAGCGGTTCCGCCATCAGACCAGGACGCGAATGTGTATGTCGTGCCTCCGGATGTCTGCGGCGTGGCCGCAGCGATGGAACGCACCATTCCCACAACCGCCGTGAACACATGCGGCGCCGTGACCGGCTGGCCGTCGAGCCGGAGCTGCAGGCCGGTCGGATTGCTGGCGAGCGTGAGCTGCACCGTGCGGGGCGCAACGTCGAGGTAGGATGCGTGCGCCAGGCCGTTCGAGTCGCGGACCGTAAGATGGATGCGATACCAGACGTTGGCCGACGTCTCCCCGGTAGTCGGGAGGGTGAATGAGCCGCTCCGGACGCCGGAAGTCGGGGCGATGAACGGATGGGTGTGCGTGTCGTGATGGAAGTCGATTTGCCAGGTAAACGCGCTGGCCGGCAGGGTTCCATCTTCCGGATCCGTGCCCGTTGCTGCCACGCTGATCGTCTGGCCGCCGCTGTACAGCGTGCCCGCGACCGGTTGGGTAATCGTTCCTGTCGGCACCTGGTTGCCGCTCACGGTGAGCACCGCCTCGTTGCTGAGCACCGCACCGTAGTCATTCGTGACGCGTGCTCGGAACCGCGCGCCGCTATCGCCCAGGACGGCGGAGCTGACCGTGTAGTCGACCGAAGTCGCACCCGCGATATCCGTGCCGTTCCGCTGCCATTGATAGGTCAGTGGCGGCGCCCCCGAGGCACCCACGCTAAACGTGACCGACGCGCCTGGCGAAACGGTCTGGCTCGTGGGGTGCGACGAGACAGTGGGAGCGTTTGCGCCGAAATTGATTCGATAGACCGCGCCCGTGTTCGTCCCGGAGCCGCGCGCGAGATAGTACAGGCTTCCGCCCTCGTCGACCTTCAGATCAACTGGCGCTGCGATGCCGGTTGCGAACGTCACGATCGCGTTCCCGGCGGCCGGATCGAGCTTTCGAATCCAGCCTTCGCAGTAGTCCGCGAAGAAATAGTCGTTGACGTAGTCCGAGGGAAACTGCAACGTCGTCGGGGCGTAGAAAGTTCCGCCAGTAATGGCGCAGCCCCCGGGGTGCATGTACGAGTAGCTCGGGCTCGCAAACCTTGGATCCGTCGTGGGGCCCTCTGTGTTGGGCCAGCCGTAGTTCGCGCCGGCGACACCGTTGTTGATCTCCTCCCACGTCGCCTGACCAACGTCGTTGATGAACATCTCGGAGCTATCAGGATTGAAGGCAAACGTGTACGGGTTTCGCAGGCCGAGGGACCAAATGGCCCGGTTGATGCCGCTCGTGGACGAATAAAATGGATTGTCGGTCGGAATCGATCCGTCGGCGTTGATGCGGAGTATTTTACCGTGAACGCTGCTCAGTGACTGCGCATTGGCCGTCGTGGCGTTGTCGCCAACTGCTGCGTACAGTTTCCCATCGGGCCCGAAGTTCAGCGCTCCGCCTTGATGGAAGTCAGAGCTGCGAAGTTCCATCTGGAAGAGCACGGCTTCGCTGCCTGGGACGGCAACGTCGCCGCTTGCGGTGAAGCGGCTGATTCGATTCTGACGGCCAGG
Organism: Acidobacteriota bacterium; assembly: GCA_031395755.1. Classification (GTDB taxonomy): domain Bacteria; phylum Acidobacteriota; class Vicinamibacteria; order Vicinamibacterales; family JAMQPK01; genus JAMQPK01. The sequence continues at coordinate 4,597 of JANNJO010000225.1, forward strand.
TTCGGGAGTCGTGTAGTACAGGTACACGTAGTTGTTAACCGAGAAGTTGGGGTCGAACGCCATCCCAAGCAGACCGCGTTCGCCCTGCGAGTCCACTGGGATCGTGACGAACGGCGTGGACAGCAGCACACCGTTCTTGATGACGCGCACACGACCACGTTGCTCGCAGACGAAGATGCGGCCGTCCGGAGCAATCTGCATGGCGGTCGGGCTTGCGAGGCCGCTTGCGAGGATTGCTTCTGAAAACCCGCCCGGAACAGTAGCCGCGCGTGCGGGAAGCGCACACGCCATCATGAATAACAGAAGCCCAACCGTACGATCCGCTCTACGACAAACCTGTCTCATCACGTCCCCCGCGATACAATCCCGATAAACTGTAGAGCGGAAACCGCTTACCGCTCTGTCAGCTCAGCAGCATTGCAATCCGAGTACCCGTGTGGCGTTAGCGGCGGAACTACAGCGGAATCAACGTGTTGCGACCTGTTTGTCGAAGAAATTCTCGACTTCGAGCAATCGGCTTCACGCGTTGCGGCGTACCGATTACGTATTTTGTGTATCGAATGCCTCCAATTTTTTCCGGGAGCCATTGTGCGGCTACCAGCGAGGACCATCAGGGGCGCGCGCGAAGCCTCACCAGAAAAACGGACAGCTGGCGCGCGGTTTGCGGTGGATCGGGTCGCAGCAAGCGGGCCTCAATCGATTTGGCTCGGTGACGAGTCTCGCGAGGCACAACCCCTGCAATTGTCGGAGTCGCCAGACGTAAAGGCCCCTGATCGCGGCCTCCAGCCAGAGGAATGCCTCCATCAGGCAGACTTTTGTCTGCGGGATTGCGCGACAATAGGGTGGGATGCGCGCGGCCGGAGAGGATAGGAAATGACTGCAACAACGAGTTCTGAGCGCGACCCCATTGCCATCGTGGGAATCGGCTGCCGGCTGCCGGGCGCGTCTGGCCCTCGGCAGCTGTGGCAGCTGCTGATCAACGGCGGCGAGGCGATTCGGGAGATTCCCTCCGACCGTTTCGACGTCAACGGATTGTTCGATCCGACGCCTGCGACGCCTGGCCGCATCATGTCGCGCTATTCGGGAGTGGTCGACGGGTTCGAGTCATTCGACGCGCCGTTCTTCGGGATCGCGCCACGGGAAGCGGAGCTGCTGGATCCACAGCAGCGCCTGCTCCTCGAGGTGGCGTGGGAGGCGATTGAGGACGCGGGCATCCCGGCCGACCGTCTCGCGAACACGAACACCGGCATCTTTATCGGGCTCTTTCTCAACGACTACGAGAGTCGGATGACGCGCGATCAGGAGAAGATCGATTTCTACATGACGCTCGGCACGGCCCGATACTCGGCGTCCGGGCGGCTGTCGTATTTTCTGAACCTGCGCGGGCCGAGTGTGACGCTCGACACCGCCTGCTCTTCCTCGCTCGTCGCGGTCCACATGGCGTGCCGCAGCCTCTGGTCCGGCGAATGTGACGCGGCGCTCGCCGGCGGAGCCAACACGATCCTCGAGCCGTTCATCACGATTGCGTATTCGCAGTCGAAGATGATGGCGCCGGACGGGAAATGCAAGTTCGGTGATGCAAGCGGGAACGGATATGTGCGGAGCGACGGCGCGGCCCTGGTGGCGCTGAAGCGACTCTCCGACGCGCAGGCGGCGGGGGATCCGATTTACGCCGTGATTCTGGGCGGTGCGGTGAACAATGACGGCCGCGGCAGCGGGTTCCTGGCCACACCGGCGCAGGACGGGCAGGAAGATTTGCTGCGAAAGGCGTATCGCGACGCCGCCGTCCTTCCCGGGCGCGCGCAATACGTCGAGGCCCACGGGACCGGGACGCTCGCCGGCGACCCGGTCGAGATTGGCGCGCTCGGCGCCGTGCTGGGCGAAGGCCGCCGGGCAGGCAGCATCTGCCGCATCGGCTCCGTGAAGACCAACATCGGTCACACCGAGGGAGCGGCTGGCGTCAGCGGTTTGATCAAAGTGGCGCTCGCGCTGAAGCACGGGATCATCCCGAAGAGCCTGCACTTCAACAATCCGAACCCCCGCATCCCGTGGAGCAGCCTTCCCGTGGCCATCCAGACCGAGGCGACGCCGTGGCCGGACGGGCGTGAAGGTGCGATCGCCGGGGTCAGCGCCTTCGGCATCTCCGGAACCAATGCTCATGTCGTGCTGCGGGCGCACACCGACAAGCCTGCCGAAACGACGACTGCCTCCTCGCAGGGCGACCGGTGGCGCGTGCTGCCGCTGTCAGCCGCCACGCCCGACGCACTGGCTGATACTGCCCGGACGTGGGCATCGTTTCTCCGCGACGAAGAGGCCTGCACCTCGACGTTTCGCGATCTCTGCTACACGGCCGCGATTCGCCGCACGCACCACGATCATCGGCTCGCCGTCGTCGCGCGAACGCGGGCGGAGGCCGCCGATCAGCTGGATGCGTTCATCCGAGGCGAAGCCGTGCGAGGCGTCACCAGCGGCCACGCCGTCGGCGGCGCGCGGCCGCTCGTCGCGTTTGTGTTCCCCGGCCAGGGGTCGCAGTGGCTCGGCATGGCACGCGGTCTCCTCCAGCACGAGCCGGCGTTCGCCAAAGAGCTCACCGCGTGCGACGCGGTCGTCCGCGAAGTCGCCGGTTGGTCGGTACTCGAGACCGTGGCCGCCGGGGACCCCGCGCAGCTGGCCCAGATCAACATCGTCCAGCCGGTGCTCTTCTCCGTCGAAGTCGCGCTTGCCGCGCTCTGGCGGTCGTGGGGCGTCGAGCCTGACGTCGTCGTCGGACACAGCATGGGCGAAGTCGCCGCGGCGTACGTCGCCGGCATCCTTTCGCTCGAAGACGCGGCCCGCATCATCTGCAGGCGCAGCGCTCTGCTTCGCCGGACGAGCGGTCAAGGTGGCATGGCGGTCGTCGAGCTGTCCTTCGAGGCGGCACGCGCGGCACTGGCAGGCCGCGAAGACCGGTTGTCGGTGGCGGTCAGCAACAGCCCGCGATCGACGGTCATCTCGGGAGATCCCATTGCGCTCGACGAACTGATCGCCACTCTCGAAGCGCGTGAGGTGTTCTGCCGCCGGGTCAACGTCGACGTCGCGTCGCACAGTCCGCAGATGGATCCGTTGCGTCCTGATCTGCTGGCGGCACTGGAGGGCCTCGCGCCACGGGCGGGATCTGTACCCTTCCATTCCACGGTCGATGGACGCGTGCTCGATGGCAAAGAGGCGAACCCCGTGTATTGGGCGCGAAACCTGCGTGAGCCGGTGCTCTTCTCGCGCACGGTCCAGGAGCTGGTCGCAAGCGGCCATCACATCTTCATCGAGATGAGCCCGCATCCGCTTCTCGTCGGAGCGATCAACGAAAGCGCCGCAGGCGCGGCGGACGTGCTCGCCCTGTCGTCGCTGCGCCGGGACGAAGACGAACCGTCGACGATTCTGGCCTCGCTCGCGATGCTTCACGCCGGCGGCGGCGCGGTGTCGTGGGAGCGGCTCTTCGAGGACGGAGGCATGTGTGTGCCCGGTCCGTCGTATCCGTGGCAGCGCGAGCGCTTCTGGTTTGACGCCCCCGCCACGTCGAGCGGCCGCCACGCGAACCAGGCAGACCTGCTCGGAGACGCCTTCAAGTCCGCATCGCAGCCGCACGTCGCGCACTGGGAGTTCGACATCAGTCTCAAGAGGCTGCCGTCACTCGGCGATCATCGCGTGCGGGGGGCTGCGGTCGTGCCTGGAGCGTTCTTCGCGGAGCTCGCACTGCAAGCCGCGGCGCGCTCCCTCGGTGACGGGCCTTTGGCGTTAGACAAGGTCGTCCTGTCCTCCGCCCTCGTGCTGGCGGAAGAGGGCGCGCACACGGTGCAGGTCATTGTCTCGAACGATGCCCCCGGCGCGGCGTCGTTCCGGATTCTCAGTCGAAAGGCCAACGCGGAGTCCGCTGACGGCTGGAGCGAGCACATGACCGGCACCGCGCGCTCGGTGCCGGCTGACGCACGAGAGAGTTCCGGACTCGGAGATTCGGAGGCGCAACGCGCGCGCGCACGCGCTCGGTCCACCCGCAGCTTCAGCGGCCCTGCTCACTACGCCCAGATGAACGGCCGCGGGCTGGGGTACGGGGCTGCGTACCAACGCGTTGAGGAAGGATGGGTCGGAGACCGCTTCGCGCTCGCGCGGCTGACCCGCCCGGACAGCGGTACTGGCGGCGCGCGGATCCTTCAGGCGCGAGCCGCTCTCCTCGACGGCTGTTTCCAGGTCCTTGGAGCCGTGCTACCCGGTGCAGAGGGCGGCAATGGACAGGCCGACACGTATGTGCCGACCGCGATCGAGTCGCTGCGCGTGTACGCCAGGCCGGACAGCGAGACGCTCTGGTGTTCGGTAACCGCGCGATCGAGCGTCGCGCAGGACGCCGATACCTTCGACGCCGATCTGGAGGTCACCGACGCTGCCGGCCGGGTGCTGATGGAAGCACGCGGGCTGCGGCTGTTCAGGCTGGAGCGTGAGCGCGACGCGAAGCTCCGGGCCGCCTTCCACCTGACCAACTGGGTCGCGGTGCCCAACAACGAAGCTCAGCACGAGCCGGGCGTGTGCCTCGTCCTCGTCGGCACGTCCCGCGACGGCTCGTCTGTCGCCGAACGGATCGCCGCGACAGGCGCGCGGGTCGTCACGGCCCGTGAAGGAGCCGCATTCGAGCGCACGGACGATCGCTTCACGGTCCGAGCGGGTGAATCGGCCGACATCGCCGCGATCCTGCAGACGGTGCCCGAGATTCGGTCCGTGATCGACGCGTCGACGCTCGGGGAAACGAATCCGACCGACTCACGGGGCGTGTCGACCGCCATCGCGGTGGCGCAGGCGCTGGGCGCCGCGACCGGCGTGGCTCCCCGCTTGTGGCTCATGACAAAGGGTGCTCAGTCCGTCCACAGTTCCGAAGCGGTGCCCTGCCTTGCCGGCAGCGCGCTCTGGGGGCTCCGGTCGGTCATTGCCGCCGAGCACCCGAACCTTCGATGCAGCGCCGTCGATGTATCCGACACGTCCGCGGAAACGCTCGACGCGCTCTGCGCCGAACTGCTCGCTGACGGTCCCGAGGATCAAGTGGCCCTGCGCGCCTCGGCGCGGTATGTGCGACGGTTGCGCCAGGGCGCACCGGAGCCCGCTGCCGCCGCACCGACCGCTCCGGCGGGCGGGCGCCCGTACCGCGTGGTGACCTCCTCACCGGGTATTCTCGACGCCCTCGCCCTCGAGGAGTTGACGCGGCGGGATCCGGCGGACAACGAGATCGAAATTGAAGTCGCGGCCGCCGGACTCAACTTTATGAACGTTATGTCGGCGCTCGGCGCGTGCCCCGGTTACAAGCAGGGCCTCGGCCCGCTCGGGATCGAGTGTGCCGGTCGCGTGGCGCGCGTGGGACGGGGCGTCGTGCGGTTCTCCCCCGGTGACGAGGTGATGGCGTTCGCGTACGACAGCATGGCGACGCACGTCATCGCACATGAGCAGCTCGCCGTGCGCGTACCGAATGGCGTCACGCTGACGCAGGCCGCGGGAATCCCAATCGCCTTCCTGACGGCCGACTACGCGATGCACCATCTGGCGCGGCTGTCGAAGGGGGACCGCGTGCTGATCCACTCCGCCGCCGGAGGGGTCGGGATGGCGGCACTGCAACTGGCCCGCGCGGTAGGCGCCGAGGTGTTTGCGACAGCTGGCACCGAGGACAAGCGCGCGTGGCTGCGCTCACAAGGTGTGCGCTACGCCGGCGACTCGCGGTCTGTCGCGTTCGAGGACGAGATCCGCGCCCTGACAAACGGCGAAGGCATCGATGTTGTCCTCAACTCTCTGGCCGGAGACGCGATTCGCGCGGGGTTATCGCTGCTTCGCGCCGGCGGCCGGTTCCTCGAGCTCGGCAAGCGCGACATATACGACGACCGCGCGATCGGTCTGCGCGCGTTCCGTCAGAACATCTCGTACTTCGCAATCGACCTGGACGCCCTTGGAAGGCTGCGACCCGCCGCGGTCGGCGACTTCCTCGCCGAATGCATGGCGCGCTTCGAGGCCTACAGGCTGAAGCCGCTCCCCACGGAAGTATTCCCGGCGGCGGATGTCGCCGACGCTTTCAGACGGATGGCACAGGGCGGACACACGGGGAAGATCGTCGTCGCCATCGATCGGGAAACCGCGCCTGTTCGGCCGCGGCCGGCCGCTCTACCGCAGTACTGGGGCAACGGCACGTATCTGATCACGGGCGGCACAGGTGGACTCGGCCTCGCCGTCGCGCGTTGGATGGTTGCGCAGGGGGCGCGGGACCTCGTCCTGATGAGCCGCGGGGGTGCGCCTCCTGAGGCCGCCGCTCTTCTCGACTCGATGCGCGCGGCGGGAGCTACCGTCGTCGTGGCGCGGGGGGACGTCGCGCGGGAAGAGGACGTCGCGACGGTGTTGGAAGACATCGCGCGCCGCGGCGCCACGCTGCGAGGCGTCGTGCACTCGGCCGGTGTGCTGGCGGATGCGACGCTGCCGCAGCTGGATCGGGAGAAGATTCTCCGCACCTGGGCGCCGAAGGTCGATGGCGCCTGGCACCTGCATCGCCTGACGTCGGAGCAGCCGCTCGACTTCTTCGTCCTGTTTTCATCCGTCGCCGCGTTCATCGGTTCGGCAGGGCAGGGGAACTACGCCGCCGCGAACGCATGGGTCGATGCGCTAGCGGCGCATCGACGCGCCGAAGGTCGGCCGGCGATCAGCATCAACTGGGCGCCGTGGTCGGAAGTCGGCCTCGCCGCCGCGCAGGGAAATCGTGGCGATCGCCTGTCCGAGCGCGGCCTCCAGAGCATCTCGCCCGATCTCGGCGTCGAGGCGTTCGGGCAGCTGCTTCACCTGAATCCAGTCCAGGCTGCGGTGATGCCGTTCTCCTTCGACACCTGGTGCGAGTTCTACCCCTGGGCGCGCCAGTGGCCGCTGTTTGCCGATCTGCCGCGCGCGGGGGCATCTGCCACGCGGCCGACGGCAGCCGCCGCGCTCCTGCGCGATGAACTGTTGGCGATCCCGGTGCCGCGCCAGCGGCTCGCGCACCTCGAACAGTTCCTGCGGCAGCAGGTCGCGAGCGTGCTGAAGCTGGCGGCCGCGCGAGTCGACATGAACAAGCCGCTGCGCACGCTCGGCCTCGACTCGCTTATGGGGCTGGAGCTGCGGAATCGGCTCGAGGCCGCCTGCCGCATTTCCATCCCGGCGACGCTCATCTGGAACTATCCGACCGTCGGTCAGCTGGCTCCGCAGCTCGCCACGCGCATGGACGTTCCGATGACCGACGGGAACCTGGTTGGTGCCGCGCCTGGTGCTCCGGCCAGCGCCGAGGAACGGCAGCTCGAAGAGATTCTCGCCGCCATCGAGAGCCTGCCGGACGAGGCCGTCGACCCGGTCGCGGAAGAAACGCAATGACCGATCTGTCCTCCCGGATCGCGCAGCTCTCTCCGGAGAAGCGAGCCCTCCTCGCGCGCCGGCTGGAACAGTCCCGCGCAACGTCCCCCCCGCCCGGCCGCGAACCGCTCGCTGTCGTCGGCATCGCGTGCCGTTTTCCAGGCGGAGCCGACACCCCCGACGCGTTCTGGCAGCTCCTCGTCGACGGCGTGGACGCCATCACCGTTGTGCCGCCCGACCGGTGGGACGCGCAGAAGGTGTTCGATCCGGATCCGCAGGCGCCGGGCAAGACCACGATGCGCTGGGGTGGGTTCCTCGAGAGTGTCGACGGGTTCGACGCCGACTTCTTTGGCATCTCCCCTCGCGAGGCCGACCGCATGGACCCGCAGCAGCGGCTCCTGCTGGAGACGGCCTGGGAAGCCATCGAGGCCGGCGGCCGGTCGGTCGATGCGCTGCGTGGCCAGGGTGTCGGCGTGTTCGTCGGGGCGCACAGTATGAGCGCCGACTACTATGTGCGGCAACTCGCCAACCCGAGGACAATCGACATCTACACGAGCACCGGCGCGGCACACAGCATCCTCGCCAACCGGCTGTCGTACCTGCTCGACCTGCGTGGACCGAGTCTGGTCGTCGACACCGCCTGCTCGTCCTCGCTGGTGGCGGTACACCTGGCGGCCCAGAGCCTCCGCAATCGTGAGTGCGACTTCGCGATCGCGGCCGGCATCAATCTAATGCTCACGCCGGAGACGACGATCGCCTTCTCGAAGCTACAGATTGCCGCCGCGGACGGCCGATGCAAGACGTTCGACGCGAGCGCTGACGGCGCCGTGCGGGGGGAAGGCTGCGGAGTGCTGGTCGTGCGGCGCCTGGCGGACGCGGTGAAGGACGGCGACCCCATTCTCGCGGTCATCCGCGGCACCGCCATGAACCAGGACGGCGCCACGAATGGGCTGACGGCGCCGAGCGGCCTCGCGCAGGAGGCCGTCGTCCGTAGCGCCCTGGCGGATGCGGGGATTCCCGGATCGGCCGTGACTTACGTCGAGACCCACGGCACAGGAACGGCCCTCGGCGATCCGATCGAAGTACAGGCGCTCGCGACGACGATCGGCGCCGGCACCGACGTGACCTGCTACCTGGGTGCGGTCAAGTCGAATATTGGCCATCTCGAGTCGGCGGCGGGCGTGGCGGGCCTGATCAAGGCCATTCTGTGCCTGCAGCGCCGCTCGATTCCTCGCAACCTTCATTTCCGGTCGCTCAACCCGCACATCAGCTTCGAAGGCACGCGCTTCGCGCTGCCTGCTGAGACCACGCCGTGGAGCAGCGCGGCGGGCGTTGCGCGCGTCTGCGCGGTGAGCTCGTTCGGATTCGGAGGCACGAACGCGCACGTCATTCTCGAGGAAGCGCCGGCCGTCGCCAGTGCGCCCGCGGCCGAGCGACCGTCCGGTCCGGTGCTCGTCCCTGTGTCCGCACGCTCGGAGGCCGCCGTCCGCGCCGTCGCCGCGCAGTGGGCGTCCATGGTCCGCGAGGCGGGCTCGGACGCCGTGGCTGAGGAGCTCGCCTCCACCGCGGCGCTGCGTCGGACGCACCACGGCGTCCGCCGCACCGTTGTGGCACCCTCGCGGGAGGAGCTCGCGCTTGCGCTCGATCGCGTCGCCGCCGGCGAGCGGCTGACGGAAGTGACCGAGCACACCGACGGCGACACATGCAGCGGCGTCGTGTTCGTCTACTCGGGGCAGGGCGGTCACTGGCCGGCGATGGGTCTCGACCTCGCGGATCGGGAGCCCGTATTCCGCGAGGCGCTGACACGATGCGACCAGGCGATTCAGAAACACGCCTCGTGGTCGCTCTTCGCGGAGCTTCGCGCGCCTGAATCGCGGCTGCACCGAACGGCAATCGGTCAGCCGGCGCTGTTTTCGATCCAATACGCGCTCACCGAGCTGCTGGGGGCGTGGGGCATCCACCCCGACGCGGTCGTGGGTCACAGCGCCGGCGAAGTGGTCGCGGCGCACGTGGCCGGCGTGCTTGGTTTCGAAGAGGCGGTGCACCTGTCGGTGCTTCGCGGTCGTCTGATGGACCCGGCGTCCGGCGGACGCATGCTGGCGGTCGAATTGACTGCGGCGGAGGCGGTCCGGACGATTGCTCCGTTCGGTGGGCGGGTCGGCATCGCGGCGATGAATAGCCCGACCTCTTGTGTCGTATCCGGTCCGGCCGCCGACATTGCCGCTCTGGCGGCCACGCTGGCCGAACGATCCGTGTTCGCAAAGGCGCTCGCCGTCGAGTACGCGTTCCACAGCCGCGACATGGAAAATCCTGGCGAGGAGCTCGCGCGAGCCTTGACCGGTCTTCGCCGAGGCGCCCAGACAATTCCCATCGTTTCGACGGTGACCGGGCGCGAGGCAACGGACGAGGACTTCACCGCCGGTTACTGGAAGCGGAACGTCGTGGATCCTGTTCGCTTCGGGGACGCGATTCAGGCACTTGCGGGTCAAGGGCACGAGATATTCGTGGAGATCGGCGCCCATCCGGCCCTGACTGCCTCCATTCGTCGATGCGGCGCTGCGGCCGGAAAGAAGCTCTTCGCGATCCCGACGCTCAGGCGGGGCGAGGAAGGCCTCACCCGCGTCCTGCAGACGGTTGGCGCGCTGTACGAGCTCGGTGTCATGCCTGATTGGCGGCGGATCGCGCCCGCGCACGCGGCTTACTCTCCACTGCCGGCCTACCCGTGGCAGCGGCGCCGGCACTGGGTCGACGCGCCCGAGCCGTCAGCGGAGCGGGCGGGCCTGCCCGATTGGTTCTACGAGCAGAAGTGGGTGCTCAAACCGGGGGCTTCCGCGCCACCACCTGACGCGGAGTGGATTCCAGAGAGTCGCCAACTCGCACGCCGCATCATGGCCGCGCCGTCGCTGGCGTCGACCGACGCGACGGCCGGGGTCATCGATCAGGTCGAGGCGATTAGCACGGCATTGATCGTCGCGGCGCTACGTCAGCTCGGCTGCCCTCTCCGCGAAGGTGATCGTCTCGATGCAGAGGGCCTTGCCGATAGTTTGTGCGTCGAAGCCCGCCACCGTCGCCTGTTTGAGCGGCTTCTGGACACGCTGACCGCAGATGGCATCCTGCGACGCGACGGCCGTCAGCTGGTCGTTCGATCGACACCACCCGCTACCGATGCGCGCGGCGCGATCGCGCGTCTGGCTGCCGCGTCTCCGGAGTCCACGCCGGTGCTGCGGCTGCTGAACCAGTGCGGCACCCGCCTCGGCGACGTGCTCGTCGGCCGCGCTGATGCGGTGTCGCTTCTCTTCGGCGACGATCAGGCCGGGGCGGCCCAGGCCTATGCGAACGCCTCGTTCGCCCGCGTCGCGAACGGCGCCATGGCGGATGCACTCGGAGCGGTAGTCGAGGCGTTGCCGGCCGACCGGTCGATCCGCGTCCTCGAGATCGGAGCCGGCACCGGGAGCACGACCGCCGCGCTGCTGCCGCTGCTCCCGGCGGATCGCACGGAGTACGTCTTCACCGACGTCTCGACCGTCTTCCTGCAGCGCGCGCGCGAGACATTGGGTGCGTACCCGTTCGTGCGGTACGAGTTGCTGGACATCGAGCGCGATCCGCTCGCCCAGACTTTCGCGCCACACCAGTACGACATCATCGTCGCCGCCAACGTGCTCCACGCCACGGCCGACCTGCGGCAGACCCTCGCGCACGCGCGGCAACTGCTGGCGCCATCGGGGCTCCTTCTCATCCTCGAAGGCGCTCGCCCACACCGATGGATCGACCTGACCTTCGGCTTGACGGACGGCTGGTGGCGCTTTGCGGATCCGGAGACTCGGGGGGACTACCCGCTCGTGTCCGCCGAGACCTGGACGGCGCTGTTCGAGGAGACGGGTCTCAGGACAGAGGCTGTTCCTCTGCCCGCCGACCTCTTTGACCAGACGATTGTGATCGGCCGCTCTGCTGCCGGTGCGCCATTGGGTTACACGCTCCGGCCCGACGAGTGGTCTGTCGCCGGCGAGACGTGGTGCATCTTCGCGGATCGTGGCGGAGTCGCGGCTGCCGTCTCTCAGCTCCTCAGCGACTCACGTGCCACCTCGATCGTCGTCGAGCCAGGCGACGCAACCGAAAACCTTACTGGTGTCGCTGAGGCTCTGCGGCGCGCCGGCGCGCCGCTCGGCGCTATCCTCGATCTGCGCCCGCTTGACGCGAGCGAAGGCGGCGCCCCGCCGGAGATGGGTGAGCGGGAGGATGTCTGCTCAGGCGCACTCGACGTCTGCAAGCTGCTCACGCAGGCGGAGCTATCCCCGAGCCGCGGAATGTGGATCGTGACGCGAAACGTGCATCCGCTCGGCGGGCCGTCGGACGCGCGGCTGTCGCTCGCGCAAAGTACTGTGTGGGGCCTTGGGCGCGTCATCAGCCTCGAGCATCCGCATCTGTGGGGAGCGCTCATCGACATCGGCACCGGCACTGTGGACGCGGCGGCGCGCGCCGTGTTCGACGAAATCCGCGGAACCGACGGGGAAGACCAGGTCGCGCTGCGGTCGGGTGCCCGGTTCGTGCCGCGGCTCGTGCGCGTGCGCGGTCTGGAAGTACAGCGGCCGGTGTTCCGGCGCGATCGGTCCTATCTTATTACCGGCGGTCTCGGACGCCTCGGCCTGAAGATCGCCGCGTGGATGGCGGCCAATGGCGCACGCTGGCTCGTGCTCGCCAGCCGCACCGGCCTGCCGGGTCGCAACAAATGGGACGCCGCCGCGCCGCACAGTCCCGAACGCCAGCGCATCGATGCGGTGCGGGAGCTCGAGCGATCCGGCGCGGTTGTCATCACCGAATCAGCAGACGCATCCGACCACGAACGGATGTCGCACCTGTTCGCGCGGTTTGGTGGGGAACTGCCGCCGCTGGCTGGGGTTATTCACGCTGCCGGCACGCTGCAGGTCCAACCGGTGGAAACCATAGACCGCGCGCAGCTCGACGCCGTGCTGGAGCCGAAGGTTGCGGGGGCGCGGAACCTTGATGCCCTGACACGCCGTCTCACGCTCGATTTCTTCGTCATGTTCTCCTCAGGCGCGTCGCTCTGGGGGGCCAAGGGCCACGCGCATTACGCGGCCGCGAATCACTTCCTCGACACGCTCGCGCATGAGCGCCGCCGCGCCGGACTCCCCGCGCTCAGCATCAACTGGGGGTGGTGGGAGGGTGGCGGCACGACGGAGCAGCATCACGAGCATTTCCGCCAGATTGGCCTCGGCACGCTGCCGGTCGAGGACGCGTTAACCGCGTTGGGCTCGCTGCTCGTGGGGGACAGAACGCAGGTCGCCGTCGCCGAGATCCGCTGGGACACCTTCAAGCCTGTATTCGAAGCGCGCCGGCACCGGCCGTTTCTGGCGTGCGTAGGTCCGGCGGTGGCGGAGTCGTCGCGCCGGACGTCTACGCCGGAGCCGGCGGCGCGCCCGGAGACCTGGGAGCGGCTGTTGGAACACGTCCGTGGCCAGGTCGCCTCGGTGCTGGGCATCGCGGAGAAAGGGCAGATTGAAGCGCGCACCGGCTTTTTCCAGATCGGCATGGACTCAATCACCACTGTCGAACTGCGAAAGCGGCTCGAAACGACGCTCGGATGCGAGCTACCGGCGACGATCGCGTTCGAGTATCCCAACACCGAGGCGCTGTCCCGCTATCTTGCAGAGCGGATCGGCATACGCGTGCCGGGTGCCGTGCCACGCGATCGCACGGCTCCGGCCGTGAGCCTCGAGGCAGAGGTTGGACCCGAGCCGCAGTCGGAAGACGAGCTCGCGGCGCTTCTCGACCAGGCCGTGGCCCACGCACTGGGTTCTCGTGCTCCAGGGAAACAGCATTGAGCTCCCAAGGTTCCACCGGTCACGCCGAGCGGTTGAGTCTGGCGCTGCGCGCACTCAACACGGTACAGGCGCGCCTCGACGCCGTCGAACTGGATGCGCGCGAACCGATCGCGATCGTAGGCCTTGCCTGCCGCTTCCCCGGTGCCGACGACGTCGATGCGTTCTGGCGGCTCCTGCGCGACGGCGTGGACGCCGTCGGCGAAACTCCGGCCGACCGCTGGTCCGATGATTTATATGATCCGGATCCGGAGGCGCTTGGCCGGATGTACACGCGCTCCGGCGCGTACGTCGCGGGAATCGACCGCTTCGATGCGCAGTTCTTCGGCATCGCGCCGCGCGAAGCGATCAAGATGGATCCGCAGCACCGGTGGCTGTTGGAAGTCACGTGGGAAGCGCTCGAACGGGCCGGCATCGCACCCGACCGGCTATCCGGTTCGCAGACCGGAGTGTTCGTCGGCATCACGACGAGCGACTACGAAACGCTGCTGAACCGGGCGGGCATGGAGGCCATCGACGCCTACCACATGACCGGCTCGTGCCTGAACTTCGCGGCCGGCCGTATTGCTTACACGCTTGGGCTGCATGGTCCGACGCTGGCGGTCGACACCGCATGCTCATCCTCTCTCGTCGCCGTCCACCTCGCCTGTCAGAGCCTGCGACTCGGCGAAAGCACGATGGCGATCGCGGCGGGCGTGAACGCGATTCTGTCGGCGGAACGCACGATTACCGCGTGCAAGGCGAAGATGCTCTCGACCTACGGCCGGGCCCGCACGTTTGACGCCGGAGCCGATGGCTTCGTGCGTGGCGAGGGCTGTGGCGTCGTCGTCATGAAGCGCCTGCGCGACGCGGTCGCCGACGGCGATCGCATCCTGGCGCTGATTCGCGGATCGGCCGTCAACCAGGATGGGCCCAGCAGCGGCCTGACCGTTCCGAACAAGCTTGCGCAGGAAAGCGTGATCCGGCTGGCGCTTGAGCGCGCCGGCGTTGCGCCGGCGGATATCGGCTACGTGGAGGCCCACGGCACCGGCACGTCGCTCGGCGACCCCATCGAGATGCGCGCCCTGGCGGCCGTGCTCTCCGAGAACCGCGATCCAGGCAAGCCGTTCCGGGTCGCGTCCGTCAAGACCAACATCGGCCACCTCGAATCGGCGGCCGGCATTGCTGGACTCATCAAGACCGTGCTGACGCTGCAGCACAAGCAGATTCCGCCGCATCTGCACTTGCGCGTGCCCAACCCGCACATCGACTGGAGCCGGATCCCGGTCGAGATTCCGCGGACGCTGACCCCCTGGACGACCGATGGCGAGTCGCGATTTGCCGCCGTGAGCTCGTTCGGCGGCAGCGGTACCAACGCACACATCGTGCTCGAGGAAGCCCCCGTCCCCGCGCCGGTCGCGGCGGACACCGCTGATCGTCCGGTGCAGGTGCTCTGCGTGTCTGCCAGAAGCGAAGCCGCGCTGCGCGAGGCGACCGCGCGGTTCGAGGAAGCGCTTGCGGACGACGACGACGGTCCGGTCGCGGACTTCTGTTTTACCGCCAACACCGGGCGTGCGCATTTCCCGCACCGGCTGGCCGTCACCGGCGCGACGCGAGAAAACCTCGCGCGGGCGATCACTCGGTGGCGGGAAGGCGGAGCGTCCGAAGACGTCGCCGCAGGCGTGGTCCGCCCAGGCTCTGCTCCGCGGATTGCGTTTCTGTTCACGGGACAGGGCTCGCAGCGCGCGGGCATGGGCCGCGAGCTCTACGCGACGTCGCCGTCGTTTAAACGCTATCTCGACGAATGCGTCGACGCGATGCAGCCGCACCTGGACGCACCGCTTCGCGACGTCATCTTCGACGAGGCGACCGCAGCTCGGCTGCTCAACCGGACCGAGTACACGCAGCCGGCGCTCTTCGCGATCGAGTACGCGCTTGGCCGCCTCTGGATGTCGTGGGGCGTCCAGCCGTCGGTCATGCTTGGCCACAGTGTCGGCGAATACGTCGCGGCATGTCTTGCCGGCGTTTTTACCCTGGCCGATGCCGCGCGCCTGATTACCGCGCGCGCGCGGCTGATGGGCGTGCTCCCGGAAGGCGGCGGCATGGCCGCCGTATTCGCCGATGCGGCGACCGTGCGGACACACCTCCGCGACGGGATCGAAATCGCGGCGTTCAACGCGCCCGACAACATCGTCGTCTCCGGCAGGCTGGATTCGATCGCAGCGTTTCTCGACGTGCTTCGGCAGCACGGCGTCAAAGCACAGCAGCTGACTGTCTCGCACGCGTTCCACTCGGCGCTTATCGCTCCTGCGCTTGCGGAGTTCGAAGCGGTGGCCGCGACGGTCGCCTACGCGCGTCCTTCGGTGCCGGTGATTTCGAATCTGACGGGCAAGCCCGCGGCACACGACGACCTGGTGACCCCTAAGTACTGGTCCGAGCACGCCCGGCGTGCCGTGCGTTTTGAGGACGGCGTGCGCGCCGCGTCCGCGTTCGCGACGGCGTTCGTCGAAATCGGGCCGAACCCGACGCTCATCGAGCTCGCGCGCCGGCACCCCGGCTTCGAGGGGCTGTGTCTGCCGTCCCTTCGGCGCGCGCGCGGCGAATGGCAGCAGATGCTGCGCAGCCTCGCGTCCCTGTACGCCGCCGGAGCGTCCGTCGACTGGCGTGCATTTGATGCGGACTACCGGCGCGCGAAAGTGCCCGCGCCGACGTATCCGTTTCAGCGGGAACGATACTGGATCGAGACCCCTCGCCACGGCTCGGCGCAGGCGGCCAACGGTGGCATCGCCACAGGCCACCCCCTTCTCGGCCACCGTCTCCGCATGGCCACCGCGGAATCGGTGTTCGAGTCGCAGATCGATCAGGCCCATCCCTCGTTCCTTGCGGATCACCGTGTATTCGGCGCGGCAGTTGTACCGGCGACGTGCTTCATCGAGTTGATGGCCGCCGCCGGTCGGACCTCACCGAATGTCGTGCTCGAAGACGTCGTCATCAACGAGCCGCTGGTTGTCGGAGACGAGCGCGGCAGAACGCTGCAGGTCGTCGTCGGTCCGGCGCCCGGGCGGACTGTTCGCTGTTGTGCGCTCAAAGATGACAGCGTCGATGGCGGGTTCGTCGTCCACGCGGAAGCGCGGATTGCTGACGCCTCCGGCGTGGAGACCTCGCCCATCGGGAGCCTGGACGAGCTGCGCGCGCGACACCAGGAAGCCATCGCCATCGGCCCGATGTACGAGGAGCTGGCGGAAGCGGGTATCGGGCTCGGGCCGGCGTTTCGTACGGTCCGGCAGTTGTGGACGCACGCGAACGAAGCGCTAGGACTCGTGGAGCTGCCGGAATCGCTCGCAGCCGGCACGGACGCGTTTGTGATCCACCCGGTCCTACTCGACGGATGCCTTCAGGTCGCCTCGGCGCTGCTCGAGAACAAAGGCAGCGACGGACGTGTGTTCGTGCCGGTGGGCGCCGGCCGCGTGCAGCTCACGGCGTCCCGCATCTCGCGCGCGTGGAGCCACGTGGTCTCCAGGCCCTCCGAGCACGGAATGGTGCGGGTTGACGTCCAGGTTTACGACGACGGCGGCAACGTCGTCGCGTCCATCAACGACGCCCGATTCCGTCAGGCGTCGCACGACGCAATAGGCGGCCTCGACACGAGCCGGTTCCTGTACGAGGTCGACTGGGCGCCGGCCGCGCTTCCGGAGACGCGCGATGTCGCTGTCGCGATCGACTGTTCGCCCGAGGAAGTGATCTCGGCGGTCGAGCTGCGGGCCGCGTCGGCGATTCCGGGCCCCACGCTCTCGATCTACGCGGAGCTGCTGCCGCAGATCGACGCCCTGTGCGCGGCATGGGCCGCGCGTGCGCTGGCCGACACCGGCGCGGACTTCACGCCCGGCACGCGGCTGACCGTCGCCGGTGCGCTGTCCCGCGGCGTGCAGGCGCGGCATGCGAGGTTCGTGGAGCGACTCCTCGAGATGCTCGAGGAAGACGGCGTGCTCGCGCGGGCCGGCGCCAACGAATGGGAAGTGGTGCGGGTACCGCCGATCGGCGATGCCGCCGCGTTCCAGCGTTCGCTCGAGGAGCGCTATCCGCAGGCCACCGCGGAGCTGAGCGCGATCGGCCGCATCGGCCCCGAGCTCGGCGACGCCCTCACGGGCCGGCGCGACACGATCGAGCTCCTCTTTCCCAACGGATCGCTGTCGCTGACCGAGCGGTTGTACCGGGATTCACCGCTGCTCGCGACGCACAATACGTTCGTTCGCGACGCGATCGCGAGAATCGTCGAGTCCTTTGGCGGCGGAAAGAAGCTGCGGCTGCTCGAGATCGGCGGCGGAACCGGCGGCGCGACGTCGCAGGTCCTTCCGGTGCTGCCGGCCGATCGCGTGGAGTACTCGTTCACCGACGTCTCGCCGATGTTCCTGACGGCCGCGCGCGACAAGTTCGCGCGGCACACGTTCGTGACGTACCGGACGCTCGACATCGAGCAGGATCCGTCCCGGCAGGGCCTCGGAGACGCGCAGTTCGACGTCGTGATTGCCGCCAACGTCCTGCATGCGACCGCCAGCCTCCGCCAGACCGTGTCGCACGTGATGCGGCTCCTCGCTCCCGGGGGTACGCTGGTGCTGCTCGAAGCCACCGAGCCGCAGCGCTACGGCGACCTCATCGTCGGCCTCACCGACGGGTGGTGGCGGTTCACCGATGCCGACTTGCGCGTGAAGCACGCGCTCATCCGGCCGGAACGATGGGCGGATCTGCTCGGCGAGGCGGGATGCGAGACCGTCGCGTGCCTGGATGAGGCCGCGCTGCCGGGCATGCTGCGTCATCAGTCCGTGATCGTCGGGAAGAAGTCGCGCGCCGCCGCGAGCGGCGCGCTCGCGACGCAACGCTGGCTGGTATTCGCCGACGGCGACGGCGTCGGTCAGGGCGTGGCGGACCAGCTCACCGGCGCCGGCGCGTCGTGCATCGTCGTGCCGGCGGAGCTTCGCGTGGCCGCACAGAACCGAGCGGCCTCGGTCGAGCACGCGCGCCGCGCCGTGGCGTCGGCGCTCGAAGCGGGACCGCTGTACGGCGTCGTTTGTTCCGCCGTCGACGTCCAGCTCGATGACACCGCAACGGTCGAGGACGTGTCCATTCAGGAAGCGCGGACCTGTGGCCCCGTGCTCGGCGCGGTGCAGGCCATCGTCGCTGCCGCGGCGGCCCCGCGGCTGTGGCTGCTCACGCGCGGCGCGCAGCCCGTGACCGGCCGCGAATCGCGAGTGGCCGCGGTCCAGGCGTCCCTCTGGGGACTCGGACGAACGATTGCGCTCGAACATCCGGAACTGCGCTGCGCCCGCATCGATCTCGATCCCACTGACACTGGCGACGTGTCGGGGGTCGTGGGCGCCGAGCTGCGTGCAGGCGGATCGGAGACTGACATTGCGTATCGTGGGGGCGTCCGCCACGTCGCCACGCTGCAGCGCTGGACGGCCCCTGCCAAGGTTGACTCCTCGGCGCCTGATGGTCTGCGGCTCGGGATTACCACACCCGGCGTCATCGAAAACGTCCGCACCGAGCCGGCCGTGCGCGTGGCACCGCCTGCCGGTTTCGTGGAGATCCAGGTTGCGGCCGCCGGATTGACCTTCCGCGACGTGCTGAAAACGCTCGGCATGTACCCCGGCAGCGACGGAGCGCTCGGGGATGAATGCGCCGGCGAAGTCGTGCGGGTGGGCGAAGGTGTGACCACCGTTCGGCCGGGAGATCGCGTCGTCGCGATCGCGCCCGGCAGCATGTCGTCGTGGGTGACCGCTGACGCCCGGTTCGTCGCGCGGAAACCGGAACGCATCAGCTTCGAGCAGGCGGCATCGATCCCGAGCGTCTTCCTGACGGCCCGGTACGGCCTTGAACAACTTGCCGACCTCCAGCCGGGAGAACGTGTGCTGATCCACGCCGCCGCAGGCGGCGTCGGCCTCGCTGCCGTCCAGATTGCGCTCAAGATCGGGGCCGAGGTCTTCGCTACGGCCGGCAGCCCGGAAAAGCGCGAGTTCCTCTCGACACTGGGGGTGTCGCATGTGATGGACTCGCGTAGCGCGGCGTTTGCGGAGGAGATTCGAACGACGACGGCGGATCGCGGCGTCGACGTGATTCTCAGCTCGCTCACCGGCGACTTCGTGCCGCTGAACCTGTCGGTGCTCGCCAATCGCGGCCGATACGTGGAGATTGGCCGTCGTGGTATTTGGGAACCGCAGCAGGTGGCGGCGGTTCGCCCCGACGCGGCTTATTTCGTCCTCGATCTCGCGGACATGTTCCAGCGCGAACCTGGCGCGGTGTCGGAAGTCCTTGCCAACCTGATGGCCGACTTCGAGCGCGGCGCGCTCGAACCGCTGCCCGTGCAGTCGTTCTTCTTCGACGACGCGATCGACGCGTTCCGCCGCATGGCGCAGGCGAAGCACATCGGCAAGATCGTGCTGACGCCTCCCGCGCCCGGCAGGACGAGCGCCATCGACAGCATCGCGGGCGATGCCTCGTACCTCATCACAGGCGGTCTCAACGGTCTGGGTCTGGAAGTGGCGCGCTGGATGGTGGACCGCGGCGCGCGTAATCTCGTATTGATGGGCCGGAGCGCGCCCGTCGACGCCGCGCGTGCGGTGATCGCGTCGCTGCAGTCCTCCGGTGCGCGCATCGCCGTTTGCGAGGGCGATGTCGCGCGCAGTGAGGACGTTTCACGCGCGATTGCCGACGCGACCTTGCTCGCGCCGCTGCGAGGCGTGATCCATTCGGCGGGCGTGCTCGATGATGCGGTGTTGGAGCAACTGGAGTGGAGCCGGTTCGAGACCGTCATGGCCCCGAAGGTGCGCGGCGCAAGCAATCTGCACCGAGAAACGACCTGCATGCCGCTCGACTGCTTAGTGCTATGGACGTCGGCGGTGGGGACGC
>JANNJO010000240.1:0-5541 GCA_031395755.1 Acidobacteriota bacterium
GCACAAGTACGCAGCCGGACGCCTAAAAGAGATGTGAAGCAGCGTTGGCCATGTATTCACCTCCCGTTCAGCTGCTCGGCCTCCTGTGTTCCGGCGCTCCCGCGCACGAGATCCCGCATGGCGCCAACGGCCCACGACGTATCAAAAAGGCGCCGATTATCTGTTGAGGACTCAGCTCGAAGATGGAACATGTTTCGTGCGGTGTGGGCTGCTCGCGTTTTGATTCTGACGGCGGGGTCAGCGAGAGCGGCGTGTTGTGGGTTGCGGCGTCGAGCCCACGATGTGCACGCGACGGGAGGCCAGGTCGATCGAAACGTAGTAAGTCACGTCGCAAGCCCCGCCAGGTCCAGACTTCCGACGTGAAAACGGTACGCGCGGCAACGCTACTGTTTCAGTAGGGATTCGGCACCTTTCGCTTGATCCCGAAACCCCGGTTGGGGCTAAAGAGCGTGACGGCGAAACCGACCCGGAAGTCCCACGCGAGGTTGTAGTAATTGTTGTACATCAACCCACCGGCGGTCTGTAGCGTCAGGCGGCGATCGAGCAGGCGACCGCTGATCGGCAGCTCAAATAAAAATCCGCCACTCGCCCAGAATGCGCGATTCACCTCGTCATTCACACGATCTCCAAGGTCGTCGTTAATCCAGCTGAGTCCTGCGTACAGGCCGGTTAGGTTGCTGGTCAGCCATTCGTACCGGGTGGCGATACCGTTGAAATGCTCATCCTCGGATTTGACGTCGACGACAGCCTCGACGGCCGCGCGGCCGGGCAGGCCGCCGATTAGCCCGGCCAACTCGAACGCCACGCCCGTGGTGACACGATCTGAGCGCTCTAGCCGACGGGTATTTTGGGCAGTCGGTATCACAAGGGTACTCTTCTCGGCGGTCGGAATCTTCGTGTAAGCGGCGCGTAGCGCCAGCGGTGGATAGAGCGCGGGTTTCAGGATTTTCTCGGGATCCTTGTAGTCGCTGTGACTGCCGACCTGACTGCGCGCACACGCGGCTGTAGCGCCGTCGCACTTTTCACTCGGCAGCGTCTCAGGTAGGGTTGCCAACGTGCATCGGTTGTCGTTGTTGAGACCGGCCATCGTTTTCGGTTTGAAGATTGTAGGAAGGTGTTTCTCGACGAGCGCATTCTTCCGTTCCCGCTTTACCATCATCGCCGAGGTAAACGGCTTCATATTGCTGTCGGTTACGCCGATGGTGTCGCGCACGCCCCACACCTTAGCGGAGTCGTAGTAGTTATTACTGTCCATGCCAGGTGTAAACCAGCCGTCTCCGTCTATATCGGGCGCTGTCGCGTGCTTGCCGTACTCGACAATCGCGAACAGTGGCAGCGACACCGGAATCGCATTCGGCTGATACGTGTGGTAGATGTTGTTCGGCGCCCACATGCCGTGCCCTGCCGCGGCGACCCGTCGTACGGTGCCACCGAGCTTATCGACCTCGACGAACAGATGCTCGCTGTCGTGCAAGTGCGCGCCAACGCCACCGACATCGAAAGGATAGTAGAACCAATACTCGACCACCCATGACCCGTGGCTCGATTCCTTCGGTCGATCTGTGTAGATCACGCACGGCGGCCGACGGATTTGATAGAGCCGGAAAAGCTCCCGTTGCAGCGACTCTGTCACCTTCGACGTCGCACCTCGCGTCGCCGCGACCGCCGGCGGAACGAGTTCGTTCCAGACTTCGAAGGCACTCGGCCGAATCAGCTCGTTCTGCAAGATCTGAAGGACTGGCACGTATAGCTTGCTGTCCACCTTAGCGTTGAAGAACCGCCAATCCGGCGAAGGCGTAGAGGGCAGAAAGTCTTCGGCCGCCATATATGCCTTGAGTTGACTAGACAGTCGCTTTTCATCTACATCATTAATCGGTCTCGACGCGCATTCAGTCACCTCGGGATTCTGTGACAATTCGCGGGGCGACTGCGCGCGGGCTTCGATGGCGGTCTCAGGCAACTGCAGGAGCTTCTGCGTCAGGTCGACGTAGATGGTCGCTTCCTGCGAATAGCGAACTTCCGCGTAAGTGGCGTCAGCCGACAGCCGAACCCGGTCAATTTTTTTCTGGTTACGCCCGGCGCGAATGGCACGAAAGCGCCATTGCGAGGCGCGCTGGAACCAAAGAACTCGCGCCTCCGTACCGAGTACCAGCACATCGCCCTCGTTGTCCGTGTGCCACACCGTGGTCGCGACGAAGCCATCGGGCTTGCAGGCGGCCTGGGCCTCGGCTGGTTCCGAACACGCCAACATCATCGAGAGCAGTAGGCCGGCGACGACACCCGTTGTTCGTTCACACATGTGGTCTCCCAGATTCAGCGAACTTGATCGATGTGGCAAGCGGCGCTACGGGTTCGCCGTCGACGAGCGTCGGAACCGGAAGAAGCCGGATTGGTTGAAGGTCATACCAACGTGGAACCGGGTGATGTTATCCAGGAACCCGACGTTATAGTAGTCCTGCCCGGTATACAGCCGAGCGAAGATGCCCCACCCGCCGTTGGTTGTTGGAAAACAAGAGGCCTGAAATGTCCAGGAATCTTCCTCGACGCCGCCGGCAACGGTTGGATTCCAGTTGAGGCCGACGAATCCTTCGAAGCGCTTGCGGCATCCCGGCAAATCCCGGAGGGCGTACGAACCGGCCATGTTGAGTCGCGTGCGGCCGTAGAGATCAACCATCTTCTCATCCATCCACGCGCGGGGGTGATGCTCGAGTTCTACGAGTAGGCGTGTCTCCCGCACCGCTTCCGGCCCGACGAGACGATGGCGGCTGTAGTTGACGCCGAATCGCATGTAGTTGGTGGAAAAACTGCCGTCCTTGAAATTGATTGTATCCCTGGTCAGCGGCGTCGACGGTCCGCACTCGCCGTCCACCGGTGGATCGCGGTGCTCGAGAGTGTTGAGGCATCCATCCTGACCATTCGAGTGATGCCCGAGGACGAAATGCCCCTCCCAAATCGTGATCCGAGGCAGCGATGAGAGCGCCGCGTGCACGCGGGCCATTGGCGACTGCGCGGCGGACTTGCTTGCTTCGGTCGCACTCGCTGACGTCTCGCCTCGACACCAGGACGGCCGTTCCGACGACAGCGGATCGCAGTCCTTCAGCCCTCGAACCCACAAGAACTGGAAGTTGCCGCGCGGCATATAAGACGGCGTCCGGACCGGCGCTGAACGCTGTCGAAGCATTCGTATCCGGACCGCCGGGGTCGCCGAGATGGAATACGAAAACTCGCGGAGCCCGGCCAGGCCCCGGCGCTCCTGCTTGTCGATGCTCAACACGTCAGTGAAAGTCTGCGCGACGACGAGATGGGGAAAGATATTCGCTTCGAGCTTGTTCGGAACGATCCCCTCAAGGGTGCCCCCCTTCTGCAGGGTCCAGAAGACATCGGTTCCCTCGAGAAACGGAATGAGCGAGAACCGATTCGTCTCGGTGCCCTCACTCGCCATGATCAGCTCCTGCGCCAAATAGCCGGTTCCCTCTGGCTGCACGCGAAAGATGCCGATCGAGGCGAACACGTGGCCGCTCACGACGCCATTCTTCAGCGCGAGCCGGACGCTGCTGTCGGGAGCTTCCTGGATAGATCCGCTCCAGACGACCCCATCTGCGGTCTGCTCCAGGCCGCTTCGGACGATCCGAACCGCGAGGTCGGTGAAGAGTTCGATGTGGAGCACTCGCGAGCGTGCCGCATCGGCCAGCAGCGACGGGTCAGGGATATCCACTCGACTCTGACGTCGAACCTCGAGTTGCGACACGAGCGGCGGCTCGACGGCTGAATGGCGAATGAAGTTGGGAACGTCCTGAGCGAGGGCCTTATCTTTACCGAGGAATAGGACCAGCAAGCAAAACCCGACGCGGATCAAACTAACAGTGCGCACACACCCTCCCGGACGAATGGGCCACCGACGACTCGACTTTGAGATGAAGCGCATATATATACGATCGGCCGGGCGATTGCGAACAGATTGTCGCCTTTACCAGCAACCGCCAGTTGACGAGGCGTTACGAGAGGTGCGACCGCGCACCGAGCTCGAGTCCGGCGGCGGCTGCCTAGTTGTGGTTGCTCAGGTCGTTCTTCTGGGCCGCAGCGTCAGGCCGTCCAGGAAAATCCCGCCCCACGACGCCGAGATTCTGTATCCTAGGCGCACTCGGGTCGGTGCGAGTGGCTCCCAAATACAGTGAGGCAAGCGCAGTGACCGACGCACCCGAAGACGCTCGGTGCGACGGCTGATGGCCATGTCCGCGTGCGGACGGCCGGGAGATCCGGCCATTCTAAGCCCCTGTTCGGCGTGGAGGTCACGGGTGGGCCGACCAACCGAAACAGGTTAAGGTGCTTTACGGCGACGAGATTTCCGCGATTGGCGCATTGTTCGGTGTCGAGAGGTAATCGTCTATGTTGCGCATTCGGTACGCCGCCATCGTGAGAGCGCTGTTCGTCCCCATTCTCGACAACTTCAAGCCGCCTTTGAAAGAAGGGGTCTTCTCAGCTCATGCGGCTCGTGCCTCGCTCTTGGTGGCAATCTTGGTCAGCATTCCCGCTTTGGCCATGGCGCGGCCAGAAAAGGTTGGCCTTTGCGTCGTTGACGATGTGAGGGAAGCCAGTCGACCGGGGTGGTTGGAGGTGAATGAGCAGGGGCTCACCAAAACTTTCCGTGATGCGGAGATCGCCGAGTACGTCCCTCCGCTGTGGACATCGAACGAGGCGCCGATCACAATGGCGGAACTGGCGCAGCGAGGCGCGCCGATTCTGATTTTTTCCCCGCTCGAGTTCCTGCATAAACGGTTTCCCCGCTTCGGTATTCCTAGCAAGGCAGGCGACCTGCAACCGAAACCGAAGGCTGGTCCCATCGTCTATTACCGAATTCGCCTCATACGCCTGCGGCCCGTACACGCCAAAGCGGAACTGTCTGATAGCGAAAGAAATCTGGTGAGCAGCCTCGACACAACCTGGTCGTGCGACAAGAATTCCAGACGTGTCGATGAGCTGGACTACCTCGCGATCCGCTACTTTTTCTACTACCCGAGGGACGAAGGGATCGGCGGGCACCCTCACGATTTAGAGTCGCTCGAGCTGCAAATTCGCAGTCGTGCGTTCTGCACTGACGAGCCCACACGCTGCTTCTACGCCCTCACGGTGGTAAGCGCAGCCGGCTCCGCGCACGGCGCTGGCTGGTACACCAACGTGCTGCATGTCGAAGACACGAACGATACCGTGCTGCCCCTCACGGTCATCGTCGAACGCGACAAACACGCAACGAGCCCAGATCGCGACGGCAACGGGATCTATCAGCCATTCTACGACACGAACAGATACACGAAAGACGCGTGGGGCATTCGCGAT
This sequence comes from Acidobacteriota bacterium, assembly GCA_031395755.1. Taxonomy (GTDB): domain Bacteria; phylum Acidobacteriota; class Vicinamibacteria; order Vicinamibacterales; family JAMQPK01; genus JAMQPK01. Next base: position 5,335 of record JANNJO010000240.1, read on the forward strand.
GTTGTGGCCAGTGGCTGGCTGGGCGGAGCCGCATTTCGCGGCGATTTCAACGACGATCGGCGGGACGTGGCGCCGCTGTATCCGCCGCATCCTGCGACCCATCTAAGGCAGCTCTATACAGCGGTCACCCGACAATCCTGGGGCGCGCAGACCTATGACCTCAGGTTTTCAGAGATGGACTCTGTATGTGACCGGCCGTTCGGGTCG
>JANNJO010000253.1:0-2825 GCA_031395755.1 Acidobacteriota bacterium
CCACAAGGGGGAGGCGAGGCACTCAGCCCTCGCAGCGCCGATTTGCTCCACAAATGTTTCGGTATCCCGCCATTCCAACCACCAATCCTTAACCCCACCCTAACGCGCATACCCAAACCATTGATTTCATTCATCCGCCCAATTGCCCCCGCGTGGACGCCGCCTCAACCCCTTGCCAGCGAGGCCCCTTTGCGGCACCCCTAGGCCATGACCCTCTCCCCGGCCTTCCTCAATGTCGAGACCTCGCTGACCGGCCGCCGCTGGGTCGGACCGGATGCAGGCCAGGACCGCCTGGCCGAGGCAATGGCCCAGGCCACCCGGTATCCCCTGCCCCTCTGCCGCATCCTCGCCGCCCGTGGCGTGCCCCCCGACGAGGCCGCCGCCTTTCTTTCCCCGGCACGCGAAGATTCGGGCCGTCGGCTAGCGTCGCCGGTTTTTTTAGAGCGGCGGCCACCTGGTCGTGGCCGGCATAAACGACCTCTGCCTTCGCGCCCGTCACTAGCACTGGCACCGTCACCGCGTAATAACTGATCGATGGCGAGACGCTCGTGAACGCCTGCGGCGTCCCTGCCGGAACCACGAGCAAGTCCCCCTTGGTGAGGCGCTGCGTTCGCGCGCCCGCGGCAAACACGCCCTCGCCGTCTGTCACATAAAGGATGGTGGTCGCCTTCTGCGTCTCCAGCGCGCCCGGCTTGTCTCGATGTCCGCCTGCGACACGAACCTGCGACGCGGTGACAAGCACGCCCCCTTTGGCGAGGGCCGCGTCTACTTTTTCATGATTCACATAGACGCCGCCCGACTGCGCAGCCATCGTGGCGGCGAATACGAGCAGGAACAGAGAGGCGACGACCGACTGCAGGAATCTCATGCTTCACCCTACTGAATCCATCGGAACTCCAATTGCTCACGATCCTCGAAGGCGGCCCAGAACCCGTCATTCTTCCCGTCGACCATTTCGACGACTGCGGGCGATTCTACCGCCCACACACCTCCACCGGTTCGACCAAAATACTTGTCGTGGCGATGGCCGTAGGCTGCGATCACATCCACATCCGGGCGCGCCGACGCAAACTCCTCGAGCATCTGCCCAAGCCGGTTGGCATCTCCGGCATCGAGGGCCAGGAGAGTGTGCGCGTAAATGTCGGTCCATGTGAACTTGCGCCGAAGAAATTGCCACCACGACCATTCGTCTGTCTGCCGTCGCACGGGCGGATGATGCAGCGTCACTATCAGGTGTTTCAATGATTCCGCGGACCGGAGACGCTGCAGGTAAGTGGATAAGCGGTCCAACTGCTTCCCCGTCAGATTTCCCGTGCCCATGCTCGCGCCCGGATTCACCTGCGCCGAGGAATTCAGAATCGCCAGGCTCGTGCCGGTCCCGGCATGGTCAATCGTCATGGGAAAGATATCCGCGAAAGCACGCTCGGTCCATTCCAGCTGTCCCTCGAACCCTGCTGGGGTATAGGACGTGGAGGTTGCCTTCGCGTGCGGGGTTGCGGGAAGCGGTGGCACGAAAGGTTTTCTTGCGCTCGAGCGCAGACAGCAAAGAGACCAACGCATCCAATCCGGCGTTCGCGAACGCCTGTCCTGCCCCTGTCATGGCGGAGCCTTGCCACTGGCGTGCGACGCCATCGAACCCGCCTGCCTGCTGAACGTACGCGAATCTGGCCCGCAGAGGGTCGTTATAACCTCCGACCCTATCGCGCCGGGGATCGTCGTAAGGAGATGTCTGCAGATCGTGATTGCCTGGGACGAGCACGACTACCGGCGAATCGCGGCGCGTGCCCGGCCATGTCCTGGAAAGAAGGCTTTCGAACGCTGCCCACTCAGCCACGGCCCCGCGATCCGTCAGATCCCCAGAGATGACGAGAATGTGGGGCTGCAGCGTCGCGACGCGACGGAGCATCTTCTCCAGCTTGGCGGGGCCTTTCTCGAACCCCTCGAGGGTAGATTCAAGGTCGGTGATATGAGGATCACTCAACATCGCGAAGAGCGGCCGCCCGGAACCTGCTGATTGAGTTTTGGGCACCAACTGCGGGGCGACCATGTAACCCAGAAAGTCGCGGTGAGCCCGATCGAAGAAATAGAAGACCGGCCCGACATAGACGACGGCGGAGCAAGCCAGCCAACACCCCAGGATCCAGCGATGCCTGTCCAGAACGTCGGTAACGTCGAGCCAGACAGAAGCAAACATCCAGAACAGCATCACCGCAGCAAACACGGCCGCAGCGGCGCCATATCGGTCCCAGGCGAGCACGCTGAAGTGAAGTATTGCCAGCGCACCGCCTACAACGCTGACCAACATGCCCATCTGGCGGGCGAACATAGCACACGCGGGCGGAGCCGGAGCGACCCGGGGCCGATCGCCTGGTTACCAATGGGACTGGTGGGAGTCTGGTTTATCTACCGCAGCTGCTGCGTTAGCGGCGAACACAAACTTCTGCACGCGCCGATTCTGCGGCGCAAGGGGCGTGACTTCGGTCACGTACAGGTTCCCCTTGGAATCGGACGCCATGTGGTGCAGCGTGCCGAACTCGCCCGGTTTCGAACCCCACCGGCCGAATGCGTCGAGAATGCGAAGCGTGGCGCGGTCCAGCACCATGACCTTCGCCTGGCTCCTGTTGCCAACGTATAAGAAGCGCTGCTCTGGGTCCGTTGAGAAGGCCGTGCTCGCGGCGGTGGTGCCATTGCCGCACTCGGGGGCGCGGCATTCGCGGCCGATGAACACCTGACTCAGGTATTTACCCTCGATGGTGAAAACCTGCACACGCTTGCCGCCCCTGTCCGACACGTACACCAGCCCGTCTGTGGACACACGCGCCGCG
>JANNJO010000268.1:0-1954 GCA_031395755.1 Acidobacteriota bacterium
CCCCGCCCAACCATTCGTCCTCCTGGAAGGGAACCGGGCGCAGCAAACGAACCACAAGATTCGGGCGAAATCGTCGCACGTCCGGGCTCCGCCCCGCGAGTCGACCGATCTCGCGCACCGTCTCGGAGGCGATCACGGAGATGCTCGCTTCATCGAAGATGCCATGCTTCATCTGCATCATCTGCACGGGAGCCCCGTACCGACGTCCGATCTCCGTGGCCAAGTCCTCCCCGAAGACAGGCATCTCTTCGCCATCCGGCGTGCGAACATGCGTAGGAAGGTCTCCCTGAGCACCGTCTTCACGGCGGTGCGGAGCAAACAGGAGCAGGTCGGGAAGCTCGCTTGCTGATAGCCACGGGAACCCGCTGCGGTCATCAATCCGCCGGAATGCCAGGCGCCTGTCACCATCGAGGCCGTGCCAGCCCAGCTTGGCAACCTCGAGTCGTTCGCCGCCCATGGACTTCACGGGATACCGGAAGATCGCCTCCACATGTCCGATTTCTATAGGCATGCTCGATCCAAGTCCGCCCAACGTTCAAAGCTCACCGGCGCGAACCGGCGACGTGAAAGAGTATCGCTCTCGCAAATGCACAGGGTTCTGCTCGGAACAGTCCGTACCTTTTCGCGATCGCCGCACCGCCTGGAATCTTCACTGACTTCGCTGTGGCGCCGCTGAGACAGTTTCTGACCGCCTTAATTGCCTCAGCAGGCTCGCCCGCATGAGCGGCTATGTCTTGGCCGGCGATGTCCGATATGAACTTCTGGTATCGATAGGAAGAACGTCCGGACACGCAACAGGATGTGATGTGCCAGGACGTTGTTCCTTGAAGCGAGTTGTTCATCCGGGCGACTTTCGTCAATCTGAAAGCCTCTTAAACGAACAGGTCGACAGGAAGGTCCCGGATGAACGCTCACAAGAATGCGCGAAGTTGCCCCCTGAGTCGAGATCTGCTGGTCAGACGAGTCTGCGAACAAGGATGGTCGGTGCGCGCGGCGTCGGAGGCCGGCGGTATGAGTGACCGGCGCGGACGGGAGTGGCTGAAACGTGCGGAACAGGGTGAACCTCTCACCGACCGCAGCTCGCGCCCCTCTTCGGGACGGGCTACGAGTGCCGCAACACGCGTCCGCATCGTCGCGCTCCGACGGCAGTGGCTGACGGTCCGGCAGATTGCCAAACACGTCGGCGTGAGCATCTCCACCGCCGCCCGGGTCTGCCGCGGCGCGGGGCTGAGCCGGCTCAAGCAGCTCGACGCCCCACCGCCGCCGGTGCGGTACGAGCGCGCTCATCCGGGCGACCTCCTGCACATCGACATCAAGCGCCTGGGCCGCTTCGACCGTGTCGGACACCGGATCACCCGCCGTCGTTCCTACGGCTCCCCCAAGCAAGGCTTCGAGTTCCTCCACGTTGCCACCGACGACAACTCGCGACTCAGCTATGCCGAACTCTTCCCCGATGAATGCGCCGACAGCGCAATCCGCTTCTTCAGCAACGCTCTGGACTGGTTCCGGCGTCACGGGGTCACCGTCGTCGAAGCCATCACCGACAATGGCTCGGCCTACGTCTCTCACCGGTTCGCAGACTTCTGTCGGCTCAGAAGCATCAAACACCGGCGCATCAGACCCCATCGTCCGCAGACCAACGGCAAGGTCGAACGCTTCATCCAGACGCTGCTTCGCGAGTGGGCCTACCGGTTCTCCTACGACTCATCCGAAGAACGCAAACGCTGGCTCATGCCCTACCTTCACTTCTACAACTTTCACCGAGCTCACTCAGCTCTTTCGTACAATGCGCCGATCAGTCGCCTGGATAGGAAGAACGTCCTGAGACGCAACAGTTAGGTGCCCGTTTTTCGGAAGAGTGCTGGACCCGTCCATGTGATACGAGCCTCGCCTGCCCGACCTTGTGCGAAGGCATTCCACTCATTGACCCAGAGTCTGAATGAAGTGCCTCTGC
>JANNJO010000282.1:0-12281 GCA_031395755.1 Acidobacteriota bacterium
CGACGGAGTCGAGCAGTTCCTTCTCGTCAGCATCAAGCTTCATCGTCAGGCTCCTCACCGAGGTATTTGCTTCGTCGCCTTCCGGCTCGGGATGATCGTCTTCAGGAAGACCGAGTGCTCGTCTTCGATGAACGGCACCAGGTACACATAGTCGTCCCGCTGAACGACGAAGATGCGCTGGCCGGCGTAACGATCGCGGTTCGGGTGCACCAGGATGTCGATCAGGTCGCCGCGCTCGATGTGGAAATCGACGTCCTCGAACCCAATGCCACGCTCTTTCCTGAGCTTCGCGTTCTTCGCGTCGTCCCAGGCGAAGTACTTCACTGCTTACAGGGTAACATGATGTGTGCCCATAAGGCACACGTTGGCGTCGTCTGGAGTGTGCCCAAAAGTGTGCCCAAACGAGGTCCGAAGCCGGTCATCCGCCAGCCAACGCCAACCAAGGTCCCAATAAAAAACGGGCCTGAAATTGATGATTTCAGGCCCGTTCTGTGATCCCTGGCAGCCTTAGCAAACCGCCGCCTTCAGCCTCTCGGCCACCTCACCGCACGAGAAAGCTAAGTATACGACAGGCTTTGAGTTACGGGAACGCTGCTGTCCCCAAAAATTGTCCCTGTCAACCAGCAGAACCGCGCTTGGCGCGGGTGCGATCACCCGTTCCAGAGCGCTTGCCAGAACGCAGCGGTTCTTTTCGCAGACAAGCATACTCGCATGTGATTGGCCTGACCCGCTTTGCTCGCATGAGCTGAGATGCACTTCTTCGGTCAGTCGCACATCGACGATAGGACGTGGACGCAAATCTGGCGCACGAATGCGGCCGCCGGCAGGCACCGGTCTATTGAACCGCTGCATTCGCCTACGGAGTTGCCCGCTCAGTGTCCCTCCGGATCTTCCCCCGCGTGATCTGCTCCGATCGCACGATTGGCTGATGCTCACAGTTGCACGGCCCGCGAGTTACCGCCGTCACCTCAGCAGCTGCAAGAGCGCCGACAAGGGGAGGCCCCACCGTATGGAGTTGCCTTGCACAAGAGGAAGAACGCCAGATCGAGGCAGAACCTTACAAGCTGCGCAATTGCCGGAGGAGGGCCGGACGTGTGCTTCCAACCTTGTTGGGGACCAGCCGAACCACTTGGTCGACTTCGACGAGGCTGGGCACACTCGCCGACTCGCGACTACACAAAACCCGTGAGGGAACTACCAGGGGCCAATCCCCATGTCGAATACCACACGGGTATTCTGAAAATAGCGCTGAGAGTTGCTTAGAGCCCGATCGCAACAGTTGGAGTTGATCCGTTTCCGTGGACGGGTTGGTGTAATCATACGGCGATCGGAAGCGCGGCTTCGAATTGCATGGGGCTTTGATAGTTGAGTGACGAATGCAATCGGGTCGTGTTGTAAAAGCCGTCGAGATACGAGGCGACCGCGCGCGCCGCCGCCTGGCGCGTGGGCCACATCACGCGAGGCGAGAGATGCGTCTTGAGCGTTCGAAAAAAGCTTTCGACGGCATGAAAGTGGCTGCTGATTCTGAGAGAGGGAGGCGCTCGACGTGTCTGGCACTCCCGACGACCGGTGTCCACGTCTCGTCGACGGTCATGCCACTACCGAGTTGGACGTTCAGGCGCGACAAGCACGACGCGGCGAGCCATGCCGGGCGCTCGCGAAAGAGGGCCGTCGCACGTCAGCAAGATAACCTCGAGCACCTCCGCGAGCGCGACGTACACGGCATCGTACGCTGTGAGGTTCTTGCGCAGTTCCCACACGCGCTCCAGCAACGGCTCATGAGCATGCCGGTGCAGGTCCAGCGCACGGAAATCGTCCAGCGCCACTTCGGCAGCCGCAGCGTCGAGCTCGCCCTCTCTCACGTAGCGCCGTAGCGCCTGCACGACTTCGATGTCCGCGAGGTGCGGCACATGCAGGCCCTCGGCCGGATCAGCAATGCGTGCCGCGACGAGCTGTCCGGTCGGCGTGTCGAGAATCAGCTCCACCAGCGCAGACGCGTCGAGGACGATCACCGCGCGTCGCGTTCCGCCCGAATCACATCCGCGGCACTGCGCGTCAGGCGACGAACCGGCCGCGTCCGCAGCCGTTCAAGGACCTCATGGCGCGTGGGACGCTCGAGAGATTTGCCAACTTCACGCAGGATGTAGTCGGACATCGACATGCCCTCGATCGCCGCGCGCGCTTTCAGGCGACGGTGGAACTCTGCAGGAACGTTCCGAATCTGAACCATCGTGGACGGCATGACACAATGATACTTTCATCGTTATTTCATGTCCACGCCTGCGGCCCCGCTGTCCCCACGATTGTCCCTGTCAGCACCCAAAACAGGGCCTTCAGAGCCAACGGCAGCCAAGTCGCTCGATCCGGGAAGTCGTTGAAATGGTTGGATTTGTTAGGAAAAATCGAAGGTTACCGAGGAGCCGACTTCCGTTTACGCTAACCATCGCCTTCAGCCACTCGGGCCGGCGGGATAGGCGCCGGTCTATGAAACCGCCGTCTTCAGCGCCTCGGAAAGACGCCCAGGCTGAAGGCTTGGCTCTGGGCTGTGCTCTATGGCGAGCTCGCGGACTGTCGCTGCCTCCTCTCCCGTCAGATCGCGAAGAGGACGAAGCACACCTTCGCTAGAACCTCATGCGGAACATGAACTGCGTCATGCGCATGAAGCCAGACTGCGACCGAATCTGGCCGAAGCCGGAGCTGCCCGCCGTGTGGATGGGGCCAATGACCTTCACCGTGTTGGTAAGGTTGATCACTTCCACGCGAAGCTCGCCGGTTACGCGCCCGCCCAGTCGCACGTTTTTGGCCGCCGCGAAATCCCAGTTGTTCCGGTGCGGCGCTCGTACTTTTCCGTCCGTGCGCGGAGCGGTGCCGAGCGAAAACGCAGACGGCACGGCGTACGCGGCCGGGTGGAGCCACTGATCGGCGATACGCGAATCACGACTCCCGTCAGTGTTCGTGTCAGTCCCCGTTGCATTCGCTCGCTGCATCCGAGTAAACAGGTTCGTGTTGTTCGTGCTCGAGGCGATGGCGATCGAAAATCCGCTCTCGATCGAGACAATCGACGTGACCGTCCACCCCCCCAGAATCGCCGCGCCCACACCGCCGGTTGCCCAGCGCTTGCCCTCGCCGAACGGCAGCTCGATCATTGGCGAGAAGGTGACCTTGTGCGGCACGTCGATGAGGCCGAGCGAGTACTCCCCGGCGAGGTCATACGCGTTCAGCGCCTCGGGCGTGTTCGGCTGCTGGAAGTTCGTTTCGCCGAACTGGTTATCCATCAGGCGGCTATAGACATAGTTGATGCGCCCACCCCAGCCGTTTGTGACCCGCTTCTCCGCCTTGAAAATCGCTGCGTGGTACTGGCTCCGCCCCGACGTGTTCTGCCGCATCAAGATATCGGCGAACTGTGGGAAAGGCCTGAGCAATTGCCGCCGCTGCACGGTCGCACTGGTGACGGCGAAGCCCTGGCCGGCCGGCAGGCCGAAGAACGGGTTCGGCACCTGATCGAGGAGCGCAGCGCCCAGCGACAGGTGTCGGGGATCGAGCTGGTTGATGTTCAGAACGCCGTCGTTGGAGCCGCCAAGACCCAAGCTGCGGCCTGTCGCTCCCGCGTACACGATTCCCACGGACACGCTGTCGCGCAGCTCGCGCGCCAAGTCGACGGAGTACTGCTGCACCCAGGGCGCCCCTTTGGTCTGATCAACGAATTCGATCTGGCCGCCGACGCCTGTGAGTGGTCCCTGCGAACTGCCCACAGGCTGCAGGGCGCCGCTCGGAAACGGATTGCCGAGAAAAGCGGTCGGCACGAACTGCCCCTGGCTGATGAACGTTTGGCGGACGTAGCCGACCTGACCGTAGTTGACCCCGCTGACGGGTTGGTAGTTCCAGGGCGCCCAGTACACTCCGTAGCCCGCCCGCACCACCGTCTTCGGAGTGAGCGACAAGGCCATCCCGATACGCGGCGCCACCTTGGCGGCTGGCGGGTCGCCCTGGTACTCGTTCGCGCCACCCTGGCCTGCATAGACGAGCCCGCCGCGGACGGGTGCACCGTTCACCAACACGTTGCCGAGCGCGCCCCCGGGGTTGAGCGAACGGTCGAACGCCACCGTAAATCGGTTCTCTTTTTCGCGGAGGCCGTCCTCGCGCTCCACGCGGAGCCCGTAATTCAGTGTTAGCCTCTGGCTCACGCGAAAGTCGTCCTGCGCATAGAGGCCGTAGTAATTCACGAACGCACTGAGCGGGCTGGACACATTGATGCGGCTTTGATTGCCAGGGTCACCGGACGGATAGCCCAACAGGAAGCTTGCGAGGGCATTGCCGGAGGTGGCCGTCCCGTTTGCGAGCGGGTTGGCTGAGGTATAGAACCGATCGAAGCGCAAATCGCCCGCGCCACCCGTGAACGACTGTGTATCGACGCCGAGCCGCCGGAAATCGAAGCCAAACTTCGCGGTGTGCCGGCCGATCAATCTGGACACGGTGCCGTTGGCGCTCCACGATGACCAGATCCGGTCCGTCGGATCGACGGCCCCGAACGACTCATAGTCGGCGACCGACCCGACGGGGAATTTACTCAGCTGCATCGCGTTCACGTACGTCGGATCCAAACCAAGCTGGGATGGGTCGAATTCGATCGTCGTCGAATCGTCGTCCTGAAGGCGCGTGTAGCCGTAACGCAGCGTCACGACGGTGTTGTTCGCCGGCAGCCAGGTGTTGTTGAGCGCTACCAGGTGCAGGGTGCGATCCAGAGTGCCATCGCGCGGGTCGGCGAAGCGGTTGGCGCCCTGGCCCCGCTCCCAGAAATTCTCGTTGGTCCTCGACGTCTTGTTGGTGATGTAGAGCCCGGAGAGCGACACAGTGTCAGAAAACCGATGGTCGACCTTTCCGCTGGACATGATCGCGTAGCCGGTTTGATCGGCCGTGCTCTCGAGGTTCGCGCTCCCGTTGCTCACGTCGCGCGTAGGGACCGGATAGAAGCGCATGATATTTTGCGCCACCGAATTCAGCCGGCCGGGCGGGATGACATTGCCGGGGAACGGATCGCGAACGAGCTGCCCGGTCGCGGGATCCACACGAGTCGTCAGCGGATCGTAGATGACCACGAGCTGGCCCGCCGCGTTGACGCTTTGCGAGAAGTCGCCGGCGCGCTCTCGACCCGTCGGAACCCGTATTGTGCTGCTGCGCGAGTCCAGCGACTTGTACCCTTCCATCGAGTACCAGAAAAAGGTCCGGTTCGGCACGATGGGGCCACCCACTCCACCGCCGCTGTTATGGAAGTAACTGCTCGATTTCGGCGAGCCGGCGCGCTCCGCGAAGAAGTTATTGGCAACCAGGGAGCTCGGACGCAATTGATAGAAGACGCTCCCACGGTAGACGTTGCCGCCCGACCTGGACGCCACATTGTAGGTCCCGCCGCCCGTCCGCCCCATTTCGGCGTCGTAGGTGTGCAGCTGGACGTTGACGCTGTCGATCGCCTCAAACGAGGGATTGACGGAGGGCCGGTTGACCAGGTCGGTATGGGGCACGCCGTCGATCAGATAGTTGTTGGCGCGCCGCGCCCCGCCTCCAAGCGAGACGAGCGAAGGATGGTTCAGGTCCTGCAGCCGCGTGAACACCTGGTTGCCCGACGAGACCACTGTGGGCACCGTCACGGACATCATGTACGCATTCCGAGCCACAGACGGCAGCGCGTTGAGCTGCGACACCTCCAGGACCGTTCCAATCGAGGCGTTGGACGTGTCGATGAGGGGCACCTGGCCGGTGACGTTGACGGTCTCCTGCAGGCTGCCAATTTCGAGCAGGACGTCTAAGGTGATGAACTGCTGCGTTCCGATGCGGATGCCGCGTTGCTCGTAGGTCTTGAACCCAGAGAGCGACGCACGCATGGTGTAGGTGCCGGGCGGCACGGCGGAGAAGTTGTACTCGCCAGCCTCGTTCGAGATGGCCTCGCGGGTGGCATTGCTCGCTTCGTTGACTAACTGCACGGTCACACCCGGCACGACACGATCGGATTCCCTCACAGCGCCACGCACGCCCGAAGTGAAAGTCTGGGCGGTCGCAAGGCTCGCGGCCACTACACCCAGCACGACGCCGACCAGCGTCTGCTTCAGTATTCGGGAGGATGCACGGATCATCACACGGTCCCTCATCAGCCTTCGGCGGTTCGTTGACTTCGGCTACCCCTCAGCGGGAGCTGCACGACATTCGGTTCTCAATCACGTCGCTGATCTCCCGTTGCTCCTCAAGGTGCCCCGAGCACGCCCGATCGCACTACATCGTCGCGCAGGACTGAAGAAGCACGGCGGTCAGGCTGGCCCGCATCCCGCTGAGGCCAGTTCCAGACATATGTACGTCCGGTATACGCTACCGCGACGTCCGCCGGGTTTCCAGTCTTAGTGCTGCAGCGACGCCTACCACGCCGCGCACAGTTGATGTTGCGGCCGACGATGGATACGCTGCGAGGCGATGATGTCGGGCGCATTCGCGCGCCGCGCTCCAGCTCGAAATCCTCGCGTTACGTCATCAACTGCAGGTACTGCAGCGCACCCGGCCGCGGCGAGTGCGGCTCGCGAAGACGGACCGGTGGCTCTGGACCCTGCTCTCGCGCATCTGGACCGGATGGCGAACAGCGCTCGTGATCGTGAAGCCTGAGACCGTCATCGCCTGGCACCGACGAGGCTTCCGCCCATGATCGGCGACGCATCCGGCACGTGGCGGTAACCGCCCATCCGACGGCGGCGTGGGCGGCCCAACAGCTTCGCGAGGCCTTTCCGTGGGACGAGGCGCCGCGATACCTGATCCACGATCGCGATCACGCGTTCGACCGTCTGGGTGCAACCGCGAAGGCGATGGGGATTGAGGAAGTGCTCACAGCCCCGCGCGCGCCTTGGCAAAATGCCTATGTCGAGCGATTCATTGGATCCGCTCGTCGCGAGTGTTGATGACGCGCTATTGTTCGTACCACGAACGGTCCCGCACCCACTTATCGCTGGACAAAGATACGCCGATTCCTCGTGCGGTGACGCCGCCCGGCGGCGCCGTCGTCGTGGCGATCCCGGAGGTCGGTGGCCTGCATCATCGGTACGAGCGACGCGCGGCCTGAACGCCCGTCGCGCCGCCAGCTCGTCGCGCCGAGCCGGGGTGCACGCACGTCCTCGCTGCCACGCAACCCACCAGCCGTCGGGCGCGACCATCGCCACACCTCACATCGTCGACTCCGTTTAGCACGCGCAGGGACGAGGCGCGCAGCGACATCAGCGTGTGCCCACCAGCACAACGATTTGACGACGCGCGAGGTCTTCACATTTCGAGGCGGAATGCACTGATCGATGACTAGATCGACTTTCTGGGAGGGAGCGAAACAAACGACACTTACACGGCAACGCTCGACAGCGAAGCGGTGAAGGCGATCCGCCGTCAAATCGTCGCCGTTGACGCTAAATGCAGCCACAAGAATGCTTTGTCTCGTCGGTCGGTAGGCGACTCGTTTTCGGCAGATGGCGCGGGAGATTCCGCAGACGCGCAGCGGTACGCCGCTAACTATCGACCAATTGGACCGCCCCCACCCGGCTCACTTCTTCCGCGGCGCCCTCGTCCGACGCGCACGGCGTGTTGGGGCCGACGGCGTCTCGTCGAGAGGCGCCGTCTGATACCGCTGAAACGGCGACGGCTCTAAAGACGCCTGTCGGAACAATGATCCGCGAACATTCCTGAAGGTGATGTAGCGCCCGTCGAACGAGCCTTCGACGGCGACCTCGAGCGCGCCCGGTCGGGCAGTGGAACGAATCTCGAACGACGCCCGCTCACCGTCCACACGGGCCGTTCCTTCGAGCATCACGCGACCCTTCGCCGACGTCATCTTGATCCCGACCGAATGCGGTCCGATCGGCTCAGTGAGGACGTGATACATCAGCGACCAGTGCCGCAGCTCCGTTTCGGCCCGCCCGGCGACGGCGCCGATTTGCATCTTCGTCCGCAGCACTTCGGCGAGATCGAGGCCACGTTCCCCCATGTCCCCGAGCAGGAACATAATCGTGCGGTTCCTGCAGATGAATGCTGTCGCGCCATCGTCTGTCAGCGCGACGGCCGGAGCGATCTTGGTCAGCGTAGTGAGCGCTTCGGCGACTTCGGCCCGTCGCGGCGTGGCGATCTCGATCTGGGCCTCGGCCCGGCTCGGCAACCGCGCCGCGCGAGTCTGCCTCGCGGGGCGCACGGTCGCGGTATCCCGAGTCCCGGCTCTATGGCTGATGAGAAGCACGGTCCGCCGTGCAGTCTCGCCGACGGGACCTTCCCGAGTCGCCAGCCGGCGAACGGTCGACGGCACGCGATCGATACGCGCAAGCCCGAGTCCCTCGAGCACGCCACGCAGACTCAGCGCCTCTTTGATGCGCAGGCCTCGCTCCAGGACAGCCGCGGCATCAGCGTCACCAACCCTTCCGAGCTCGACGGCTGCCATGTTGCGCAGGCGCGGCTCCTCCTCATCGTCCATGAGAAGACGCTCGAGGTCCTTCGTCTTGGAGGGGTAACGCTTGCGCCCGAGCAGCGACAGCGCCAGCGGACGAGCCAACGACCCCTGCCCTTTGAACACCATCCGGCGCAACTCGGCAACCGAGAACGAGGCCGCATCGATTACGTCAGACCCGACGCCCCGACGATTCATGGTGTCCTCCGCGGTGCGTCTCAGCATCCGTCCCTCACGAAGCAGTGCCCGCGAGCGGTGTCGCCCTGGCCGCTCGTCAGCTGAACGGAGTTCCGTGTGCTGCTGGCCATGCTGCTCTGACACATCAGATTCAGCGACTTGCCGTTCTCGTGCCCGAGGCCCAGGTAGTGCCCGATCTCGTGGCAAAAGGAACGCGCGGTCTGTTCGCTGCCCCACAGCCCGCATGTCGCACCGTTCATGTCCTTGTCCGATTTGTCGCAGGGGCCGCCTTCGGGAGAGAGCCCGAGGGTGCTGCCGCCGTTCGAGGAAATCGAGACGTTGTGGGGCATGAACATGTCGATGCCGTCGCTTGGCGCCGACCAGTCATGCGTCAGGTCTTCGAGATCGTCTTCGCTGGTGGGCGTGTCCAGGCCGTCGGCATCGGAGGTCAACACGATGAAATGCTGGACGCGTCCGACGCCCAGCGCGACCGGGTCGAACACATTGCGAAGCTTGTAGATGCTGTAGTCGACCTGGATGTAGTCGGCATCCGTGAACTGATCGCTGCCCACCGCGATCACATTCAAATGAAAGTGACGGCCCTTCAGACGCTGGGAATGACGCTTGAGCGACACGGTCACCTTTGCGCCAGTCGGATCCGGCGGCAGCTGGCCGCGCGCGAAGCCAAGGAAGTCGCGCAGGACCGAGAACGGTCCGTTGACACCGATGCAACTGGCCAGTGCGCGAAGGGAAGCCATGTTCGTCGCTCACTGCATGGCGACGAGGATCGGCACCATGCCCCGTCCGGCGGGCAGGGGAGCGAGCGCTTTGCCGATGATTGACCCGAACGCCCGCGCACGATCGCAGGCCTTCATCGCATGGCCGGGCGTGGCCGACGTCGTCAGCAGATCGCCGATGCCGATCGGGACTTCAGACGCATCAACCTTGCAATAGACCTTCCCGATCATCGCCAGCGGCACACGATTCGCGTCAGGAAAGTGACGCCCCAGGATGATCCCGGGCCGTGTATCGCCCGCACCGGAGATAACGCCGGCGACCCTGGAATCGTAGGCCTCGCGGCACTCGCGCAGGCGTCCCTCGGATTCGATCACCATCACGGTTCCGGGCTCGGACGTGCCCTCCGCGACAGGGAACTCCTCGGCGCAGTCGGCACCGGTCAGGATGATGTCGTCGGTCACGGTGAGTGAGCCGACGACGGTGACCTTGCCTTCGAAGAAGCCAGCAAAGCCGCCTTGATCGTTGTGCCCCGAAACCCCCGCGCTCTTCGCCGAGTGGCTGACGCCGAACACGCCGTCGAACTGCGAGCTTTCGCCGACGACACCGGCATTCTGCTCGCTGTGACCGTAGACGCCTTGGAACTCCCGGCTCTCGCCGACGACGCCACGGTGACCGCGTCCGACGACACCATCGCCGTTCTTGCTCTCGCCCAGCACGCCTTGCGCGCGCACGTCGCGGCGATCGTTCGTCCCGTACACGCCGGCACTGGCCCCGCCATGCGTGATGCCGAAGACGGCGTGCATGCCGTCGCTCTCGCCGACCACGCCCGCATTCGTGCCGCTGTGTCCGAAGACGCCCTGGAAGTCCTTGCTCTCACCGACGACTCCACGCCGCCCCCGCCCAACCACGCCATCACCGCTCTTGCTCTCGCCGAGCACGCCTTGCGCGCGCGAGTCATTACGGTCGTTCGTCCCATACACCCCGGCGCTGGCGGCACCATGCGTGACGCCGAACACCGCGTGCATGCCGTCGCTTTCGCCAACAACCCCGGCGTTCTGCTCGCTGTGGCCGAAGACGCCCTGGAAATCCTTGCTCTCGCCCACCACACCACGGCGGCCCTTACCTTTGACGCCGTCGCCGCCCGCGGTGTTGGTGCCGGTCACACCGGGGACGGCCACCTTGTTCGATATCCCGTTGTACGGAACGCTCATTGTTCTCTCCCGCCATGAAGACCGCTGACCGCGGCGTCTGAAGGTCGGACGTCGATTGCTGACTGAGCGACGAGGCGTAGTGCAGGAGCACGAAGCGATGGCGCCATCGACCCGTCGCGGCGGAAACAGCGTCGAGGTGGTGCTCGAATGTCCCGTTAGGACTCCCGAACGCGGGCGAGCCTACTCCCCTCGACCCATCCCAGTCAAGAGCAGGCGAGTGGGTGGGCATGGCTGTGTCAGTCTGACCCGTCGGCGCCAAGCGCCACGGGATCCTGAACAATCGATTCCCGCAAGGGTTGCTGTTGCGCTCACACGCATAGTAGCTACCCGCCGACGGGCCGGTCTCCAACGGTTCAACAGTTCCTCGTGCGCGCAAGGGTCCAGCGGAGTGTGCCTAATAGTGTGCCCAAACGGGGTCCGATAACCGTACCTTCGGCACTCAACGCCAACCAAGTTCCCAATAAAAACGGGCCGAAATCTCCAAGAGAGGCGGATCTCGGAGGAGGGACGAGGGACACCGCGCCATGTGGTCAGGCGTGATATATTCATCAATATATTCATGCCGACCACGGTGCACATTCCTGATCCGTTGCTGAAGTCGGTGGATCGTCGCGCGAAGGCGCTCGGGATAAGCCGAAACCGCCTTGTCGTCCGCGCACTGGAGGAGGCCGTCAGCGTGCGTTCGGGCTGGGCACCAGAATTCCTTCAGCGGCTGCGGAGCGTAAACCACGAGACGAGCGCCGCAGTGGACGAGTTGCTCACGGCCGTGAAGCAGGCGCGGCGCTCGAAGGAGCCGCACGACTTGTGATCTACATTCTGGATGCCAACGCCGTCTCGGCGCTCATGAAAGGCAACGGGGGAGTCGTCGAACGACTGGCTGCAACCGAACCGGCCGCGATCGCCGTCCCTCAGCCGGTGCTGGCGGAGATCGCGTTTGGCATCGAGCGGATGCCGCGTTCGAAGCGGCGGGCGGCGCTGCAGGCGCGCTTCGATCTCATCTCCGCGGAACTCCCCCGAGCCGAGTGGACCGATGTCGTCAGCCAGATGTTCGGCCGCATCAAAGCGACCCTGGAACGCCGTGGAACGCGGATTGAGGATTTCGATGCCGCCATTGCGGCGCACGCCCTGGCTCTCGAGGCGACGCTCGTCACGGCCAACCTCGGGCACATGGCCCGCGTCCCTGGGCTTCGGGTCGAGGACTGGAGCAACTGAACCGCCGAACTGGCTCGACACCTACGACGACTCGGAACCCTTCCGCTTCTTCGCCAGGTCTCTGCGTGCGGCCCAGAACTTACGCATGCGCTCCGATATCACTCGTCGCTTCGCAGGCGTCAGCCGTTGTCTCCCGCCGCGGCGCTTGGGCGCGGGCTCTTTCGGTTTCGCCGGCCGGGTCACCCTCGTCTGCCTGGACGATGCTTCCGACTTGGCCGAGATCGATCGCTTCGTCGCGACTCCGCTGGCTGTGGCTCGCTTCGGCGGTGTCGCCGGCGCCATCTCGATGCCGAACATCGCCGAGAGATCGTCGCTCGCGAGCACCTTCGCGCCGGCTGGTCGCCTGCCCTTCTTCGAGAGATCGGCCCCCGCGTTCGCAATCAAATCTTGCTGGTCGACCTTGCGAAGCGTGAAGAGCAGCTCCGGCTGATGATCCAGCCGCGCGCCGATCCCGTACAACACTGCCGCCACGTGCTTGCACATCGACG
>JANNJO010000288.1:0-21072 GCA_031395755.1 Acidobacteriota bacterium
TCACAAGCGCGGTGCGTTCACTGGCGCCGTGTCCGACAAGACGGGTCTGATGGAGCTGGCGGATGGCGGTTCGCTGCTGCTCGACGAAATCGGCGAAATGCCACCGAGCCTGCAGGTCAAGCTCCTGCGCGTGCTGCAGGACCGCGAGTTCCGGCCGGTGGGTGGCAGCCGCGTGATACAGCCGAACTTCAGGCTGGTGTGCGCGACCAATATCAACCTGGATACTGCGCTCGGTGAGGGAAAGCTGCGCGAGGATCTCTACTTCCGCATCAACACCGTGACACTGGCGATTCCGCCGCTTCGCGAGCGCACCGAAGACGTCCTGTTGCTGGCCGAGTACTTCCTCGATCGCTTCTCGGGACAGCATCAGCGCAACATCCGCTCGATCAAGCCCGAAGCGGCGAAGGCGCTGCTGCGCTATCGCTGGCCTGGAAATGTGCGCGAGCTCGAGCACGTGGTCGAGCGCGCGGTCATCGTCGCCGAAGGAACGGATATCACGCTGGACGATCTGCCGCCGACGATCCGCGACGCGGAGCGGCTGCCTAACCAGACCGGCTTCGTGATCCCGCCCCATCACACGCTCGAGGAGATCGAGAAGCTGGCGATTCTGCAGACGCTCGAGCGCACGCGCGGCAACAAGCGCAAGGCGGCCAGCATTCTCGGCGTCTATCGGCCGACGCTGTACAACAAGCTGAAGAAGTACAACCTGCTCGAGACGCAGGAACGGACGCCGAAGCTGCCGCCGGCACCCACGGTGCCAGCGGCATTCAAGCCGCCTGTGCCGGAAGCGTAGGCATGGCGCAAGAGTCCGCCGGGATATACTCGGTGTCCGTAACTGACGCTCACTATGCCTAACGATTCCATACAAGTCGGCCATTCCCGGTCGAGCGGGCTCGTCGATGTGCTCGATCGCATCCTCGATAAGGGGCTCGTGATTGCGGGCGACATCAAGGTTTCGATCGCCGAAGTCGAGCTGCTCACGATTCGTATCCGGTTGATGGTGTGCTCCATCGACAAGGCGGAACAGATCGGCCTCGACTGGTGGAAGCACGACCGGCACCTCTCGATGGGCAGCGATGAGCTGACCGCCGAGAACGAGAAGCTCAAGGAACAGATTCGCCGCCTCGAGCGGCAGCTGGAGGCAACGCCCGGCACCGCGCAGCGCGCACCCCGGTTGCGCGCCAAGCGGCTGGATCGCCGTTGAAGACAGTCAAGAGGGTTCCCCTTTATTGGTCGGAGGCATCTAGATGGCTATTGAACGCGCCGCAGGAGGATCAAGTCTTATCGACGTTCTGGATCGAGTTCTCGACAAGGGCATCGTCATCGACGCCTGGGTGCGAGTCTCGCTGGTCGGTATCGACCTGATCACGGTCGAGGCGCGCATCGTCGTCGCGTCGATTGACACCTATCTCAAGTACTCCGAGGCGGTCGGCCAGTCCGTGCCGGTGGCGAGGCCCGCGCTCGAGTCGAAACCCTACGACGATCTCGTGGCCGAGAACGAGGCGCTGCGCGCCGAGTTGAAGGCAGGTCACATTTCCTCCCGGCAGCCTGTTGCCCGCAAGTCTGTCGCACGTCGCCGCCGCTCACCGCGCGTGTGATGAGTCATGGCGATGGCTCGTGAGTCCGTAGCGGTGGCGGCGCGAGCGGCCGTGTCAGCCGAAGCGAAGCTGGCGCTGCTCGAGGACCTTCAGCGCTGCTCGGACGCCGCGTCTGCGGCGCAGAGTGCGGCCGCGTGGCTCGTTGCGCACGCAGGAGCGGAGCGCACCATCTTCGCCGCTCCCGATCAAGTCCGCGGCACCCTCGGCGGCATCGCCGGGGCCGGCGTATCGCCGCGGCAGTTCAAAAAACTTTCGCTGCCCCTCGACGAGGCAGCCCATCCGCTGGTCAGGGCGCTCACCAACGGCAGCGCTATCTCGTTTCACAGCCCGCGTGACGCGCGCCTTCCCCTGTTCGGAGACGAACCATTCACGTCGGTGAAGGTCGGAGGCGGTGGCGACGATCCTGCGCTCGGCCTGCTGCTCATCAGCCCGGCGATCGACATCGCCCCGGCGATCGTGAAGTGGGTCGCCGACGCGCTCGGCCGCTGTCTGACGCGCGTCGTGATGCCGCCGGACGGGTTCGAGGAAGACGACCCGCGGCTCCGTCGCGAGCACGCGCTGCTCTTCAATATCATCAACGCCGCGACCGATCCCATCCTGTTCACCAATATGGAAGGCCAGCTCATCATCGCGAACGCGCGCGCGGAGATGCTGTTCACCGCGCCGGACGATGTCAGCGAGGGCCGCCGGCGCGCCGTGCAGCTGAACAACATGTTTTTTTCGGCGGCGCTGTCGCGCACCGCGCTGGGCGAAGGCGAAGCCGGCCGCCGGGAGCTGCTGCTCGTCGATCCGACGGAGGGCTCGGACCTGCTGTTCGAGCTGCTCAGTACAGTGGTCAGCGATCCGCGCGAGGGGACCGGCGTTGTCTCGATTCTCCGCAACATCACCGACCTTCGTCAGGCGACGCGTCAGATCGACGAGAACTACGCCAGGCTGCGCGCGGCCGAATCCGAGATTCGCGCCGAGCGCGATCGGTTGAACCTGCTCATCGACTCGGTGGCTGATCCCATCATCGTGACCGATCAGGAAGGCGAGATCTCCCTGATGAACAACCCCGCCGAGCGCCTGTTCACGGCGGCGCCGGGATCGGGCGAGGACGCGCAGCGGATCGTGCGCGCCAACGACGCGCATTTCACGTCGTTCGTTTCAGGCCTGCTGTCCACAGGGTGGGAGATCACGCGCCGTGGCGAGATCGCGCTGATGGACCCGAACACCGGCAGGCAGGTGCCGGTGGAAGCCCTTGCCGCAAAAATGTTGTCGGACATCGGCGAGCTCACGGCCATCGTCACGATCCTCCACGACCAGACCGAAGCGATCGAACGAACCCAGCTGTACGAGCAGCTGAAGCTTGCGTCCGAGGAGCTGGAAGGAAGGGTCGGCTCGGCCACTGCAGAGCTCGCAAATCAGAACGAGCTGCTGCGGCGCCAGGCGCTCGAGCTCGAACAGGCCTCTGCGGCAAAGTCGCAATTCCTCGCCAACGTATCGCACGAGTTGCGCACGCCGTTGAACGCCATCCTTGGTTACGCCGCCATGACGCTGCAGGGTGTCTCGGGCGAGCTCTCGGCCCCTCAGCGCCGGAACCTGTCGCGCATCGACGCGAACGCGCGGCATCTGCTCACCCTGATCAACGAGATCCTCGACATCACAAGGATCGAGGCCGGGCGCATGCCGATCCAGGTGACGGCATTCAACCTGGCGGATCTGGTCCGTGAGGTTACCACCGAGCTCGAGCCCATCATTGCCAAGTCGGGCCTCGAAGTGATCAGCAGGCTTGCGGACGTCCCCATGATGCGCACGGACCGCCAGAAGCTGAAGCAGATCCTCGTCAACCTTCTGAGCAACGCCTTGAAGTTCACACCGACGGGGAGCATTACCATCAAGGGTCAGCTGCATGGCAAGCACACGGTTGCGGTGACTGTCATCGACACCGGGATCGGGATTCCGAAGGCCGACCATGTGAAGATCTTCGAGGACTTTCGCCAGGTCGACAGCACCCCGCGCCGGGCCTACGGTGGCACGGGTCTTGGTTTGTCGATATGCCGTCGGTTGACGACGATGCTGAGGGGCACGTTGAAGGTGGAGAGCCGGCTGGGACATGGATCGACGTTCACGCTGACCCTGCCGACCACGTTGAAGAAGTAACCTAGCGGGAGAAAGGCGATGTCGACAAAAAATAAGAACGAACCGCTTGTGCTGGTCGTCGACGACTTTGCCGACGCCCGGGAGATGTACGGCGAATACCTGAAGTTCTGCGGGTTCAGGGTCGCCGAGGCCCAGAATGGCGTCGAGGCCATTGACAAGGCGAAACGCCTGAAGCCTGATTTAATCCTCATGGATCTCTCAATGCCGGTGGTCGACGGCTGGGAGGCGACGCGTCGCCTGAAGGCGGATTCCACCACGAAGTTCATTCCCGTGGTGGCGCTGACGGGACACGCCATGGCTGGGCACTCCGAGAGCGCCAAGAGCGCCGGATGCGACGTCGTCATCACCAAGCCGTGCCTGCCACACGATTTGATCAAGGAGATCAAGAAGGTGATTGGCGCCGCCGCCCCGGCGGCACCCAAGAAGCGAACGACCGCGTGAAGAAGAGGGCCCGTCCGGAGGCTCCGAAGAAGAAGGCGTCAAAGAAAAGGCCACACGCCGGGACCCGCACCCGTCGCACGAAGACACCGGCGTTCCGTTGGAACCCAGACCCCGAGGACGTGCAGCGCTCTGTCGTCCAGCTTGTTCTCAGCCTCATCGAATTCATCCGGAAGCTCATGGAGCGCCAGGCGATCAGAAGGCTCGAAGAGAAGACGCTCACACCGGAGGAAATAGAGAACGTCGGCATTGCGCTGATGAAGCTCGAGCAGACCGTCCATTTGATAGCCAAGCGGTTCAAACTCGACCCCAAAGAACTGAACCTGGACCTCGGCCCGGTCGGCCGCCTGCATTAATTCGAGTCAGTTCGTCTATGCCCGACCCGTCGTTACCAGAGATGTGCGGGTTTCTCCTCCTTGCGTTTGCCGCATACCCCTTTTCCCTTGGCTTTCGGACGGGCACACCCCTTGCTGTGTAATGGGTGGAATGAGAAGCAAGGGTGTTCTCCTCGCTCTAGGGTGCCTGATGGGCCTTTCCGTTCATGGTCTGGCGGGGGCGCCAGCGCCAGCCGGACCGGCGTCGCCGTCTGAGTACGTCGCGATGGAGCGGTTCCTCTCTCAGATCGAAAAGCCGCCCGTGGCCTACCAGGCGCGTCGGCGGCTGGAAGCCTCGAGCGAGAAGCTCAACGAATCGGCCTGGATGGAGGCCGTGACTGAGTACGACCCGGAGTCGGGCTTCCGCTACGAGATTGTGGCGCAAGGCGGATCGGAGCGGATCCAGAAGCGGGTGTTGAAGCCGGTGCTCGAAGCCGAGAAGGACAATGCCGCCAGGGGCGAGTGGCGCAAGGGCAGTTTATCGCGCGCAAACTACGACTTCAACTTTGGCGGGCGCGCGGCTAACGGGATGCTGAAGATGCAGCTCAACCCGCGCCGCATCGACTCGCGGCTCGTCAATGGCGCGGCCCTGCTGACGGCCTCCTCAGGCGATCTGGTCCGCGTCGAAGGGCGTCTGTCAAAATCCCCCTCCTTCTGGGTTAAATGGGTTGACGTATCGCGCAGCTACTCCCCAGTCGGCGGATCGATGATGCCGGTGTCCATCGACTCGACGGCAGACGTCAGAATCGCGGGCGTCTCGACATTCGCGATGACCTACGACTACCAGATGGTGGACGGGCACGCCGTGAACGCCGCGCCCCGCATCCTCGCCTCGCGCTAAAAACACTCAGCGCAGCTAACTAACCAACCGGTCGACTTAGCCGTTGGGGGGGCAGGTGCGAAGCGGAGCCTCTCGCGCCAGAGCGGGCGTATGCTAGAGCCGTGAGCGGCATCGAGTTCCTTCTGAACGGCGAAACAGTGCGCGTAGAGAATCCCGCGACGTACATGACGCTGCTCGATTTCGTGCGGGCGCGCGGCCTGACGGGCGCCAAGGAAGGGTGTGCCGAAGGGGAATGCGGCGCGTGTGCGGTGGCGTCCGTGGAACACGACGAGGTCGCGGGTCGCAGCGCATATCGCGTGGTGAACAGCTGCCTGCTGTTTCTTCCCATGGCCGCCGGGCGGGAAATTTATACCGTCGAATCGCTCGCGGTCGACGGGGAGCTGTGCGGGGCGCAGACCGCGATGGCGGCCTCGGGAGGCTCGCAGTGCGGGTACTGCACGCCCGGCTTCGTCGTCAGCTTGTTCGCCGAGCAGTATCGTCCCGATCGGACCGGGCCCTGCGACACGAGGGCGCTCGCGGGAAACCTGTGCCGGTGCACCGGCTACCGTCCAATTCGCGACGCGGCGCAGTCGCTTGGCCCGGCGCCACGGGATGTGTTCCGCACACGATTGGAGCGGCCGGCGCCCGAGCTGCAGCCGTTCGAGGTGGCCGGCTTCTCCCGTCCGCGTACGGTTGACGAATGCCTGCAACTCCTCCGGGCGACACCCGGTGCCAAGCTCGTCGCCGGGGCGACAGATCTCGGCGTCGAGTCCAATCTGCTCTCGCGGCGATGGCCTCATTTGATCAGCGTCGAAGCCATCGAAGAGCTCCATCAATTTTCGAATAGCGCCCAGTCGATAAAGATAGGCGCGGCCCTTCCGTTGAACGAGCTTGGCAGGCGCTGGCGGGATGCGCCTGGCGTGTTCAGGGAATGGCTCGAGCTGTTCGCGTCGCCGCTGATCCGCAACCGGGCCACGCTCGGAGGCAACCTCGCGACCGCGTCGCCGGTTGGCGATGCCGCGCCGATGCTGCTCGTGCTCGATGCCGTGGCGCACGTCGCCGGCGCCGAAGCGCGTCGAACCGTTCCGCTTGATGCGTTCTTCCGCGGGTATCGCAGGACCGCCATGGCGGCCGGCGAGCTGCTGATCTCCGTGGAGATTCCGAAGCCGCTGCCGCAGTTCGTACGTTTCTACAAGATCGCCAAACGGCCGTCCGACGATATCAGCACGGTGGCGGCGGCCATGGCGCTCGATCTGGACGGGAGCGGTTTCGTGCGGCGGTCGCGTTTCGCGTTTGGCGGCGTCGCAGCGACGCCTCTCCGGATCATCGAGGCCGAAAACGCCATCGCCGGTCAGCCGTGGAACGAGGCGGCGGTGGGGCGCGTGCAGCAGATCCTCGAGCGAACGCTCCGGCCGGTGGACGATCATCGCGGCTCCAGGGAGTACCGGCTGGAGGTGTCCAAAGGCCTCGTAGAAAAGTATCAGCTGGAGTGCCGGCTGTGAGGATTGCCGGCGCGCCTGTCCCGCACGAGAGCGCGCGTGGTCACGTGACCGGCGATGCGCTGTATGTGGACGATTTGTGCGGCCGTTTCGCGCGTCTGCTGCACGCCTGGCCGGTGCTGGCACCGCACGCGCACGCGTTCGTCACCCAACTCGATGCCTCCCCTGCTCTCGAAGTGTCTGGCGTGCTCACCGTACTTACGCAGGATGACGTGCCGGGCGAAGGGAACAGCGGCGCGAACCGTCACGATGAGCCGCTTTTTCCGACCGAGGTGCTGTTCTATCAGCAGCCGATCGCGTGGGTGTTGGGCGAGACGCTCGAGGCCGCCCGGCTCGGCGCAGAAAGGGTGACCGCCGAGTTCGACCCGCTGCCTGCCATTCTGACGATCGAGCAGGCCATTGACGCCGGCAGCTTTCTCAATGAGCCCATTCGGATCGCCGACGGCGACACTTCGACCATCGAGTCGAGCCCTGTCCGCATCGAAGGCGAGCTGAAGATTGGCGGACAGGAGCATTTCTATCTCGAGACACACGCGTCGCTGGCGTGGATCGATGAGTCCGGCTTCATCTCGGTCCACTCTTCGACACAGCACCCTTCGGAAACGCAGGAAGTCGTCGCGCGCGTGCTCGGCGTGCCGCGGAACCAGGTCATGGTGGAGTGCCTGCGGATGGGTGGAGCGTTTGGCGGGAAAGAAGTGCAGGCCAACCCGTACGCCGCCATCGCCGCGCTCGGCGCCTGGAAGACGCAGCGCCCGGTGCGCGTGAGGCTCACCCGGGAGCTGGACATCGCGCTCACCGGCAAGCGCCATCCCTATCTCGCAACGTATGCCGCCGGTTTCGAGAATGACGGCAGGATTAACGGTGTTCGGATTCAGCTGTTTTCGGATGGCGGATGGAGCCTCGATCTGTCCGAGCCGATCATGTGGCGTTCGCTTTTTCATCTGGACAATGCCTACAAGCTGCCGGCCGTGGAGGCGACGGGCCGCGTCTGCCGGACGCATAAGACATCCCAGACCGCGTTTCGCGGGTTCGGCGGGCCTCAGGGGATGCTCGTGATCGAAGAGATCCTGGCGCAGGCGGCGCAACGGCTCGGGTTGCCTGCAGACGTCGTGCGTGAACGAAATTTCTACAGGCAGGGCGACGAGACCCACTACGGCGAGCCGGTGCGTGACGCCGACCGCATCGCGCTCATCTGGCACACCTTGAAAGGCACAAGTGCGTTCGACAGCCGGCGCGTGGCCGTGGCCGGCTTCAACGCGCGCAGCACGCGTCAAAAGCGTGGGCTTGCGATGACGCCGGTGAAGTTCGGCATCTCTTTTACCGCCACGTTCTATAACCAGGCCGGCGCGATGGTCCTGCTGTATCGCGACGGAACCGTCCAGGTGAACCACGGCGGCACGGAAATGGGGCAGGGGCTGTTCACCAAGATCCTGCAGATTGCGGCCGAGAGCCTCGGCGTCGCGACGTCGCAGGTGCGGGTGATGTCGACGCGCACCGACAAGGTGCCGAACACGTCCGCCACGGCGGCGTCTTCGGGCAGCGATCTGAACGGCGCCGCCGTCGAGGATGCGTGCGTGCAGATCAGAACACGCCTCGCGGCCGTGGCGGCCGCCGTTTTTGACTGTGACTGGTCCGAGGTGCAGTTCGAGAATGGTGTGGTGTCGGGGCGAGACAAATCGATCGCCTTCGGCGCGTTGTGCGAGACGGCATACAAACAGCGGGTGCCGCTGTTTGCTGAAGGGTTCTATCGAACGCCCGACATCCATTTCAATCCCAAGACGGCTCGAGGGCGGCCGTTCCACTACTACGCATACGGCGCCGCCGTGTCGGAGGTCGAAGTCGACGCGTTCACCGGCCAGTGCCGCGTTCTGCGGACGGACATCCTGCAGGACGTGGGCGATTCGCTCTCTCCTGTCGTCGATCGCGGGCAGATCGAAGGTGGATTCCTGCAGGGGTTGGGCTGGCTGACGATTGAGGAGCTATTGTGGGACGCGAAGGGGCGCGTGAGCTCGGGAGGCGCGTCTACCTACAAGCTGCCATCGTGGTCGGAGGTCCCTGACATTTTCAACGTCGACATGCTGCAGCGTGCGACGCAGCCGGATGTTGTGATGGGCAGCAAGGCGGTGGGTGAGCCTCCGCTGATGCTCGCGATTTCGGTCCGCGAGGCCATCCGCGATGCTGTCGCCGCCTTCGCCGAAGGCGGCGGTTCGCGGAGGCCGGCGACCTTTGACAGCCCGGCAACACCCGAGCGAGTTTTCTTTGCCATCCGGCGTGCCCGCTCCGAGCGCCCAGCCCTCACATGACGGCGGAACTTTTCCGCGCGACGATCTTTCATACGCCGGAGAATCCATTTTTGCGCGATATCAGCGATCCACGCGCGCTCGTCTGTCACGAAGACGGCGGCCTGCTCGTCAGCGGGGGTCGGATCGCCGCGTGCGGGGAGTACGTGGCCGTCCGGACCGCCAATCCGGGCGCAACGACGATCGATTGGCGCGGCGGATTTCTGCTCCCAGGATTCATCGACGCCCACGTTCACTTTCCCCAGTTGCGCATCCTCGGCGCGATGGGCCGCACGCTCCTCGACTGGCTCGAGCACGTCGCGCTGCCGGAGGAAGCGCGCATGGCCGATGCCCGCTACGCCGCCGACACCGCACGACGGTTCCTGCGCGCGCTTGCGTCGCACGGGACGACCACGGCGCTCGTCGTCGGGGCCCACTTCCCGGGAGCGATGGCGCAGTTGTTCGAGGGGGCAGCAGCGTCCGGCCTGCGCATCGTGTCGGGCCTGGTCCTCTCCGATCGACTGTTGCGTCCCGATCTGCATCTCACGGCGGAGCAGGCCTACAGGGAGAGCACGCTGCTCATCGAGCGGTACCATAAGCGCGGGCGCCTGCTGTATGCCGTGACGCCGCGCTTCGCGGTCTCAACCTCGGAGGCGGTGCTCGAAGTCTGCCAGCAGCTCATGGGCGAGCATCGTGACGTGAGGCTGCAGACCCACATCAACGAGAACCAGGGCGAAATTGCGGAGATCGGACGCTTGTTTCCGTGGGCCTCCGATTACCTGGCGGTTTACGAGCGCTACCACCTCAGCGGCGATCGGTCGGTGATGGCGCACAACGTCCACACCACCCCATCGCAGCTCGATCGGCTCGCGTCCGCCGGAACGGCCGTGGCGCATTGCCCGGGCAGCAACGCCGCGCTGGGCAGCGGCTGTTTTCCGCTCGCGCGGCATATCGATGCGGGCGTGACCTGCTCGCTCGGAACGGATGTCGGCGGTGGGCTGGGATTCGGGATGTTGAAGGAAGGTCTGCAGGCGTATTTGATGCAGCGCCTGGCCTCCGATCCCATGCCGCTCGATGCCGCGCGTTTGCTGTACCTGACGACCCTCGCCGGCGCGAAGGCGCTCGGGCTCGAGGAGGACATCGGCGACTTTCGCGAGGGAAGGGCCGCGGATTTTGTGTACTTGCGTCCTCCGGCGGATAGCGTTCTCGAATCGGTTGTGAGACACGCCGAGAGCCCCAGCCAGGCGCTCGCCTCGCTCTTCACGCTGGCCGGATCCGAGAGCGTGCGTGAGGTTCGAGTGGAAGGGCAGACAGTATTTGCGGAGCGGGGTGTTGGGGCCACCGCGACTAAGAATGACGCTTGACGATTTGAACGCCAAAGATCAGCGTGCCTTTGTCGAGGCGGTCGGATGGGTGTTCGAGAGCTCGCCGTGGGTCGCGGAGCGCGCATGGGCGCGGAGGCCGTTCGACAGCCTTGACGCCCTTCATGCGGCGATGACGTCCCAGGTCGCATCCGCCGCTTTCGATGAGCAGCTGGCGCTGCTTTGTGCGCATCCGGATCTGGGCGCGGTCCGGCTGAAGCCGGACACCACCGATGACCTGTCGCACGCGTCCAAGCGGGAGCAGGCCGGCGCGGGGCTCGACAGCCTCACCCGCTCCGAGCTCGATCACCTGAGCGCGCTCAGCGGTGCGTACCGCGACAAGTTTGGCTTTCCTTTCTTATATGCCGTGAGGGGCAGCACGAAGCAGGATATTCTCAGCGCGCTGGAAGCACGGCTGCCCGCGACGCGCGACGCGGAGATCGGTCAGGCCCTTCGGCAGGTTTACCGCATCGCGCGATTCCGCCTGGAGGATGTGATCGCGTGAATCAGTTTGCGTCAGGCCACAAGCGCCACTATTACGGGAAAGGCGATGTCATCGCCTACCGGTTGAACCGTGACGGCCGCGCGCCTGATGGCAAGAGCCCGGTGTTTGGCGCGAATGTCCTGATGCTGCTCTACGGTGAGGCCTTCTGGAGAACCTACACAGAAGGCGACAACAGCGCGTTGATCGCCACCGACTCGATGAAGAATTTCATCCAGCGCGAAACGATGAATTTCGAGGGGTACGATCTCGAGTCGTATTGCCGCTTTCTCGGAGAGAAATTCCTCAAGACCTATGCGCAGGTCGAGGGGCTGCAGATTTCTGCGTCCGAGATTCCGTACGCGGCTCTCGGCGGCGACATCGCGTTCGCACCCACCGGCCCGGACCGCGCGACGGCCAGAATCGAAATCGATCGCAGCGGTATCCGCGAGATCGCATCCGGCCTTGCCGGCTTCCGGCTGCTCCGGCTCGGCGGGAGCGCGTTTCAGGGCTTTGTCCGCGACGAGTACACGACGCTGCCCGACCTCAAGAATCGGCCGCTTCACATGTGGCTCGACCTCGAATGGCGCTTCGTCACGCAGGAGGCCGCCTTCACGGGAGGCGCCGTCACGGAAATGATAAGGCGAGTCGTGCGCGAGGTGTTCACGGCGGCTGAGTCGGGCAGCATCCAGCAGGTGATCTACCGGATGGGCACGATGCTGCTCACCGAAATTCCCGCGATCTCCGAGGTGCATCTGGAGGCCAGCAATCGCACTTGGGATACGATTGCCGAGCGTGGAGATGAGCTGGGCGTCTACACTGATGCGCGGCCGCCGTATGGATGTCTCGGATTGACGTTGAAGCGCTAAGACCCACTTCTTACTTCTTACTTCATACTTCTTACTTAAGAATGGCTCGCATCTCCACCCACGTTCTGGACATCACGCGCGGGACGCCCGCGCACGGCATCGCCGTCGAGCTGCACCTGGTGAAGGGGGCCGACCGGCGTCTCATTGCTGCCGTCACCACCAACGCCGACGGCCGGACCGACGCGCCGCTTGTCTCCGCCGACAGCCTCGAGACCGGTATCTACGAGCTGTCGTTTCACGCCGCAGATTATTTTCACCGGCTGGGCGTGACGCTGACCGACCCGCCGTTCATGGGCGTCATCGTGATCCGCATCGGCGTCGCGAGCTCGGCCGGCAACTATCACGTCCCCCTCCTTGTCTCGCCGTACGGCTACAGCACCTATCGCGGCTCATGACGTCAACCGAGCAGGCCCGCGAAGTCATCCGCTGGTGCCGGCAACTCGCGAAGCTGTCTGAAGATCGCGCCGTGACGACCCGGACCTTCCTGTCCAGGCCCATGCGCGATGTCCACACGGCGCTTGCCGCCTGGATGGCGCGCACCGGCATGACCGTCCGCGTGGACGCTATCGGGAACCTTCGCGGCGTGTATCCGCCGATCCTGTCACAGGCGCCCGCGGCGTCCGCTCCCCGTTTCTTCATCGGTTCCCATCTCGACACGGTGCCGAACGCGGGCGCTTTCGACGGCGTGCTCGGGGTCGTCCTGGCGGTCGCGCTCGTCGAGCTGCTCGGCGAAATGCGATTTCCCTTTGCCATCGAGGTCGTCGGTTTCTCAGATGAGGAAGGGGTGCGCTTCGGCGCGCCGTTTCTCGGCAGCCGCGCGCTGGCCGGATCGTTCGATCCGGCGCTGCTCGATCGCACGGACGAGTCGGGAAGAACCGTACGTGACGCGATCCGCGGCTTCGGCCTCGACCCCAATCGTATTCCTGATGCGCAGGCGTCGGCGAATTCGCTTGGATATCTCGAGTTCCATATCGAGCAGGGCCCCGTCCTCGACGATCTCAATCTTCCCCTCGCGGTCGTCGACGTAATTTCCGGGCAGAGCCGCGCCGAGATGACCTTCAGCGGGATGGCGGGGCATGCGGGGACGACCCCGATGAAACTGAGGAAGGACGCGCTGGCCGGCGCCGCTGCGTGGATCACAGAGGTGGAGCGCGAGGCGCTGACCACGTCAGGCCTTGTCGCGACGGTTGGCCGCATCGACGTGGAGCCTGGAGCAGGGAACGTCGTGGCGGGAAAAGCGACCGTGTCGCTCGATGTCCGCCATCCGGCCGATCCCATGCGCAAGGCCTCGGCCGAGCGGCTGTCGAGAGCCGCCGAAGAAATCTCGACACGCCGCGGGCTGACGGTCACGTCCGAGCTGCGGGTCGATCAGGCGTCGGTTTCCATGGCGCCGTCGATTGCCGCGATGCTCGATCGCGCGGTCGAGCGCGCCGGGTTTCCCGCCCACCGCATGTCGAGCGGTGCCGGTCACGACGCGATGGTGCTCGCTGGTCGAATGCCCGCAGGCATGCTGTTCCTCCGGTGCGCAGGAGGCATCAGCCATCACCCCGCCGAATCCGTCCGAGAGGAAGACGTGGCGGCGGCTCTGGAGGCCGGCCTCATGTTCCTTGACGAGCTCGCGCAGGTGCCCCTTGGCTGACACGATCGTTCGCGGCGGGACGCTCGTATTTCCGGATGGCCGGAAGAGGGCGGACATCCGAATCGATGGCGGCCGCATCGTCGAAGTCGCGCCGGAATTGCCGGGCAGTGGTGACGAGATCGACGCGCGTGGCCTGCACGTATTTCCGGGACTGATCGACGTGCACCTGCACTTCAACGAGCCGGGGCGCACGGAATGGGAAGGTGCCGAGACCGGAAGCCACGCGCTCGCGGCCGGGGGCGGGACGACATTCCTGGACATGCCGCTCAACTCGACGCCGTGTACGGTCACGGCGCGAGAAGTCGATCGCAAACGGGCCGCCCTGGAAGCTGCGTCGATCGCCGATTTCGGAATCTGGGGCGGCTTGGTGCCAGGTTCGGTGCAGTACATGGCCGAAATGGCCGACCGCGGCGTCGTCGGGTTCAAGGCGTTCATGTGCGATTCAGGGCTTCCGGAATTTCCGCGTGCGGATGAGAAGACGCTATGGGAAGGCATGACCGAAGCCGCGCGGATCGGGCTGCCGGTCGCCGTACATGCCGAAGATGATGCGATGATGCAGCGGCTGTCCACCGAAACGGGCGGATCGAGTGCCGCGGAGTTTCTCGCTTCTCGCCCGGTGGCGGCAGAGGTCGAAGCCATTGTGCAGGCTCTCGAGATGGCCGCCAGCACGGGCGTGAAGCTTCATATCGTCCATGTGAGCTCCGGCAGCGGGGTGGTGAAAGCGGCCGACGCGAGAGCTCGCGGTGTTGACGTGTCTGTGGAAACATGTCCGCACTACCTGTTCTTCACCGACGAAGATCTCGATCGCCTCGGCGTCATCGCCAAGTGCGCCCCGCCGTTGCGCGACGCGGACGAACAATACGGGCTGTGGCGCGAGCTGCTCGAGGATCGCGTCGACATCATTGCGTCCGACCATTCGCCATCGGATCCGTCGATGAAAAAGGAGGGGGACTTCCGGGATTCGTGGGGCGGCATCGCGGGAGTCCAGTCGACGCTCGCCGTGCTGCTCGAGCGGGGTGTCGACGGGCGCCGCCTGCGCTTCGAGCGGATCGCGGTGCTGATCGCGGGGAATCCCGCGGCGCGTTTCAACATTCCCCGGAAAGGCAGCCTGGCGGTCGGAAACGACGCCGATCTTATGCTGCTCGATCCGTCGCGTTCGTATACGCTGGACTCGGAACGGTTGCTGCAGCGACACAAAATCAGTCCGTATATCGGGTCGTCATTCACGGGCGCCATCGTCCGGACCATCCGTCGCGGCGAGACGATCTTCGCCGACGGCAAGATCATGGCCGAGACTCGCGGCAAGTTCGTTCAGCCAGTACGTAGTGTCCGGCTTTAGCCGGACCGTGGAGCTCATGTCTGATTTGCTGATCACGGCAGGCCCGTATACGTTCAAGGCGCGGCTCGAGGCGGCGAAGGCGCCGCTCACGTGCGCGGCCTTCCTCAACCTGCTGCCGTTCAAAGAGAAGCTGCTTCACGTTCGCTGGAGCGGCGAGTCGACGTGGGTGCCGCTCGGCGATCGTGCGATCGCCGTGCCACCTGAGAATGCGACGACGTACCCGTTGCCCGGCGAAATCCTCCTTTATCCTGGAGGCATCAGCGAAACCGAAATCCTCATCCCGTATGGCCGCACGCAGTTCGGCAGCAAGGCAGGCCTGCTGGCCGGCAATCATTTCCTAACCGTCGTGTCCGGCGCCGAGCACCTGGCCGATCTGGGACGGCTCACGCTCTGGGAGGGCGCGCAGCCGATTATGATCGATCGCTTCGATGACTGACGAACGCTGGTTCGGCCATCCGCGCGGCCTGTCCACGCTCTTTTTCACGGAGATGTGGGAGCGGTTCAGCTACTACGGGATGCGCGCCATCCTCGTGCTGTTCATGACCAACGCCATCGCGACCGGCGGCATGGGACTGGACGATGTAACGGCGACCGCTATTTACGGGTTGTACACCGCCGCTGTGTATGTCGTCACGCTCCCCGGGGGCTGGGTGGCGGATCGCCTCCTCGGATTGCGACGCTCCGTGTTCTGGGGCGGGGTCATCATCGCCGCGGGCCACTTCACGCTCGCGATTCCTTCGCTCATCGCCTTTTACATCGGCCTCACGTTCATCGTCATCGGCACAGGCCTGCTGAAGCCGAACGTCAGCGCGATGGTTGGCGATCTCTATCCGGAGGGTGGATCGAGGCGGGACGCGGGATTCTCGATCTATTACATGGGCATCAATGTCGGCGGCTTCTTCGGCCCGTTAATCTGCGGTTACCTGGGCGAGAACATCGACTGGCACCTCGGGTTCGGCGCTGCGGGAGTGGGGATGGTGCTCGGCCTCATCCAGTACTCAGCGGGTGCCCGACATCTCGGCACCGCAGGGGAGCTGAAAGACGAGGCGAAATCCCCGGCCGCGCGCGCCGCTGCACGTCGCAGCCTGGTCATTGGCCTCCAAATGGCGGTGGGACTTGCGTTGGTGTTTGGCGCGCTGCAGGCGATCGGCGTGATTCAGATAACGCTCGTCGGCTTCGTCGACTCGACCGGCGTGTTCATCGTGTCGCTTGCGGCCGTCTTCCTGCTCTACGTTGCGTTCTTCGGCGGCTTGACGTTGATCGAAAAGAAGCGCGTCGGCGTGATCGCCGTGTGCTTCCTGGCCGCGGCATGTTTCTGGTCGGGCTTCGAGCAGGCCGGGTCGTCGATGAATCTGTTCGCCGATCGGCTCACCGATCGCGTCATCAACGGCTGGGAGATGCCGGCGAGCTGGCTGCAGTCGGTGAACTCGACCTTCGTCATCCTGCTCGCGCCGCTGTTCAGCGCGCTGTGGCTCTGGTTCGGCGCGCGCAACCCGTCGATTCCCGCGAAGATGGCCTTCGGCCTGATGTTCCTCGGGGTCGGCTTCGCCGTGCTGGCGTGGGCGTCGATGTCGGCGACGCTCGAGAATCCCGTCAGCCCGAGCTGGCTGGTCGCGACCTATTTCTTTCACACCGTCGGCGAGCTCTGTCTCAGCCCCATCGGGTTGAGCAGCATCACCAAGCTTTCGCCACAGCGGTATGTCGGCCAGATGATGGGGGTCTGGTTCATGGGCGCCGCACTTGGCAACCTCGTCGCCGGCCGCGTGGGGGGCCTGATTGCCTCGCTGCCGCTGCCGCAGCTCTTCGGCGCCGTCACGATGTTCTCGGTGGGCACCGGTCTCCTGCTCCTCATGTTTACAAAGCCACTGAAGAAGTGGATTGGCGACGCGAAGTAACCACGCGCGCGTGGGATTGTGAACAGGAGGCGAGGAGATCAGGAGCGCTGCGCGAAGACGCGCCTCAGTACGCCATCGCGTAGCAGTCGCGGCGCGGATCCGCCGCAGCGAACCGATTGCCCGACGTCGGGTCGATCATGACGGCCGTGGCGCAGCCGGCCATGCCAAACGGCCGCAGCCGGCTCACGTCGTGGCCACGCGCGCGGAGCTCGTTGTATACCGCGTCGGGCACCGTCGCCTCCACATTGAGCTTGTTGAACCCTGGTTCGTGTGGCCAGAATGACCCGTAGAAATGCAAAGTCTGCACTCGGGGCCGCTCGAACGCGGCATGCAGGTTCGGATACCAGTCGTCCCAAAACTCCACTACGCTCAAGAAGGCCTGCAGGATCGTCTGATCCTGGTTATCGCCACCAGGCGTGCCGAGCGCCATCATCGGCGTGTCGCCCTTGAAGACCAGGCTCGGCGTCAACGTGTAGCGCGGGCGCGCGCGCGGACGAATCTGGTTCGCTTTCGTCTTGTCCAGCCAAAACTGTTCGCCGCGAACGCTCATGCCGATGCCCGTGTCGCCGAGGATCACGGCACCGGGCACCCACCCACCACTCGGAGTGACGTCGAAGATGTTGCCGTCTTTGTCGATGACGGCCATGTGCGTGGTGTCCTTTGACACCCCCGCGGAGTCCTGCCCGAGTGAGGATAGGATCAATGGATCGGATGCCGTGCGCGCCGTCGGCCCGCCCGCGCGGACGTCGGCCTTCCAGTACGGCCACTCTTTGACCTGAGAGTCGAACCGAAACGGATCGCCGGCCACAAACGCCGACGACGCGCGCGTCGAATCGATGAGCGACGCGCGCTCCTTCGCGTAGGCCTTCGAAAGGAGCCCTTCAGATGGCACCTTCACGAACGCCGGGTCCGCGTAGTAGGAATCGCGGTCGGCGTATGCGAGCTTCATCGCCTCAACGATCGTGTGGAGGTAGTCGGCGCTCGCATGGCCCATCGCGTGGAGATCGAACTGCTCCAGGATATTGAGCGTCTGCAGCAACACCGGACCCTGACTGCCGAACC
The DNA here is from genome assembly GCA_031395755.1 of Acidobacteriota bacterium. Taxonomy (GTDB): domain Bacteria; phylum Acidobacteriota; class Vicinamibacteria; order Vicinamibacterales; family JAMQPK01; genus JAMQPK01. The sequence goes on from JANNJO010000288.1 coordinate 17,797, forward strand.
CGTGCTTGTAGACGGTGTAGCCGCGATAGGTCGTCCGCGCCGGCTCCTCGATCCGCGCGAAGTACTCGGCGAAGTCGCTTTCGTCGAACGGCGCGTTGTGCTTGCGCAGGAACGCGACCATCTCGCGGGCGATATCTCCTTTGTAAAAGCGATCACGCGCCGCAGTGATGCCGGCGGTGCGTCCACGAGCTTTCGCGCCGCGCTCGGCTTCGACCATGCGTCGCAGCGTTCTGGCGGTGGCCGTCAGCTTGATGGTCTCACCAGGTTTGTAGAGCGAGCCGTCGAGTTTGAGCCAGTACGCCTTGTTCCCCGGCCAACGTTCGAAGAACTTGAGCTCGTTTTGAATCGCGCGTGCCGTGCTCGATCGCATGGGAAAGCCGTGCTCCGCGTAGGCAATCGCCGGGGCTGTCACGTCTTGGAAGCTCATGGTGCCCCAACGTTCGAGCACCGTGAGCGCGGCATGCAGCGCGCCCGGCACGACGGCCGGATCGAGCCCCTCGCCCTGGAGGGTCTTCTGGCGCGAGAGGTACCAGTCCACGTCCACCGCGTGCGGCGCCCAGCCCTGGCCGACGACCGAAGTGACCTTGGCTTCCTTCTTCGGATACACGAGCACCAGCGCTTCGCCACCGAGACTGTAGAGATCCTGCTCGAGCACGCCGCCGGCGAGGAGCGCCGCCACCCCCGCGTCGAACGCATTCCCGCCCTTCAGCAGGATTCCAAACGCCGCGGCCGTCGTGAGCGGATGACCTGTGGACACGCCGCCGGAGGGCCCCATCACCGCCGGACGTAACGCGGATCCCGGTGGCTGCTGATCCTGCACAGGCACTTGCGCGGGGACGACCCGGAAGAGGCTTGTCGCGACCACGACAGCAACGAGCGCACCTGTGATGCGCCAATGATCACGCTTCGCTGGCCCTCGTGTCATGCTCGACGCTCCTTCGTTGCCGAGATTTCGTCCACTGCCTCACCATTACGAAACCGGCAACCCGAGTCACATTGCCGATGGGTTGCGGTTTAGTCCAACGCATTGGCGCTCACCCGCGGCGCCGCACACACCTGTCGCGACTTACCCCGGAGGTTTTGCGGCGCCGACGGGTGCAGCGCCTGTTAGACATCGCGGCGCGTTGCGGGACGAACGGCGACCAGATCGTCGTCGGCGACTTGGCGCACGGCAGAAGGGGGAAGCGTCACGAGCGCCTGCGTACGCCCCGACGCGGTGACAAACTCGACCTCAACCGCCTCGGCGGAGTACACGTCGACAACAGTGCCAAGATCGCCACGCTTCAAACCGTGCGTTGGCAGGTCTTCGTCCAGTACAACGACATCGAGAGTATGGAACGTCATTGGCCGCCTCCTGGATACGCCGTTACGAATCGCGGAACGGTCTCGTTGGTCCGAATGAACCACACGCTGACGGCTACCGCCGATTGCCCGGCTGGCCCATCCAGAATAGCGCGAATCGTGAACTTCTGGCCGTGCGCTGCGCGGGGTGCGGGCTCGGCGTCCTGCGTCAAGTGCTGCGTACGCAGCGCTAGCTCAAGTTCCTCCCACCGTTCAGCCGAGAAACCGAGCGCCCTCAAGAACCGTGCCTTGAAGCGACCGTGCGGATGCCCGGTGGACAGCAAATAGTCCCGAAGTTTCTCGGGAGCGATTTCGGCCTGATCCGCGTTCGGCAAGAGCACGAGAGGAGTCTACCGTGGTGAAGCAGCGAGTTGGTGTTCGCGATGTCCAACGCCAGGCATGAGCCGCGGCGCGAACGGATCCTCGGCGCCGTCGGCTGCATGCCATGTTGGACGGCCGTTCGAACGAGCGCTCGACAGAGATGACGCCGCTGGTGTTGTTGCATGATCGTGGTGATCACTTCTGCTCATCTTCTTCGTTCGGTATCACAAAGGTGAATAGGTACTCAATTCGCGCCTCAATCCATCGCCCGACGAAACCCGTTTCGACGGAAGCCCACGAAGCAGCGACTTCGTTCCGCCGAGTTCGAGCAGAGTTGATCCCGGCAAAGTACGTTTTGCCAGCGGGTACGCGCCCAACGATCAAGTAAGGGCCATCACCATCTAGATCAGCAACGTCGAGTACCATCTCGGGGCCGGCTTGCCCACACCGCGTCAGAACCTGCCCCGTCAGCTCGGTATATTCGTTCTGTCCGAACCACCGAAACCTCACGCCCTCGTACCTCACGACTGCTGATCTCCCGATGAGGCTATCGACAGCACTGAGCGGAGGTGCTTCCAATGCCCCAGCGTCGCCGGCTCCAGCGCGTGTTGGACGACCCTTCGACAGTGGAGACTGCTCGTTCGGAAGAGTTCCCGCTGCGAGCCGCGTTTCGTAGGTCTGAGCCTTGTTGCAACGGTTGATAAGGCCCGTCTCCTCGGCCGTGTCGTCCATTGACCAATAGACCTTCCCGCCCTCGTGATGGTATTTGCGGACCTGGGAGTAAAAGCGCCCGTCGACTTCGTGCTCGAAGATATGGCGCGCGAGCGCCAAGATCATTGGGGCGTTCTCCGAGTTCTCGACGACGTACTCGTGGGGCCACGTCGCGGCGTACGTCTTGGCGAATGTCCACGCCGTGGACTCGACGAAGTGACGAACGTCGTCAGGAAAAGGAGCAGTCATGAAGCTGCACCTATCTGAAAGTGGTGTGGAACCGGCACTCAGGCAACCGGCGGCGCTCGCTATTCCAGCGGTACGCTCTGCACGAGTTTGAGGACGGGCTCTACAACCAGTTCGACAAGGTTGGTCTTGTCCAGATCACAAAGGGGCACGACACGACCGCGGGGTTGAAGGGCTGTGGGAACGACACGCCGCATCGACTCTCTATTGAGGACACCGTCACCCGCATTGAACCAAGGGCCAGGGTACTGCCATTTCCAGCCGTCCTCGTCCCAGAGGTTCTTTGCCATCGACTTGGGACCAAGGGATAGAGCGGCCATAGCGACGACGGGGGGGCGCCATCTTTCGGAGCCAGGTAGATTTCGACGAGAATCACGCGCCGTGGATGGGCGGGATTGGTGTACGCACGGTTCAGTATTGTTGCCATCCAGCCATCCGGAGCGTCAAGCTTCGCCCCGGTCCACCACAGGCCAACCGTATTTTTATTTATGTTCAGACTCTGCCAGCCCCGACCAGCCAGCGCGCCATCGAGGCTCACGATCAAGGAGTTGGTCTCCCTGTGAACGTTTCGAAGCACCTTTACGGCGTTGAGGATGTTTCGCTCAATCTCGCTCTGGCGCACGGCGATCTCCCACATGCATACCGCTAGATTCCTGT
>JANNJO010000293.1:0-2556 GCA_031395755.1 Acidobacteriota bacterium
GCGCGCGGCACGTTCCGTGTCCGCGGCGACATCATCGAGGTGTATCCCTCGTACGAAGAGTTCGCGCTGCGCATCGGCCTGTTCGGCGACGAGATCGACGAGCTCACGTCGTTCGATCCGCTTACCGGCAAGGCGCTGCGCCGCCACGAACGCACCACCGTGTTTCCCAAGTCGCACTTCGTCACCGGACGCGAGCGGTTGAAAGAGGCGGTGGTCACCATCAAAGCCGAACTCGAAGAGCGGCGCGGCGATCTCGAGAGCAGTGGCAAGGTGCTCGAAGCGCAGCGCCTGCATCAGCGGACGATGTTCGACCTCGAGATGATGAAGGAGATCGGGTACTGCCACGGCATCGAAAACTACTCGCGCCACCTCACTGGCCGCGCGCCCGGAGAGCCTCCACCGACGCTGCTCGACTATTTGCCGGACGACGCGCTCGTCATCGTCGACGAAAGCCATCAGACCGTCCCGCAGATTCGGGGGATGTATCACGGCGATCGCTCTCGCAAGCAAACGCTGGTGGAGTTCGGTTTCCGCCTGCCGTCGGCGCTCGACAACAGGCCGCTGACGTTCGCGGAGTGGGAAGGACGGGCGCGCCAGACGGTGTTCGTGTCGGCCACGCCTGGACCGTACGAGCTCGCGAAGGCGGGCGGGGTCGTGGTGGAGCAGATCATCCGTCCGACTGGCTTGACGGACCCGCCAATCGAAATACGTCCGGTCAAAGGGCAGATCGACGATCTGCTGGGAGAGATCCGCGTGCGTGCCGCCGAGGGCACGAGAACGCTGGTGACGACGCTGACGAAGCGGATGGCCGAAGACCTGACGACGTATTACCAGGAGCTCGGCGTCAAGGTCCAATACCTGCACTCTGAAGTGGAGACGCTCGACCGCATAAAGATCCTCCGCGATCTCCGGCTAGGCGTGTTCGACGTGCTGGTCGGCATCAACCTGCTCCGGGAGGGGCTGGACCTGCCAGAAGTGTCGCTCGTAGCCATTCTGGACGCCGACAAGGAGGGGTTCCTGCGTTCCGCGGGATCGCTGATCCAAACCTCGGGCCGCGCGGCGCGCAACGTAAACGGCCGGGTCATCATGTATGCTGACGTAGTGACCCAGTCGATGCGGATCGCGCTCGACGAAACCGGGCGGCGGCGGCAGGTGCAGGAGGCCTACAACACACAGCACGGCATCACGCCGGCATCCATCGTCAAAGCTATCGACGACGCGTCGCTGAGCATTTACCACCTCGACTATTCGACGCCGGTGGTCATGGAGGACCGTGAAGCCTACCTCAGCCCACAAGAGCTGGATTCTCGCATTGAAGAGTTACAGGCGCAGATGCGCCAGGCGGCCGCGAATCTGGATTTTGAGCGGGCGGCATCGCTGCGTGACAAAATCAAGACCTTGAAGGGGCGCGAGCTGGGGCTCGTTGCCGGGCGGTCGACCCGGAGCTGATGTGCTGAAGGCGTTTGATGACTGGCTGAAGTCGGCCGTTGCGGAAGTTCAAGAATACGTCATTCTCAGCTGGGCCGCGACGCGCGCGACGTTCAGCCGTCCGTTCTATTTCCACGATGTCGTCGAGCAGCTCGACGCGATCGGTCTGGGATCGCTCACCGTTGTGTTGTTGACCGGCATCTTTACCGGCGCGGTGCTGGCGCTGCAGAGCGGCCTCACGCTCGATCAGTTCGGCGCACGTCCTGTCGTGGGCCGCCTGGTCAGTGCGTCGATGGTGAAGGAGCTGGGGCCCGTGCTGACGGCGCTGATGCTCGCCGGCCGAGTGGGTTCGGGCATTGCCGCCGAGCTCGGCTCGATGGTGGTCACCGATCAGATCAACGCCCTCCGCGCCCTCGGAACCGACCCGATTCGCAAGCTGGTGGTGCCGCGCCTCATCGCCGGCGTCCTGATGGCGCCGATCCTCACCGTCATCGCCGACTTCATGGGGATTTTCGGCGGATCGATCATCGCCATTCAACAGCTGCAGGTACCGTCAGGCGTGTATTGGAAATCGATTACCGACGGGCTTTACATGCAGGACGTTTGGATGGGGCTGGCGAAGCCCTTCTTCCTTGGATTTGCGATCGTCAGCATCGGGTGCCACGTCGGGTTGCGTACGAAAGGCGGGACACAGGGCGTCGGCCGCGCGACGACGAACGCGGTCGTGGCCGCGTCTGTGGCGGTTCTGGTGCTGGACTTCTTCATCACACGGCTGATGATTACGCTGTTCTATTAGTTACGTGGACACGTTGCAAACACGCACCGCTGCGGCGGAACGTCAACCCGGGCAGGACGGTCCGATCATCGTCTTCGATCATGTCTCGCTGGCGTTCGACGACACGGTCGTGCTGCGCGACGTGAGTTTCACGCTCGGGCGCGGACACACGAAGATCATCCTCGGCGCGAGCGGCGCCGGTAAGTCGATCTCACTCAAGCTCATTCTCGGGCTGCTGAAGCCGGACGCCGGCAAGATCTGGGTGAACGGCCAGCGTGTGGACGAGTACACGGAAGAGCAGATGAGAAAAGTGCGCGCCGACATCGGCATGGTCTTTCAGGAAGGCGCGCTGT
>JANNJO010000330.1:0-10332 GCA_031395755.1 Acidobacteriota bacterium
AGAACTCGGCGAACGGTTCATCTCCCTCGTAGTCAAGCGGCTCCGCGGTAACCGGAGAGGCGGACAGTACGTGGTGTCCGCCTTTAGCCGGACCGTTACAGACGGCAGCCAGGCGACGCCGATGTTCTGCGGCGCGGCGAATGGATACTCGAAAACACGTGAGCCGCAAGCAGAACGTCGGCGTGGCCTGGCTCATATCAGCTCACGGTCCGGTCAGCCGGACAGCTAAAAGGAGGGTACATGATTCCGAAATTTGCGCGCGTCACGATGATCTCGGCGGCGGTGCTCGCGGTGGCCTTGCTGGCCAATGCGCAATCGAAGGATCCCTTTGTGGGCAACTGGCGACTCAACGTGGCGAAGAGCACGTACAGCCCCGGGCCGGCGCCGAAGAGCATCACCACAACATATGAAGCGGCCGGCCAGGGCTACAAGGTATCGGTGAAGAACGAGTCGGCTTCCGGCGCGACGCAGTATTCCTACACGACCAACCTCGACGGCAAGGACTCGCCGGTGACCGGCAACAATCCGAATGCGGACATGTTGGCGGTGAGGCGAATCGACGCGCGCACGCTGGAGATGGTGAGCAAGAAGGGCGGCAAGATCACAACCACGCAGCGGAACGTCGCCTCGGCCGATGGCAAGACACGGACTGTGACGACGACCGGCACCGACGCGCAAGGGCAGAAAATCCACAACGTTGGGGTGTTCGAGAGGCAGTAGTGCGCGCAGGAGGGACCGCGGCTGCCCACAACGGCCGCGCTGTTGGCGTAGCGGTCATCGTTTGTTTGTGTCACGCATGGCCGGGTATCGCCGCCGTCCGTGCTCAGCGCAGCGGCGGTGATGACCCGGTGCCGGTCGAGCTTTCCACGGTTGGCGTGGACGGCCGGACGGGATCGCCTATCGTCGTGCTCCGCGATCCGGAATCTGGCAGCGTGCTGCCAATCTGGATAGGTAGTGCGGAGGCGCAAGCCATCGCGCTCGTGCTTCACGGCGTGGTCCCGCCGCGCCCCATGACGCACGATTTGATGGCAAACCTGATCTTGGAGCTGCGCGCCGAGGTTGATGAGGTTGTCGTCACCGATCTGCGAAACAATACTTACTTTGGACTCGTTCGGCTTCGGGTCGCAGGAGAGAAGAAGATTCGCGACGTTGACAGCCGGCCGAGCGATGCGCTCGCGCTGGCGCTGCGAACGGGTGCGCCGATTCGCGTGGCTCGGAAGGTTCTGGCGTCCGCTCCCGAATTCGACTTCATCGCACCTGAAGGGCCGAATCAAGTCGTCCAGGCGATCGGCATGACGGTAGTCCTTGCCACGCCGTCGCTCCGCAAGGAGTTCAAGCTCGCGAATCAGCGTGGCGTAGTCGTCACGAGCGCGTTCGGCCCCGCCAGAGAAAAGGGCATGCGGCGAGGAGATCTCATCATCGAAGTGAACGGCAAGGCCATCGAGGAACCGATAGCGTTGTTCGAAGCGGTACGTGCTACGCGACCACGAGCGCCGGTCCGTATAACGTACTGGCGTAACGGCGACACACGCACGATCGAGCTTCCGGCAGACGTACCACCATCGAACCCTGGGAGGCGCAGACGGCTCACGGCCTGAGTGAGGAATGTACTGAACTCAAAATGTCGCAATGGGGTTTGCCGGCGACCCCGTGCCGCCGCGAATGGCCAGCGGCGCGACCGTCAACAGAAACTCCCACCGCTTGCGCGCCTGCGCCGCTTCTGCCAGCGCTTCGAGGTCGACGTTGTCGAAGATGTGAACGCCGAGGTAGACGAGCGCGAAGTCGTGAACCGCGCCGGTTTCACCCTCGACATCCGACGGGGCAAGGCTTGGTGGAACATCGCCGCCCAGGAGCGCGACATCGCGCAGTCTCAACCACGGAATCATCGAGGCACTGGGCCCCGATCGTCGACCCGTGCGGTTTGAATCGAACGGACCGACGGCCGCGCGGCGCGCCCAGCGGCCCGTTCGAATGAAGAGCGCATCGCCTGCAGAGACTTTGACCCCTGCGATTTTTTCCCACGCTTCGATATCCTGCGCGTAAATCGGAGTACCCGGTTCCAGATACGGCACGCCTTTGAGGCGGGGAAGATCGACGAGGATACCTCTCGTGAAAATCCCGTTCTTGAGGTTGAGGATCGAATTTCTGGCATGGCCGTTCTTCATCACGCTGTCAGCGTCGGGTTTGTAGCCGTTGTAGAAGACGCCGTCGTAATGGATGTGCGCCAGCGAATCGAGGTGGGTATGCGCCACGCCGTGAGGCACGACGCCCATTCGGTCGGCGCCGATTGCGATCATGCTGTGCTCGAAGGGATCGGGGTTATCGATGGCCTTCGCGGTGTCCGCGTCCCGTGAGAGCGAGACGGAGATCCCCTCTTTGACGAGCGCGGCGGCCTGCCGCCGCTTCGCCGGCGTAATCAGATTCAGCGCGCCGATCTGGTCGTCTTTGCCCCAGCGGCCCCAGTTCGACAGCTCCTTCTTCCAGCGCTCGAAGTCTGCGCGAGTCACCGGTTTCGGAGCGGCACCTTGAAGCCCTGATTGCGCAGTCGTTGATACGGCGGCGGCCGCCGGCAGTCCGATCGCAAGAACGAGAACAAGCATTCGCCTCATGTCTTCCTCCCTAACCTCTTTCCGGGCAATCATTTCCACCGCCTGATCTTCGGGCCGTGCAAGATTTCCCTCCTCCTCCGTTCTAAGGGTAGGAGGATACATGAATCAGCACTTCGCCCACCTGCTAGTCGCCAGCCTCGCGCTCGTCGTCGCCGCTCCGCAGCCAAGGATGTCCGGTTCGTCCATACCTCATCCGGCTACGAACCTCGAGATCCTTGTTGATGGCGCTCCTGTCCGACGTTACGTGCACGAAGGGCGTTGGTACATCGAAGCAATCAAGGGGCGGGAATATGCCATTCAGCTTCGAAACCCCCACCCCGTTCGTGTCGCCGTCGCGCTGTCGGTTGATGGGCTCAACACCATCGATGCGCGCGAAACGACCGCGGCTGCCGCGCGCAAGTGGGTGGTGAACCCGTACGAGACGATCATCATCAGCGGCTGGCAGACGAGCAAGACACAGGCGCGGCGGTTCGAATTCACGACCGAGGAGCGCTCGTACGGTCAGGCCCTTGGCAAGACCGCCAATCTGGGCGTGATCTCCGCAGTGTTCTTCAAGGAACGTGCGGTCACCATGATGGCCGAGAGGTCCAACGATGACGCGCGCAACCGCCCGGAGCAGGCACCGCGGGTGTCGGGGTCGGCCGGGGATCGAGACGCCGCGGCTGCCAGTCCCGCCGGTGAGGCCAAGAGGGCCGACAACGAGTACGCGGCCACCGGCATGGGCCGCGCGACCGGCCACGCCGTCACGCAGGTGTGGTTGGACATCGAAGCCACACCCGCCCAGACAGTGAACATTCGATACGAATTCCGTCCTCAGCTCGTCAGACTCGGCATTTTGCCGCGCGCTACGGAGACCGATCCGCTGCAGCGTCGGGAGCGTGCGCGCGGCTTCGAGCCGGGCTTCTCCCCGGAACCGCCGCGTCACCGGTGAGCAATATCAATAGACGATTGCGCCAGTTGCTTTGATCTGCCAGCTTGGCGCGCCGTAGCCGGAAGGCGCAGGCGGGCGGGTCGCCTCAGTGGTCTTGGCGCGTCCCTCGTGTTCCGCATGCTCACGGGCGGCCTCCTGGCCCTCCGCATCGGCTGGTCCGACCCGTTCGACCACACCCTGCGCGGTGGCGCGCTTGTCGCGAGCGCTGGTCGGAAACACGATCACCCCATCATCTACTTTGATGAGAATCGCCGGTCCCTTCGGCGCGTCTGTCGGTGCAAGGGCCATCCAGCAGCCCATCATCGTGCAGACCCCTGTCACGATGCCTTCAACGCGAACAGTCTTGCCCAGGAAATCCGCAGGCCGGGCGAGCAGCTGCGCGATCGGCGTCGCCTCGGACAAGGTCGGGGCCGTACCGAACGTTTCAGCGCCGCGTGTCGCAACTGACATGGCGACGATCAGCAGGGTCGTGGCACAGAAGAGACAGCGGGTCATGAGAAACCTCCGTGGATGTGCAAAAGCCAACAATGCGCTGGACACATCTCACATGTCAATACGTCCTTGCCCGCTACCAGAGGCCTTGACACCTCGTACCGCGCCTGCTATAGCAGCACTCTCACGCACAGTAATGCGCGGACCCAGCAGAGTCGTAGAAGAGGAGAGACCAGATGAGAACCTTTGACGCAATCGTGCTGGCTGTGGTTTCTTCCGCCGTGACGTTGGCCATCTTTGCGCAGTCGGGACCCGCGCGCGCACAACAGCCGGCTCCGTCACCCACGCAACCGCGTGAGCTGGCGGCGAGAGCGACGGAGGGAGCGGGCGCCACCATTTTCGGCAATGTCTGCTTAACGTGTCATGGGAAGGATGACATCAAGGAAGCGATGTCTCCGGAAATGCTGAAGCAACTGACGCCAGAGAAGCTCTATGAGTCGATGACCACCGGCAGCATGCGAAGCCACGCTGACGCCGCCGGTCTGACGGACGAGCAAAAAGTGGCTATCGCGGAGTGGGTGAGTGGAAGGAGATTGGGCTCCACCGAAAGTGGGAACGCCAACAGCATGCCGAATGTGTGTGCCTCCCATCCTCCGGTTGCGCAGCTGTCCAGGCCTTCATGGAATGGATGGAGCCCGGACATGACGAAGAACAATCGCTACCAGTCAGCGAAGGCGGCCGGAGGCCTCGGACCCAAAGAGTCTGGACCCACTGATGAGTTGCGACGCCATGGGTTTTCGCCGGCCGCGGTTGCGAGGCTGGAACTCAAGTGGGCGTTTGGACTGCCCTGGACATCCTCAGCTTACGGGCAGCCGACGGTCGTGGATGGCAGGGTCTTTATCGGTTCCGATTCCGGATATCTCTATTCTCTGGATGCGGCGACGGGGTGCGTGCACTGGTCGTTCCAGGCACAAGCGGGCTTGCGCAGCACACCAATGATTGGCCCTGCCAAGCGAGGGTCGACCCAGATGGCGGCGTTCTTCGGCGATATTCGCGGCAACGCCTACTCGGTGGATGCGTCCAGCGGCAGGCTGCTGTGGAAAACGCGAGTGGATCCCCATCCGCTCTCCCGTATCACCGCCGGCGTCACCGTCCATGAGGGGCGCGTCTACGTGGCCGTGGCCTCGCTCGAAGAGCCCGAGTCGGCGAGTTTCAACCATACGTGTTGCACGATTCGGGGCCTGGTTGCGGTGCTGGATGCCGCAACGGGAAAGGAGATCTGGAAGACATACACGATTCCGGAAGAGCCCTCGCTGAGAAAAACCGACGCCGGAGTAACGTTCCTGGGACCGTCAGGTGCGGGCATCTGGGGTCCGGTCACAATCGACCCTAAACGGCAGGCCGTCTACGTCTCGACGGGCAATGCGTTCTCCGCGCCCGACCTCGGCCGAGCCAATGCGGTGATGGCCATGGACATCAACACCGGAAAGGTTCTATGGATCACGCAAGCGATGCACGGTGACGTGTGGCACACGGGGTGCCCACAGGGACCATCGGCCGCAGGACACCCGCCACGAAGCGCGCATCGACGACCGGGCCCGCCGCCGCCGGCGCGAGGAGGACCCGCACGCGGCCGTCCGGCCGACTATTACTGTCCAGATGAAACGGAGAATCCTGATTGGGATTTCTCCGCCGGGACCATCCTCGTCGATCAACCCAATGGCAGGTCGCTGGTTTTGGCTGGCCAGAAGTCCGGTGGCGTTTGGGCTCTCGATCCGGACAACAAGGGCAAGGTGGTTTGGTACTCGGACATCAGCAGAGGGCAAATTCTGTTCGGTGGAGCCGCGGATGACGAGCAAGCGTACTTCGGGATGAGAGGCGGCTACGGAGGATTGGTGGCGATCCGGTTGCGGGACGGCCTGGAGCGATGGTTCGCGGACATTCCACCCCAGGAATCGATGGCCCAGCATCCCGGGATCAGCGCGGCCGTGAGTGTGATTCCTGGAGTGGTGTTTAGTGCCGGGCTGGACGGGACGCTTCGCGCCTTCTCCAGCTTCGATGGCAGACCGATCTGGCACTACAACACCGCGAAGGACTTCGAAACCGTCAACGGCGTCAAGGCACGTGGCGGGTCGATTGGTTCCGCCGGCGCCACTATTGTGAATGGCATGGTGTACGTCACGTCGGGCTATACCGGATTTCAGAATGGTCGCCCAGGCAACGTGTTGCTGGCCTTCAGCCCGGCCGAGCAATAAGCAAGTGAATGAAAAGGAGCCTGCCATGGTCAAAACGAGCAGCGTGATTCTGTTGCTCATCAGCCTTTCAGCTACAGCTGCGTGGGCGCAAACAGAACGTGGTGGCATTCGAGGCACGGTAGTAGATGTCACCAAGGCGGTGATTCCCGGTGTGACGGTGACGGCGACGCATGTCGAGACCGGTGTCTTTCGTTCGACCGAGACGACGGGCGAGGGGCTCTACAACCTCGCAGCATTGCCGGGTGGCACGTACCGGGTCGAGGTGATTCACCCGGGTATGAGGACCGAGGTCCGTGAAAACGTCCGCGTCACGGCAGCGAACGTCACCAGCCTCGGCTTTACTCTCGAGATCGGGAATGCGCAGGAGTCGGTAGTAGTGACGGCCGAAACACTGTTGCAGGCAGATACCAGTACGACCGGCGCTTCGTTAGACACGACAGCCTATGCCGATCTGCCGCTGACGTCCGGCGGCAGCCGGCGTCCCAATCGTTTCATGCTGCTCGTACCCGGGCACAGTGGGAACCCCACGGGCTTCACGGACAGTATCTCTGGCGGCCAGGCAAGCACCAAGGAGATTCAATTGGAGGGGGCCTCCATGGCCACTCAGGAGATCCATGGTGACGGCCGCAACGTCACCTTCCCGCCGGATGCGGTGGAGGAGGTATCGGTCGCGACCGCCGGCTATTCCGCCGAATACGGAAACACAGGCGGCGGCGTGGAGCGCTACGTGCTGAAGTCGGGTACGAACCAGTGGCGCGGCAGCCTCTACGAGTATCTCCGCAACGAGGCGTTCGATGCGGCTGGTTTCTTCGACGCCGTCGTCCCCGTCCACCGCGAGCACGAGTGGGGTGGCACCTTCGGTGGTCCACTTGCCAGGAACAAATCCTTTTTCTTCTTCTCGTTCAATAGGTACACCTTCCGCGACGCCGGGACGACCAGCATCCTGTCGATGCCTACCCAGGCGTTCCGCAACGGTAACTTCTCGGCGTGGCCCCAGCAGATTTACGATCCGGCGACGACGCGACCGGATCCCGCCAACCCGGCCCGATTCATTCGCGACCCGTTTCCCGGCAATATCATTCCGGCGGGGCGCATCGACCCGACGGCCAGGAAAATACTCGAGTTCCTCCCTCAGCCGAACATGCCGGGAAATTATCAGAATTTCATTGCGAGGGTTCCCAAGAGAACAAACGAGCGTACGACGTTCGCGGTCAAAGGGGACCACCAATTCAACCAACGTCACCGGATGAGTCTGAGCCTCGTCGCAACAGACGACCCGGGCTTTCAGCCACACGGGTTACCGCATCCGGCTGGCGGGCAGCAGATCCGGGATTTCGGGTACTGGTTCCCGCGCGGCACTCACGATTGGGTCATGAGCGACAACCTCGTGAATCAGTTTCGTGTCGGCTACAACCGGCAGACGCAGCTGCAGGATCAGCCAAGCAGGTTCGACGAGCCGGGATGGCCGACGCGATTAGGTCTTCGTGGAATGGAAATGGCGACCGGACACTTCCCTCGAATCGCCTGGAGCTTCACTGGTACCTCGACCGCGCTGGGATACAACGATCGGTTTGCGACCACCTACACCGCGAGCGACGCGCTGCTGTGGACGAGAGGAGCTCACAGTTTCAAGTTTGGAGGCGAAGTACGGAGGCAGGAAACCTTCAAGTATCTGCAGAATCAAGCGAACATGAATTTTGCTCGCAACCAGACGGCGTTGCCGACCGCCATTAGCACGACAGGGCTCGACTTCGCGAGCTTCCTGCTGGGGTACGTGGATTCAGCAGGCCTCAGTATTTATGGTCCATACGAACCTCGACAAAGCACCTGGCAGTTTGGCCTGTACGCGCAAGACGACTTCAAGCTCACGTCCCGCCTGACGATCAACTACGGGCTCCGCCTCGACATACTGACGCCACTGACGGAGGCCAACAACTACTATTCGATGGTCGATACGACCAAGCCAAACCCCGCCGCAGGCAATCTTCCAGGCGTGTACGTCTTCGCCGGCGAGAACGGTGTCGGCAGTCGTATTGCCCCTGCCGACAAGAATTCGACCAATCTCGGCCCGCGAGTAGGCCTGGCGTATGCGATGAACGAAAAAACAGTGTTTCGCAGCGCGTTCGGTATCAGCTATTTCCAGACGGGTGCGTACGGTGGTGGCAACAACGTGAATCAGAACGACGCCTACTGGCCCACCTCCACAACGTCGTCTCCAGACGACCTGACTGGGGCCTACACCTTTGCGCAGGGTTTTCCCGCACGTGATCTGGTGATTCCGCCGCTGATTACGCCCGCCCTGGGTGTTGGCAGCGGGTTCGTCAACTACTGGCATCCGACCGCGGGGCAAGCGGGTCGTATGCGGAATTGGAGTGTGGGCATACAGCGGGCGTTTGGCAGGAGCATGAGCATCGACGTCGCTTATGTGGGGTCGAGAGGGGATCGTCTGCCGGTGAGAGTGGATATCAACCAGCTGCATCCGGACTTCTTGAGGCTTGGACCGCTGTTGGTCAGGAACATCCGTGATCCGCAGGTTGTTGCTGCCGGTTTCACGCCGCCTTATCCGGGTTTCAACGGGTCATTGGCGCAGGCCCTCCGGCCATTCCCGCAGTTCCCGAACATGTTCCCCGGGGGCAGGAACTCGGACACCAGGGGCACCTCCAGGTATGACGCACTGCAGATGAAGTTGGATAAGCGCTATTCCGACGGACTGTGGGCCACTGTGGCGTATACGTGGGCAGACCACCTGACTAACGCCCCGAACAACTTTGTCAACAATGCTCCCATGCATTTGAATGCCTACGACCTCTCGGTGAGCCAGCATCGTCCCGCCACGTATCGACCCCATGTTGGCGCCGTGGGATTCCTCTACGAGCTGCCAGTCGGCCCGGGAAAGGCGTTACTCGATAACGGCAGTGTGCTGGCCAAGATTATCGGCGGTTGGCAGTTGAGTGGAATTCTGCGTTACACAAGCGGGGGTCCCCTTGGAGTGAGCGCCCCGCAGGCGAACCCGGTGTACCGCGGAGGGGCCACTGCTGAGGGCGTCGGCGGCAGTACCGCAATTCCGCAAACCGCGGATATCGTTTCTGGTGTGCCGATGAAGTTGGATACCAAGGATTTCGATCCGCGAACGAATCGCTACCTGAACGTCGCAGCGTTCGCAGTACCCGCGGGAGCGTTCGGAACATCGACGTTCACTATCGATGGGTTGCGCGGGTTTGCCTCGCTAAACGAGGATTTGGCCCTGGCCAAGACGGTGAGGATGCAGGGAAGTTCAACGCTTCAGATTCGGGTGGAGATGTTCAATGCCTTCAACCGTGTCGAATTTGGAAACCCAGCCAGCAACATCGGCAACCCGGAGACATTTGGAAGGATCACAAGCCAGAGTAATTCACCTCGAAACATGCAGATTGCGTTGAAGGTGACGTTCTGATGCGCGCTGCCGTTCTTATCATTCCTGTCGTTTGGGCGGCGGTCGCTTCCACAACGATTGGCTTCGCGCAAGCGCCGATTGGGAATCCGACGAACGTTCCTGCCCGGGGCTCGGCATCGGTTCGGGTCCCGGCGTGGCGGCAGCTTCGCACGGCGGTGGGGTCTCTCCTTGGCTGGCAGGTCGGTGTGCCGCTCGGGAGCTTCCGACCAGAGACGTTTTTTGAGGCGGCAGGCAAAGCCGACGCACTAGGCGTGGCGGTCATCGAAGGCGATAGTACGCAGAAGGTCAGCGTCCAGATTCCAAAGAATCTGGACTACAGGTTGGCGCCAGGAGAACTTGACGCCGTGCGGGACCGGATGACAACGCTGAACCTGCGGATGCCGGTGTATTTCATCCCTGCGATCAGCGAGGACGAGCGGATCGCTCGAAACCTGTTCGAGTTCGCGAAGAGCTTGGGCGTGGAGACGCTGGTCGTCGAGCGAACGCCTGCGGCGTTGCCGGCGATCGAGAAGCTTGCGGATGAGTTTGGTATCAATGTCGCGCTACGTGGCAGCCCCAAGACTGTGCTCGAGGCGCTTCAAGGACGCGGCCGGCGTATCGGATCGTATGCCGATCTCGGCAAATGGATGCAGGAGGGGATTACGCCCCTCGATGGAATTGCGCTGCTCAAAG
>JANNJO010000336.1:0-10122 GCA_031395755.1 Acidobacteriota bacterium
TGTCGCAGGGCGGCGTGCTCGACGTCCTCGCGGGTGGGTGGCAGCTTGGTGGCATGCTGAGGACGTCGTCGGGATTCCCGCTCACCGTGACAAGCGGTGTCGATCGATCGCTGACGGCGCACCAGTACGATCGTCCCAACGCAGTCGCCGGGGTCAGCCCGGACCTCCCGGAAGACCAGCGTAGCCCCAGCGCATGGTTCAATGTCGCCGCGTTTCAAATGAACGCTCTCGGCACCTTCGGCAACCTTGGGCGCGCCACGCTCACAGGGCCTGGAGTGTTTACGATCGATTTCTCGGCGCTGAAGAACTTCAACTTTGGCAGCGGCAAGTACGTTCAGCTTCGGATCGAAGCGTTCAACTTGTTGAACACTCCGAATTTTGCCGATCCCAACACCAACGTTGCTCAAAGCAATTGGAACGCCGCCGGGAGGAACGGGATACCGAGCGCCGGCAGCGGTGCATTCGGCACGATCAATTCGACGAGGGGCACAATTCCGATGCGGCAGTTGCAGTTTGCCTTGAAACTCGTCTTCTGAGTGGTTGCTGGCGCTCGCGCGTCACGGCACGAGCGGCGCCGCTGACTCGATGAAGCGGCTGTGCAGCGCGCGGACCGCTGCCGCGACGCAGTCGCCAGGCATCATCCAGGTGATGCGAAACGAAGACGTGGAAAGGCCACGGGGATCGATGCCGGCATCCCTCAGAGCAGAGAAGCCGGCACCCACGTTGGCGTAGGTCGCATTGATTCCGGCACCAATGGCGCTGACGGCGCCAAGACCGTCGACGAACCTGACTTTGGTGCCGAAGCATGACTCCAGCGCGGCCCGCACTCTTGTCTCGTCGTGCAGGTTCTCGCGGGAAACAACCAGCGTCGCATGCGCGGCGTCGGTGGAAATGTGAAGCTGCTTGCCGGCAACATGGTGCTGGTCGAGCGCGGCCACCAGCTCCGCTGGCTCGACGTCGGCCTCGAGGACCAGCACGTCGCGTTCGCTGGTGACTCCCACAACTGTCCCTGGCATCCGCGGGGGATGACGCCGAACCACGGTCCCATCGGTCGACGGATCGATTCCGGGCAGCGCGCTGCTGGTCGCGCGCGCATAGATCGCAATCCCTTTTTCTTTTGCGAACTCCACCGCCTGGGCGTTCAGGACTTTCGCGCCCGCCTCGGCCAATTCCTGCGTTTCCTCGTACGACAGCGTGCCGATGCGGCGCGCATCGGTGACGACGCGCGGATCCGCGGAGTACACGCCGTCGACGTCTGAGCAGATTTCGCAGTACTCGGCGTTCAGGGCCGCCGCCAAAGCGACGGCTGTCGTGTCGCTGCCGCCCCGTCCCAGCGTCGTGACTTCCTTTCGGTACGACACGCCCTGGAACCCGGCAACCACCACAATTTTTCCGCGCGAGAGCTCATCCTGCACGCGGAATGGCCGGACCTCGATGATCCGCGCATCGACGTGGCGATCGTTGGTGATGATGCCCGACTGGCTGCCGGTAAAGCTGATCGCGTTGCCCCCCAGCTCGCGGATGGCCATGGAGAGCAGCGCCATGGAGATACGCTCACCGGCCGTGAGCAGCATGTCCAGCTCGCGTCGATCGGGATTGGGTGAGACCTGCTTCGCCGTTCGGAGGAGACCGTCGGTCGTGTCGCCCATCGCGGAAACAACGACGACGACGTCGTGCCCCTGCTGGCGGGTCCGCATGACTCGCTCTGCGACCTGCTTGAGCTTCTGCACGTCGGCGACGCTGCTTCCGCCGTATTTCTGCACGACAATGGCCATGTCGGCAGTCTACGTCGCTGGAGGGAGTCTGCGCCAGCGCGTCGAAGACACTACTTGTTCTGCCAGAGGCCCAGAGCTGCGCCGGTCGGATCAGTGATGATGCTGAACCAGCCCATGCCCGGTACTTCACTGACGTCTTTCATGACGCCGGCGCCCAGCGATTGCGCCGTTTCTGTCGCGACCTTCACATCGTCGACGACGACGTAGGCCAGCCACGCGGACGGGGCTCCCGGAATCGGGTGTTTCATCAGGCCGCCGCCTGTTCCCTTCGCCCGGATTGATCATCGTGTACGTCATGCCGGGCCCCATCGCCGTGTCCTCCATCTTCCAGGTGAACAGCTTGCTGTAGAACGCCTTGGCCTTCTCCGGATCGGTCGTGTTCAGCTCGACATGTACGAATGGATTCGCCATTGGACTTCTCCTTTCCGAGCGTGGCTCGGACGAGTGATAGGACGTGTCATAGCCGCCCAGCATAATCGATTTCAACTGCGTGCGCGTGTCCTGTCCTGCGGCGCGGACAATCCGCTGAAATTTCTGGATGTCGCGCATATTCATTAGCGATTTCGACGGCACATGGGTTGCACAATCGGCCCGCACGGGAGGTAACTTATGGTTCTTCGACTTGCGCTCGCCATTGTCGTGACGGTGTCAATGTCTTCACTCGATCTGTCCGCTCAGCGGCGGGGCGGAAACTCCGTCGGCTACGCCGGCATCACGGTCTACGAGCATCCTGATTTCCGCGGTGCGAGCGTGTCGTTCCGGGACGGCATTGCCGACCTGCGTTCGCATGGCCTGAACGATCGCATCACCAGCCTCGAAGTGGACGGCAACCAGGCGTGGGAAGTGTGCCGCGACGTCAATTTCGCCGGGGGCTGCCGCGTCTTCACCGGGAGCATCGACGACCTGCGCGAAGAAGGATGGAACGATCGCATTTCCTCGCTGCGTCCGGCCGGATTCGCGCGCGGTGGGTGGGGCAGCGTGCTGGGCAATCGAAGCCGAGATCGAGATCGAGATCGGCGCGGTCGCGCCGGCTCATCGCAGTCCAGGCTCGTCCTCTACGACCGGCCCAACTATCGGGGCGATGCGCGCGACGTGATGAACAGTACGACCAATCTCGGATCGATCGGCGATCGCGCCAGGAGCGTGGAAGTCTACGGAGGCTCGTGGGAGCTTTGCGAGGGGGCGTTCCGCAACGCGCGCTGCGTCACCGTCGATCAGAGCGTGCCCGATCTGCGCAGCCTGGGCCTGAGGAACGGCGTCACGTCGGTGCACGAAGCCGCGGGACAGACCCGCGGCCGCTGGTGGTAACCGGAGCTTGAGCTTCTATCAGTCGAGAAATCCCGTCGTCAGCCACGGCAAATACGTAATGAGTAGAACACCGATGAGCAGAATCACGTACATCGGCACCATCGCGCGCGCGAGGTACAGGATTGGCTTGTTGAATCGGTACGAGGCGACAAATAGATTTTCGCCTACCGGCGGCGTGAGATAGCCGAGCTCGGAGTTCGCGACGAAAATGATACCCAGGTGGATCGGGTGGACCTCGAAGTGCGTCGCAATGGGCACCACGAGCGGCACGACGACGATAATCGACGAGAAGATGTCCATCAGCCCGCCGACGACGATCAAAAAGGCGTTCAGGCCGAGCAGAAAGACCCACTTCGATTGAATGTTCTCTCTAGCCCAGTCCGCCAGACGCGTCGGGACTTGCGCGTCGATGAGGTACGTCGTGAATCCCACGGCAACAGCCAGGATGAGGAGGATGCCGCCGACGAGCGCGATCGAGCGGCTCATTGCCCGCCGCAGATCGGCAAGCCCCGCGAGGTCGCGCTGGATGAACCGCTGAACGACCAGCGTGTAGAGCGCCGCCAGCGCCGCCGACTGCACGGTCGTCGCTCCGGCGAGCAGGGAGGCGATGATGACGATCGGGAGCAGCAGCTCCCATTTCGCGCACCACATGGACGCCATCGCTTCGCGAAAGGTGAACGGCCGGCGCGCGCTGCCCGTTTTGAGTCCTTCGCGGACGCCGAGCGCCGCGAGTGCGCCGAGCATCAGCGTGCCCGGCAACAATCCGCCGATGAAGAGATCGCCGATGGGTACCTCCGCGACAATGCCGTACAGAATCAGCGGGAGCGAAGGCGGGAACAGCAAGCCGAGCGATCCCGCTGCCGTGAGCAGGCCGAGGGAAAATTTCTCGCTGTATCCGTCGGCCAGAAGCGCCGGCAGCAGCAGCCCGCCGAGAGCGAGAATCGTCACCCCGGATCCACCGGTCAGGAGCGTGAAGAACGCGCAGAGAATCGCTGTGACGACGGCGGTCCCGCCCGGAGCCCAGCCGAAGAAAGCCCGGAAGAAGCGCAGAAGCCGATCCGATGCCTGTCCTTCAGCGAGAAGAAAGCCCGCGAGCGTGAACAGCGGTATGGCCGGCAGGTCGGTCGACGTGAGCTGATCGTAACTGCCGATGATGGCGTTGGCTGGACTGTCGCCCTGCACGAGAAACAGAATCACGGCAGCGCCGCCAATCAGCCCGAAGATGGGCATGCCGAGGATCGCCGCGGCAACCAAAAGCGCAATCCATGGCCAGCCGGATTGATCGAGCAGCAGCTCCGGATGCGTCGAAATCCACGCGCCTGCCGCGATGCCGAGTCCGGCGAGTGCGCGTCCGGCTATTGACGGCGACGACCTCCAGACCAGTCGCAGCGCGATCAGACCGAGGGCGATTGGAAAGGCGAGATCGGCGACCCAAACGGGCACGCCCATCGCAATTTCCTTCCCGGCTTCGTGGTGGACCTGGACAAGACGTAGGCCGCCAAGCGCGAGAATCGTCGTGACGAGCGCGCCGACGAACGCGGCAAGGGTGCTGGCAAGGTCTCGCGAGCGTCCTTCGGGCACCATCGTGCCTGTGGCGAGCGCGAGCATCTTGCCTTCACGCGCCGCAATGGCGGCGCCCACTAGGCCGACGACGAGCGTAAGATGCGAGGTGAAAGGAGCCGCGCCGGGAACGCCGGTGTTGAAGAAACGCCGCAGCACCACCTCGCTGAGCGGCAGCACCATGATGCCCAGCGCCGCGAGCGAGGCGATGCCATCCTCGGTTCTGGCGAAACTCATCTGGAGGATTTCGACTTCCTGAACGCATCGCGCTCACGGACCGCCAGGTCGTACACGTCAGCGGGGATCATCCCGCCGCGCTGTGTCGCGGCTAAGAGTTCCGCTGCTCCGCGAAACTCGGCGGCCGCCTTCGCGTCGAGCCGCGCGATCTGAAGCCCAGCCGCCGTCATCGCCGAGACCGACTTGGCGTCGAGGGCCGGCGCCTGCGCGTTGACCTGCTGTTCCATCACCGATGCGGCGGCGAGCAGCTTCGCGCGATCGTCGGCCGAGATCTTGTTCCATGCGGCGTCTGTCATCACGGTCGCGCCGACAAGCGGCGCGAGGCGGATATCGAGCATGTGGGGCGCATCCCTGAAGATTTGAAGCGCGACGGCATAAACGGGCGGCATCGGCGCCGCGTTGATCGCGCCGCTCGGCAGCTTCAACTGTTTCGGAATCTCGCCAGCCGCCAGCGGCACTGCGTGAAAGCCATTGGCGGTGTACCACTGCACCGTCTTCGGGCTGCCTTCGGTCGTATAGAGCTTGGCCTGCTTCACATCGGCGAGCGTGCGAATGGGTGTCTTCGAGAACAGCTGGACCCAGCCGGCATTGCCCCAATTGAGCAGGTGATAGCGCTTCGCTCGAAGCCGCTCCTGGATGAGCGGCGTCAGTTTCTGCTGCACATGTGCCAGCTCGGCATCCGACTCGAAAAAGAACGGGACCCCGAAGATGCTGAAAGCCTCATCAATTTCCGAGAGGCCGGCGACCATCAGCGTCGCCGCTTGCAGACCGTCGACCGCCATGCGCGCGATCGCAGACGACTCGCTCGGGATGGTACCGGCGTAGACGGTCAGCCGGACGCGCCGGTCAGTCGTCTTCTCCCACGGAGCGCGCCCGTCCACGGCGAGTTGTCGGGCGCGAGCGTGGCGAGGCGGATGTTGATCGGCGCCTGGGCCCCAATCGACACAGATGCGGCGACCACAAGCACAAGGGCGAGTCGGTATGGGATCTTGTCAAACATAGTCATGCCTCCACGATCAGTTGGGACTTGGACTGGGCTCCAAAAACAGGTCGTCGATGCGATCGAGCAGCACGCGTGCGCGTTTCTGCGCGATCAGCGTGAGAAGGCGGCGGCTTGGATCCTGTTCGGGATCGATCGTGAGTGCCTGCTCGATCAGCCTGGTGAACTCTTCGCGATCCTGCCTGCTCTTGACCACGCCGGTCGCCAGCGCGACGTAGGGGCCGGGCGACAGCCCCCGCTGGATCTCGACGGCGCGGGCGAAATAGCGGCGCGCGTTGTCTTCCGAGCCGCCGAGCGCCTCTCCTTGACTCTCGATTGTGATCATCAGTTCGGGAAGAGCGCCGTTGCTCCACGTCTCGTCCAACGCAAGCGCTCGTTCGGCGAGCGCGCGAACGACGGGCCAGTCGATCAACAGCTCCGGGTGATCGAGGCCGCCGGCCGATATTGCGGCGCCAAGTGAGGCGGCGGACCAGTAAAGGAGCGGGACATGCTCCTTTCGTGTCCGCGCGAGCGCACCAGCTGGATCCCTCTTGAGCGCCTCACTGACACCGCGAAGCTTGACTTCGAGTCCTCGCCAGCAGTAGCTCTTTCCACGCTCGGCGAGCTTGAAGGCCCGTTCGTTGAGCCGCCTGGATCGGTCGTAGTCTTCCCGCTGCAACGCTTCCGCGTCGGCAGCAATAAACCCGAACGCGTACTGCGTGAATAAGCTGCACGTGGTGGTGAGGAGCGGCTCGTGGGTCGGAACGGAAGCGAGCAGCGATTCGTGCAGCATCAAGGCAAACGGCATGGCGCCTGCGATCAGGTCGGGATCGTCGTGCGATGTCACGGTATCGCCGCCCTCGGACAGGGTGCTGGCGACCCCTTTGACGGCGAGCGTATTGACCGTCGCGCATCCCGTGAGCACGGCTGTGGCGACGACGATTGCGGCGACGGCGTGGGCAATGTGCATGAAGCTCCTCGCCCACGAATGCGCGAACTCGCGCAGGAATGGCTCACCCTCCCGGAAGTGGGTGCTTCACGACGTGGTGACAGGCAGACCCACGGCGCGCATCAAAGCCAGCGCGTTGCTGTGGGTGACCGGCCCGGCCTTCATCGTGTAATCGAACACCAGCTCTCCATCCCGCAGGTGATCATTAAAGTGCACGTTGACGATGCGCCCGGCAGACTGTTCCGCGATGGCGGTCAGCGACAGATCGTGCGTCGTCGTGAGGCCGATGGCGCCGCGGTTGACCAGGCTGGTGAGCAGTGCTTCCGCGCCGATCTTGCGATCGTGCGAGTTCGTGCCCTGGAACAGCTCGTCGAGAAGAAAAATGGGCGCAGGGTGATCGGCGGCCAGATCGACGATGCCGCGGATGCGCGAGATTTCGGCGAAGAAGCGCGACCGGCCCGCGTGCAGGGAATCGTTGACGTGTAGCGTCGCCCCCACCGTCAGCGGCGTTAGCGTCAGACGGGCCGCGCGCACGGGCGCGCCAGCCATGGCGAGCACGACGTTGACGCCAACCGTGCGGAGCAGCGTGCTCTTGCCCGACATGTTCGATCCGCTCACGATGAGCAGCCGCACCTGCGGTGAGAGAATCACGTCGTTGCGAACCATCTGCGCCGTGGGCACGAGGGGGTGACCCAGAGCCGATCCGTGGAATTGTGCGGGGCCGTCTTCGAGAAAGTCCGGGAACGGATCCTCGGGATGCTCGTAGGCGTAGGCGGCGAGCGAGCTCAACGCCTCGTATTCAGCGACCGCCGACAACCACGCCTCCACCGTGCTGCCGAACTCGCGGCGCCACGACTCGATGGCCGAGGCGATGTGCAGGGGCCAGGAAATCGCCGCCGAGATGAGTGCGAAAATGAAGTTGCGACGCCACTCGAGCATCTCGGCCAGCCGCTTGAGCCGGCGGATCGCAAGAGAGGGCACAACGCCGTGGCTCATCATGCCGGATCGAAGCTCCGTGAGCCGCGCGTTTCGAAACGGCGTCTGTTCGAGCAGCGCGAGCGTGTCTGCGAGGATGTCGAGCTGGGCGAGCGGTCCCTCGACTCCGCGAACCACGCGTGCGACCCTCGCCCGTGACGGCCGCGTCAGCACCATCTTCAGCAGAATGGCAATGAGGACTGGCGCGATCGGACCGCCGCGTCCCCACCAGAAGCCCGTGACGAAAATGGCGGCAGCCAACCCGACGGCGGCGGTGCGGAGCCAGATGCGTTCCGGTGCCGCGGAGGCCGATGCCCAGGCGCTCAGCGCCACGGTGTCGATGTCGCGCGAGGGCCCGCCGGCTGTTGCGAGCGCCTCGCGGAAATCGAGCTCGCGACGCAGCTCCGCGATCGCGCCCTGCCGGAGCCGTACGGTTGGCAGCGACGCCGGCCTTGTCAGCCAGCGCGCCAGCAGGTCTTCCCCGAGATGGGTGCGCGCGCGGGAGAGCAGCTGAAAAAGGGAGGCCGGCCCGAAGATATCCAGGTCGCGCGCATACAAGTGGTCTGCCTCGAGGAACCGCGCGCCGGTCTCTCCCGTCCCGTGCCAGCGATCTTCGATCCGCGCGATGCCGTGATCGTAGAACGCGACCGCCTGGGTCGTGCAGTTGGCCGCGCGCAGCACGCGGTCGTGCCACACGGCGAGGCCGACGAATGCTGCGATCGGCATGACGAGACTCCAGGCGGGGAGGCTGCCACGCCCGTCGTAAAAAGCGACCAGCCACGCGCACAGCGCGATGCTCGCCACCGCGGCGAGACGTGCGTAGCTGATGCGCGCATCCAGGCGGGCGAGCCGCGCATGCGTCGCCGCGCGTGCAGCCCGGCGTCGGTTGTATTCGTCCAGAGGCGAAAATGTCAAGGCGCAGACGCTCGGTCTGCGATCCTACCTGAATGTGTATCCGACACCGAATTTGAGATCCGGGCTGTCCATCGCGCCGATCTTCACCTCGAAGAACAGGCCGTCGCGATGCTTGGCGCCTATGAGAAAATTGAAGCCCGCTTCGGCGTCCGAGGCGCCGTCAGAAAAGAACCAATTGATGGCGGGGCCGGCGCCGGCGTACAGATTCCAGGGACGGTTTGCGGTGAACGCGTACGTGAAATCAAAGTTGATCGCGACTAGCGTCAGGTCGTCGCCGATGCCGATGTCGACATTCGGACGGAACCGCACTCGATCGACGAGCGGCGAGGTTTCCATGTGGCCGCCGAAGAAAAACTGGTCCGGGTCGATCGACACGCCCCCCTGGATGCCCGCCCGCGCCTGAGCGTGCGCCGGGGCTGCTGGAAACGCAGAGAACAAGGCCAGAAACACCAGACACACCCAAAATGACGCACGAAAACGAAGCATAGATATCCTCCTAACCGCCCCTGATACAAAATACGATCCACAAGTCGGTTGCCAGGGCCATGCATTCAAACGATACGCCGCTGATCCAGGCGCGCGGGCTGCTGCTGCACTTTTGACGTAGAGCTAGTCGCTGATGTTGATCTTTGCCGCGATTGCCATGGTTGTCGCGACGTTGGCGCACATGCTGCCGGCGCCGTTCCTGCTTGAATGGATGGCCGGGGAACGCGCCGTGTGGCGGATGCCGCGAGGCGACGTTCCGACGACGTACCTGACCTACGATGACGGGCCGAACCCGACGACGACACCCGATCTGCTGGATGTGCTGGCCCGCGAGGGTGTCCACGCGACGTTTTTCCTGATCGATGACCACATCACAGCTGACACGGCGCCCATCGTCAGGCGCACGCTGGATGACGGTCACGCCATCGGTCTTCACTCGTCGACCCGCCGGTTCATGCTGATGAAGCCGTCGGAGCTTGCGCACCGTTTGAGCGCGGCCGCCGATCGCATCGAAGCCCTTGGCGGCGTCCGGCCGTGTCGCGCATTCCGACCACACGCAGGGTGGCGCGGTGGGCAGTTGTATGAGGGGCTGCGTGAGATCGACTACCGGCTTGTCGGCTGGGGTTGGATGCTCTGGGATTTCAATTGGTTTCGCGCTCGCGGTGCCGGAAGCACATTCCGGCGTATTGCGCCTCGCGTCTCCGACGGTGACATCATCGTCATGCACGATGGCGATGAGTCGGCGCCCACGCGCGATCAACGCCACACGGTCGACGCGACCAGACGCCTCATTCCAGAGCTCCGCGCCCGTGGATTTGCGTTTGGGAAGATCTGTTAGCGGCGTGTGCTCACCAGCCCGCTCGCCAGGCTGGTCCCGAGCAGAATCACGGCGCACCCTGCCAGCATCCGTCCGCTGACCGGCTCGTCGAGAAATAGAA
>JANNJO010000353.1:0-1934 GCA_031395755.1 Acidobacteriota bacterium
GTGGCGAACCTGGACCCCGACTGGGTGAAAGCGGTGGCGGTGATGGTGCTCGTCCTCGATGCGGCGTGCCTGGCAGGGCTCACAGTCGTGAACCCAAATGAGGCCTCTGTCGTGACGCTGTTCGGCGTTTACAAAGGCAGCATCAAGCGATCGGGGTTCTGGTGGGTCAACCCGCTGACGACCCGCCGCAAGCTGTCGCTTCGCGTGCGCAACTTCGAGAGCGCCAAGCTGAAGGTGAACGAGCGCGACGGCAACCCCATCGAGATCGCCACCGTGGTCGTCTGGCGCATCGTCGAGACCTTCGAAGCCGTGTTCAACGTCGACGATTACGAGAACTTCGTGCACGTGCAGAGCGAAGCGGCCGTGCGGACGCTCGCCACCACGTATCCCTATGATTCGCACGAGGACACGAAGGTCTCCCTGCGCCTCGCGACAGGCGGCGAGGTCGCCGACCGGATGCGGCACGAAGTCCAGGAGCGGCTCTCGAAGGCCGGCATCGAAGTCATCGAAGCCCGCATCAGCCATCTCGCGTACGCTCCGGAGATCGCCGGCGCGATGTTGAGACGGCAGCAGGCCTCCGCGGTCATCGCCGCGCGGCAACTGATCGTCGAAGGCGCCGTTGGCATGGTGGAGATGGCGCTCAACGAGCTCAGCCGCAAAAACGTGGTGACGCTCGACGAAGAGCGGAAGGCCGCGATGGTGAGCAATCTCCTGGTGGTGCTCTGCAGCGAAAAAGGTGTGGAGCCCGTCGTCAACGCCGGAACGCTGTATCAATAGGTGATGGCGGACCGCAAAGGTTTCCCACTTCGGCTCGACCCGGAGATCTACGAAGAGCTCCAGCGCTGGTCCGCGGCGGAGTTCCGCAGCATGAACGGGCAGATCGAATATCTGCTCCGCTGCGCCCTGCAGAACGCGGGGCGGCTGCCAGGAATAGATCGAGCGCACATCTCGGAGGACGCAGGTGCAAAGAAAAAGCGCGCCAAATAATCCCGCGTTGCCGAGCGAGCTCCTTCGTGCCGTGCCACGGCATATGCGGATGAGCGCGGCGGGGAGGGCCGCACTGGTTGCGCTGGCCCTGCTGGTCATCGGGGGCGCGTGGGGCGGGATGGAGATCTACGATGACGTGAAGACGTCGCAGCAGCGCGCCGATCTTGCCGAATCCGAGGCGAAGAGCATCAGCGCCAACGTCGTTGGAGTCCAGCGTCGGGGAGGCGGAGACGATCGACGAAGCGTCATCCACTACCGCTACGTGGCCGGCGGCCAGCCGCAGACAGGCGCCACTCAGGTGCGCAGGCAGGATCGCGATCGGTATGCGGTCGGCTCGGATGTGCGCGTGTCGTATCTGCCCACTGAACCCGGCGTGAGCTGGATGGACGGCTACCTGCCTCGCCGCCGCCCGGTCTGGCCGGCGTTTGCCGTCCCGCTCGCATGCACGATCGCCGCATTGGGCATCGTGTTCGCCATTCGGCGGCAGTCGCATCTGGTGACGTACGGCCGGCCCGCCCTCGCACTGGTTACGAAGGTGGAAAAAAAGAGCAGCGACAAGGGCACGTACTGGCGCGTGCACTATGAATGGACGTTATTGAGCGGCGGAAAGCACCAGGGACGATACAACCACGGGAAGAAGAACCCCCCGGCGGTGGGAACGTGGATGCCCATCGTGTACGACCGCGACTACCCCTCGCGGCACAGCAAGTACCCGCTGTCGATGGTCGCTGTCAGCACGCAGTGACTTCTTACTTTCTACTTTTTACGTTCCGCCAGGTCCCGCACCACCTCGTAGTGGAACCGTACGAACTTGTGCAGCTCGCTTTCGAGGATGCGCTCCTGATCGCTGTGTGCGCCGAAGCCCTTCGGCCCGTCCTCTGCGTCGAGCGCCGGCCCGACGCCGTAGCACTGGATGCCCTTGTCGCGCAGATATGCCATATCGGTAG
>JANNJO010000390.1:0-3489 GCA_031395755.1 Acidobacteriota bacterium
AGACGCTTACCGTCTTCAGGCGTGCGTAGTTCAGCAACTGTTTCCTCGCACATCTTCGTCAACCGGGAGCATTGAATGAACGAGGCGTTCACCCGCGCCAAGCTGAAGTCGGCGTTGCGGCGGCCGAGCAGTTTCCAGCGACCTTCAACAACAGCCGACTGCCCGAATGTGGTTACACGCTTCGGACTCTTGACGACGACGAGGCGTTCCGAAGGTTCAGCGGCACGGCTCGTTCCGAGTGCCGCGGTAAGTAGAAGCAAGAGCACTACTCCCAGTGTACGCATACCGTCTCTGCCTTCCGCCGCCCAACGTTTTGCCGCTCAGCCGCGGCAACCGCACGCGAAAGAGTAGCACCTACGACGAGCGCGCAGCGGTTGACGTCGGCTGCAGCGGTCGAGTTGGACGAAGCCGCTGCGCGTCGCGCTCCGCGTCCGCCAGGCTGCTGGGTCTGATCCACGAGTTCAGGTGACGGCTCGCTTCTGATCCACGGGCGGAGTCCACTGATCGGATCTCATTGAAAGGAGACCGATCATGGTCACGACTCCCACTACCCCCTTACGCGAGTCGATGCGGCAGGCGCTGCGTATCCGTAATGTCTCGTCCCGCACCGAACGCACCTACCTCTCTCTCGTCGCTCGCTTCGCTCAGTTCCATCATCGCTCGCCAGCTTGTCTGGGGATCGAGCACATCCTCACCTACCTGTTTCACATCCGCGATGTGCTGAAGGTGTCGTACTGCATCTTCAACCAGACCGTCTGTGCTCTTCGCTTCTTTTATCTGCACGTGATGGATCAGCCCGATCTGGTCGTTCGCATTCCGTTCGGCCACCGACCGAGGCCTCTGCCTGACGTTGTGTCGCAAAGCGAGGTGCTCGCCATTCTGGAGGCGTGCGCCTCCTTTCGGGATCGCGTCATCCTCACGGTCCTCTACTCGGCCGGACTTCGTCTCGGCGAGGTTTGCCGCCTCGAGGTCCGTGACATCGATTCGCCACGCATGCTTCTTCACATCCGGGCAGCGAAGGGGCAGCGTGATCGCTACGCTCCTCTGTCACCCATCGCACTGACTCTGCTTCGCGCCTGGTATCGCAAGAGTCATCCCAGCGGACTGCTCTTTCCTCTGATCAAAGACCCTCTCCGTCCGATCAACCACTCCACTGTCCAGCGTGCTCTGAAGATCGCGGCTCGGCGCGCGGGCATCACTAAGCGCGTTTCGCCTCACACGCTCCGTCATTCGTTCGCGACACATGCGATGGAGCAGGCCACCGCCATGCCGGTCATCCAGCGCATGCTCGGCCACGCCCATCGCCGCACCACCGAGATCTACACCCACGTCTCGCCTGCTCACGCGTGCAGTCCGCTCGACAAGATCGTTTCTTCACCCGCCCGCTCCGGAAAGTAGCCGGCGATGGACCAGCCACTCTCCCTCGGCGCGATCGCGCGCGCCAAGGGGGCCGATCTTCTCGCCAGTCGCGCGATCACGCCCGCGCAGACCAAGGTACTGCGCTCGATTGCGGACTGCCGCACCGATGCCATGGGAGGGCATCGCGATCACTGTGACCATTGCGACTACGAGCACATCTTCTGGAACTCGTGCCGCGATCGTCACTGTCCCGGGTGCGGCGCCCAGGCACGTGCGAGCTGGCTCGAGAAACGCCGTGAGGAGGTCCTCGACGTTCCGTACTTCCACGTCGTCTTCACCATCCCCGAGTCTCTGAACGCCCTGGTCCTGCACGCCCCCGAGATCCTCTACGCAATCCTGCTCCGCGCCGCGGGTCAGGCGCTCACTGATGTTGCGGCCACGCGGCTTCGTGCGGTCATCGGCGTTCTCACGGTGCTTCACACCTGGGGCCAGACGCTTGTCTTTCATCCTCACGTTCATTGTGTCGTGCCCGGCGGCGGCTTCTCGCTCGATGGCCGCCGCTGGGTACACCTTCCCACCGGCACGTTCCTCCTCGCCAAGACGGTGCTGTCACGCCGCTTTCGCACCATCGTCAAGAACGCCATCACCGAGGCGTATACCGATGGCTCGCTTACGATCCCGCCCTCCATCGCGCACGACCGCACCGCTCTCGATCTCCTGCTGGCGCGCGCCTCGAAGACGGACTGGATCGCCTACGTCAAGCGGCCGTTCGGCGGCCCCGAGCAGGTGCTCGCCTATCTGGCCGCCTACACGCACCGGGTGGCGATCTCAAACCGGCGCATTACCGCCTTCGACGGGGAAACCGTTACCTTCCAGTATCGCGACTATCGCGACGGCAACAAAGAGAAGCTGATGGAACTCCCGGCCACCGAGTTCCTCCGCCGCTTTCTGATGCACGTCGTTCCGAAGCGTTTTACCCGCATCCGCTATTACGGCTTCCTCGCCAACCGCGACCGCGCGGCCAACATTGAGAAGGCCCGCACGCTCATCGGCTCCAGACGCCAGCTCGCTCCGCGCACTCCTGGTCCCGATCCCCGCCTTTGCCCAAAGTGCCAGCAGGGCACAATGCGCACTCGCGCACTCGTCGATCCTCAGCGCGCACGAACATGGTTTGAACAAGGGCTTCAACAAGGGTTTGACTCGTCATGAAGATGATGACCGGCTCGCCTCGATCAGCCGGCAACACCCGTTGCCCTGCGACAGCTCTCTCTGAACCGCGCAACCCGCCTCTTTCACGCTTCTTCTCGACGCTTGCCCACCGCGCGTGGCACGCTTTCCCGCCGTATCCATCCCTCGTTCGGCGCCCTCTGCACGTCATCCGCGCCTGCCACGCTCCACCGCCCGACCCTCCCGGCGAGATACTTTCCCCACGGTGGCACGCGGCTTCGTCCAACTAAACTCTTCACCGCATCCTGATCATCGCGCTCGCCACGCTCCTCGCTCACCGATCGAATTGTCCGTCCGGCACGCTCGTCGTGGGACGGGATGCGGCAATAGAGTCCTATGAGTTGGGCGCCGCTTTCAGGTGAACAACGATGCATCGCCGTGAACGAAGGCAACGACGTTGAAAGAAGGAACTGTACGCAGGACACGGCAACGAAGAGGCACTCGAGAGGGATCGACCAGGAGGTGACATCCATCATGGTGCTGACCCTCCCTCGCGTCCATCATCAGGTGCGACACTCGAAAGTGAGGACGAGACGTGGAAGAGAAGAACGATATGGTCTGTGTAGCGTGCGAACGAGGCTCGGATGAGATTCCGCTGATCCGCCTCGAATATCGCGCGTCGACGTTCAGTATCTGTCCCCAACACCTGCCGTTCCTGATTCATGATCCTGCGAAGCTCATCGGTCGGCTGCCGGGTGCCGAGCAGATGCAACCATCGCCGCACGAGGACTAGCGCGCGAGCGCGCCCGCGGTTACCCGATATCCGCAAGGACGGCTGTCAAAGGGCCGCCGTCGTGACGGGGCGTGGCCGAGGACATAGCCCGACTGCAATTCACGATGCGTGACGCCCAACGGATCAGCGCTCAGCCGCCGGAACCGCACGCGCTACTTTAGCACCCACGA
>JANNJO010000431.1:0-10963 GCA_031395755.1 Acidobacteriota bacterium
GCCGTCGTACCCGCAGCCCTACATCCCCCTCGATAGACGATAATGGGGTCAGACCCCATTCATGGATCCCCAGCGCGTTCGTAATTTTTCCATCATCGCCCATATCGATCACGGCAAGTCGACGCTGGCCGATCGCCTTCTCGAGGTGACCGGGGCGCTGCAGCCGCGGGAGATGGAGGCGCAGGTGCTCGACTCGATGGACCTCGAGCGAGAGCGAGGCATCACCATCAAGGCGCACCCGGTGCGCCTCAACTACACGGCGCGCGACGGACAGGCCTATGTCCTCAATCTGATCGATACGCCGGGCCATGTCGACTTTTCCTACGAGGTCACGCGATCGCTGGCCGCATGCGAAGGCGCGGTCCTTCTGGTCGATGCGTCGCAGGGCGTGGAAGCGCAGACGCTCGCGAACGCGTACCTGGCGGTCGAGCACAATCTCGAGATCATCCCGGTCATCAACAAGATCGACCTTCCGGGCGCGCAGCCGGAAGAGGCGCGGCGCCAGATTGAGGAGATCATCGGCCTCGACGGAGCCGGCGCCATTCTGACCAGCGCGAAGGAAGGCATCGGCATCACCGATGTGCTCGAGGCGGTCATCGCGCGGCTGCCGCCGCCTTCGGGAGACTCCTCTGCGCCGCTCAAAGCGCTGATATTCGATTCCTGGTACGACCCGTATCGCGGCGTGGTCATCGTCGCCAGGGTGCTCGACGGGACGCTCCGTAAGGGCACAAAGATCCGCCTCATGGCGCAGGGGCAGGACTACGAAGCCGAGCAGATCGGCGTGTTCTCCCCGAAGCCTGAGCCGATCGATGAACTGGGCGCCGGCGAAGTCGGCTTCATCGTGGCGAACATCAAGACCGTCAGCGATGCCAAAATCGGCGACACGATCACGGAGACGAATCGCCCGGCGGCGCAGGCCTTTCCCGGCTTCAAGGAACTGAAGCCGATGGTGTTCGCGGGCTTGTACCCGGTGGAGAGCCATCAGTACGGCGAGCTGCGCGAAGCGCTCGAGAAGCTCAGGCTGAACGACGCCTCGTTTCACTTCGAGCCGGAAACCTCAGTGGCCCTCGGCTTCGGGTTCCGCTGCGGGTTTCTCGGGCTTCTTCACATGGAGATTATCCAGGAGCGGCTCGAGCGCGAGTTCAACATGGATCTCGTGACGACGGCGCCCGGCGTGTTGTATCGCGTGACCACGACCGACGGACAGGTGCTCGAGATCGACAGCCCCTCGAAGCTGCCGGAAGTGAACGTCGAGGTCATCGAGGAGCCGATCATCACCGCGATGATCCTGACGCCGGCCGAGCATGTGGGCGGCATCCTCAAGCTCTGCCAGGAGAAGCGCGGGGTGCAGAAATCGCTCGAGTACTTGAGCTCCAACCGCGTGCTGATCACGTACGAGCTGCCGTTCAACGAAGTCGTGCTGGATTTCTACGACAGGCTGAAGACGTTGTCTCGCGGCTACGCGTCGCTCGACTACCATGTCACGGGATACTGGACCTCGCCGCTCGTCAAGATGGACATCCTGGTCAACGGCGATCCCGTCGATGCGCTCTCGATCATCGTGCACCGCGACGCCGCGTACGAGCGCGGGCGCGCGCTGGCGGCCAAAATGCGGGAGCTGATTCCGCGACAGATGTTCGAGGTGGCGATCCAGGCCGCCATCGGCGGGCGAATCATCGCGCGCGAGTCGGTAAAAGCCCTTCGCAAGAACGTCCTCGCCAAATGCTACGGCGGCGACATCTCGCGCAAGCGCAAGCTGCTCGAGAAGCAGAAGGAAGGCAAGAAGCGTATGAAGAGGGTCGGCAAAGTCGAGATCCCGCAGGAAGCGTTTCTGGCCGTGCTGAAAATGGGGACGGAGGGCGAGTGAGCGCGGACGGCTTCAAGAAATCGATCGCACGCGAGTACTTCGAATCTCTGGTCATCGCGGTGATCCTGGCGTTGTTCATCCGCACGTTCGTCGTCCAGGCTTTCAAGATCCCCACCGGATCGATGGAGCAGAACCTGCTGATCGGCGACCACCTGCTCGTGAACAAGTTCGTGTTCGGACCTTCGCTGCGCCGCATCGAGCGGACGGTGCTGCCGATGAAAGACATCGCGCGCCGCGACGTGATCGTGTTCAAGTATCCCGAAGAGCCGGAGCGCGACTTCATCAAGCGGGTGATTGGCCTTCCGGGCGATCAGATCGAGCTGCGGCGCAAGCGCGTCTTCGTCAACGGCCAGCGCCTCGAGGAGCCCTATGTCTATTACCTGGAGGAACCGCCGGCGTCGCCGCAGGAGACGCCGGGTGATGAAGTGCAGGCCGCCAGCGGCGATCTGCGCGAGTCCTACGGACCGGTGACGGTGCCGCCCGACCACTATTTCGTCATGGGCGACAATCGCGATAACTCGCAGGACAGCCGGTATTGGGGATTCCTGCCTCGCGCCTATGTCAAGGGGAAGGCCCTCGTCATTTACTGGTCGTATGACGCGGAGGCCGGTAATATTGTGACAGGCACACGGTGGAGCCGGCTGCTGCACCAGGTGCGCTGACCACGTCCGATGAAAGCACTCATTCGGCTCATCGTCGCGGCGCTGATCATTCACGCCACCTGGCGGGCGGGGGCCGTGTACTGGAGGAACTACCAGTTCAGAGACGGGGTCCAGCAGACGGCGCAGTTCTCAGCCCGTCGCGCGGACAGCGAGCTTCGCGATCAGGTGATGCAGCTCGCTAAGGAGTACGAGATTCCGCTGGATCCCGAACGCCTGACCGTGCGCCGCACCGACAACCACACGCTCATCGACGCCTCGTACGACGAGCGCATTGAACTGCTGCCGCGCTACTTCCATCCCTGGAGATTCGACGTCAACGTCGACGCGCTCACACTCATTTCGAAGTAGGGGACCTCGTCACTCATCGTTGACGGCGCGCGGCTCCTCATGGCGGCCCGACTGTGGCTCGGCCTGGCGTGGGCGGTGCAGCAGAATCTTATCCTCGCGGTCCCGCTGTTCCTGCTCGCGGACGAAATCGAGCGTATTGCGGAGCGACGCGATCGTCGACTCGAGCGAATTCTCGACTTCCCGGCGCTTCATCTTCATGCCGTCAATCTCGCGCTGGACGTCTTCGAGGCGCGCCTGGGTTTTCTGCAGCAGCAGATCGGATCGGCCTTCGGCCTCGCGGATGATGTTGCCCGCCTTGGCTTCGGCGTTGGTCCTGATGTCGTCCGACATCCGCTGCGCCGTTATCAGCGTGTCGCGAAGGTCCCGCTCGTGCTCGCGATGCTGGTTGAGCAGCGCCTCCCTCGTCACGACCTCCTGGCGCAGCTGATCGACCTCGCGCAGCGCGTTCTCGTAGTCTTCGGTGACTTCCGCGATGAGCGCGAGCACTTCGGCTTTGTCGAAGCCGCGGAACGTGGTTCGGAAGCGAAGCTGGCGCAGATCGAGAGGGCTGACCTTCATGCGGCGGTCTCCAGCGGGAGGCGTGTCCACGGTCGATCGGGACAGACCCGGATCAAACATGCCGCTCCCCAAAGATGGCCGTGCCGAGCCTCACCAGCGTGGCGCCTTCCTGCACGGCGATTTCGAAGTCGTGGCTCATACCCATTGACAGTTCCCGCAGCCGCGCCGGATCGAGACCCTCTTTCAGCAGTGCAGCGCGAAGGTCGCGGAGCTGCGCGAAATATGGACGCGCATCTTCCGGGTTCTCGAACAACGGCGGAATCGCCATCAGTCCAACGACCCGAGCCGAGCGGCATCGGGCAGCTTTGACGATCTCGACCGCGACGGCGGGCGGTGCGCCGTGTTTGGTCGCCTCGCCCGCGAGGTCCACCTGAACGAGCAGTTCGGGAGTTGACCCTGTCTCCGCCGCGGCCGCATCGATGGCCTCCAGCAGCCGCAGGCTGTCGACCGAATGAATAGCGCTGAAGCGCGGGGCCGCCTTCCGGACCTTGTTGGACTGCAGCGTGCCGATCAGATGCCATCTAATCTTAAGGTCGGCCGATCCGTCGATTTTCTGTAGGGCCTCCTGCACCCGGTTCTCGCCGAAGTCCTGCTGGCCTGCCGCGGCAGCCGCCCTGACGTGCTCCAGGCTGAATGTCTTGGATACCGCGAGGAGGCGTACATCGTCGGGCGACCGGCCGGCGCTGAGGGCCGACTGGTGGAGCCGGCGGCGGACGGTGGCGAGCCGTTGCGCGATGTGTGTGTGCAGGTCCACAGTCAAGAAAAAGGCCGGGTCCAAGAAACCAGACCCGGCCTGCGTTAGAACCTGGAACCCAGAACCTACTTGAACATCGGCTTAAGCGCTTCGTACGTCGTCTTGGCTTCAGCTGCGTTCTTGCCGGCTGGCTGCAGTTTCAGGTACGTCTCGTACTCGCCGGCCGCTTCCTTCAGCTTGCCGAGATTCAGGTACACCTTGCCGAGCATGAAGTGCGACTCGGCGTGGTTTGCGTCGGCCTTGATTGCGGCTTCGAACGTCGAGCCCGCTTCCGGGAACTTGTTGGCGTTCCAGAGGCCCACGCCCGCGCTGTAAAGCGAGTCGGCGTTGCCGCCGCCCGACGCGACGCTAAGCTCCGCAGACTTGGAAGAAGCCTCAGCCGCGAGGTCCATCTTCTTGTCCGCGGTGTAGAGCGCTGCCAGCGCGTTGTATGCCTCGGGATAGCTCGGGCGCAGCTCGATGGCCTTCTTGAAAGCCGCCTCTGCCTCGGCTGAGTTCTTCAACTGTTGGTTCGACACGCCCACGTTGAACCAGCAGTCGGCGCAGGTTGGCATGGCGACAGCGGCGCTGGTGAACGCCGTCACGGCTGCCTGATGATTCCCCGCGTTGGCTGCCACAACTCCGTCCTCGAAGAACTTCTTGATGGCCGCGTTCTGCTTGGCCTGCTCTTCGCTGACGCGCGCCCGGTTGGAGAGCTTGAAGTTCATCGTGGTGAAGTTGCCGATCTTCACCGCGGCGCGCGCCTCGTCCTGGCCGGCGCCTTCCTTGGAGGCGACGATGAGGTACTGGCCCGACTTCGGAAGGGTCCCGATGATGTAGTTGCCGTTCTTATCGCTGGTGGCTTGCCACTTCTGACCACCCTGGTCTGGAATGGCCGTCACCAGGATCTTGGCGCCCTGGACCACGGCATCCTTCTCGTCGGTGACCTTGCCCTGAATGCGCCCGGTTTGTGCCAGGGCAGGCATGGCACAAGCCAGAATCGCGCCCGCGATCCACGAGGTCGTCAGCATCCGCCGGCCGAATTTTCCGGAAAACATATCAGTCCTCCAAAGCGGTAGTGCGCAACTTTAGTTGCGCCCTACAGATATATCTGAATACGGGGAAAAGCTGTTTCTAGTTTACACGAAAGGCCGAGTCTCCTCTATTTCTCCCCGAAAAACCGCCGGATATCCGCGATCTCGCGTGTGATGAGCGCCGGCGGAAGCGAGGCCAGAAAGCGCCGGCCGTACCCCATCGTCTGCAGGCGCGGATCGAGGACGGCGAGCACGCCGCGATCGTCGCGGTGGCGAATCAGGCGGCCGAGACCCTGAAGGAGGGCAAGGATGGCGAGAGGAACCTGATAGTCGCCGAAGGGCTGACCGCCACGCTCCGTAATCGCTTCGATTCTGGCGGCAGTGATCGGGTCGCCCGGAGAGGCGAACGGCAGCTTGTCGATGATGACGCAGCTGAGCGCTTCGCCCATCACATCAACCCCCTGCCAGAAACTCGACGTCGCGAGCAGCACCGCGTTCGGCGTGGTCCGGAACTGCTCGAGCAGCGCCGATCGCGGCGCCGATCCCTGCACGAGGATGGGATACGGCAGCTCCACTTCTGCGATGACCTGTATTGCGCGCAGCGCGGCGTAGCTCGTGAACAGCACGAATGCGCGTCCCCTGCTCGCCTCCAGGATGTTGATGATTTCGCGCCCGGCGGCCGCGGTAAAGTCGACCGATCGCGGGTCCGGCATTCGCCGTGGCAGATAGAGAATGGCCTGGCGCTGGTAGTCGAACTCGGAGGCGAGCTTCAGAAAGCGCGTGGCGCTTGATCGGTCGAGGCCAAGCCGACTGCGGATGTAGTCGAAGCTGCCTTCGACGGTGAGCGTGGCCGAGGTCAGCACCGTGGACTTCATCCGATCGAAAAGCACGTCGCGCAGGATGTTCGAGACATTGATGGGCGCGGCGCGCAGGAACACGCCGCGGCCCCTCGTTTCCAGGAAATAGACGTAGCCGCGCTCGCCTGCCTTGAGCACGAAGCGCAGTTCGTCGCGCAGCTCGCCCGCGCGCTGCGCGAGCCCGGCGAGATCGAGCTTCGTGGATTCGCGCGGACGCTCAGGATCGGGCAGCGGCGGCTTGATGAGCGCAGCGGTTGACTCGAGCAGATCGAGCGAGCCCATCAGCAGCGCGGCATCCTCGTAATACGGCTCGAGCATGGCCGCCGATAGCCGCAGGCGGTTCTCGGCGCCCTGCTGCCGAATGTGGGGCTCGGCTTTAGCCGAGCCAACCATCCTGAAAAAGTCGTGCGCGCGCTCGCGCATCCGCTCCAGCACCGCGTTGAGATCGCCGCCCTGTGCTCCGGCGACCCCGGCGGCGATCAGGCGCTCGGCGTCGCGGGCGAGCTCGTCGAACCGGTAGCTGCTCACCGATACGCCGAAGTACTGAGTGGCCACGTCTTCGAGCTGGTGCGCCTCGTCGACGATGGCGTAGCGGCACTCCGGAATGACCTCGCCATAGGCGCACTGCCGGACCGCCGCGTCCGCGCACAGCAGGTGATGATTCACGACCACAAGGCTCGACTCTGCTGCGCGAGTCCGCATGCGGGTCACGAAGCAATCCGTGTAGCGCGGGCACTCGGTGCCGATGCAGTTCTCCGATGTGGCCGCGATTTCCCCCCAGAACGGCAGGTCCTCGGGGAGATCGGTGATCTCCGCCCGATCGCCCGTTTCGGTCGCCGTCGACCACTGCTCGATGATTGGGAGAAATATCTGCGAGGCCGATTCGCCGAAGAGGCGCGCTGTACCGCTGTTGGCTGACTCCCGAAACGACTCGAACCGATGCAGGCAGAGGTAGTTCCCTCGCCCCTTCATGCAGGTCGCGGTGAATGGGACACCGAGCGCCTCGCGCAGAATCGCGAGGTCCTTGAAAAAGATCTGTTCCTGGAGGGTTTTCGTGCCGGTAGAGACCAGCACACGCTCGCCGCTGAGAATCGCAGGAACGAGGTACGCCAGCGTCTTGCCGGTTCCGGTTCCGGCTTCGACGAGCAGCACACCGCCGTTCTGAAGGGTACCGGCGACCGCCTCGGCCATCTCGCGCTGCGCGGGACGGCTCTCGAAGGTTGGCAGCGCCTGGGCGAGCGTGCCCGAGTCGGCGAAAACCCTGGCGACCCGGTCGGTGAGATCGGCGGGGTCTGACCCCCGCGCTATCTCGGGGGTCAGACCCCGTATAACGGGAACATCCGGCACAGCTTTTCTACTTCCAGCTTCACC
Organism: Acidobacteriota bacterium; assembly: GCA_031395755.1. GTDB lineage: Bacteria > Acidobacteriota > Vicinamibacteria > Vicinamibacterales > JAMQPK01 > JAMQPK01. The sequence goes on from JANNJO010000431.1 coordinate 7,431, forward strand.
ATGCCGAGCGCGGCATCGTCTTCGGGCGTGGCCAGCGCGCGCGTGATGAATTCGCCAATGCGATCCATCTCTCGTTCACCCATGCCGCGCGTGGTGACGGCCGGCGTGCCAATGCGGATGCCGCTCGCGACCATCGGCGGGTTCGGATCGAACGGGATGGTGTTTTTGTTGACCGTGATGCCGGCCTTGCCGAGCGCGGCTTCAGCCGCTTTACCGGTGAGGCCGCGCGAGAAGACGTCGATCAGGATCAAGTGGTTGTCGGTCCCGCCGCTGACGAGGCGGAACCCGCCCGCCACCAGCGCGGATGCCAGGCGCGTGGCGTTCGCGAGAATCTGTTTCTGATATTCGACGAACGCCGGCTCCGCCGCTTCCTTGAAGCAGACGGCCTTGGCCGCGATGATGTGCATCAGCGGCCCCCCCTGCAGGCCCGGGAAGACGGCCTTGTCGAGCTCCTTCGCGTACTTCTCGCGGCACAGCACCAGGCCCGATCGAGGGCCGCGCAAGGTCTTATGCGTGGTCGTCGTCACGAAATCCGAGTGCGGCACGGGGCTCGGGTGCTGCTTGGCCGCGACAAGGCCCGCGATGTGCGCCATGTCGGTCACCATCGGCGAGCCGACGCGCTTCGCGACTTCGCCGATGCGCGCGAAATCAATAATGCGCGGATATGCGCTTGCGCCCACCATGATCATCTTCGGCTTGTGCTCTTCTGCAAGGCGCTCGAGCTCGTCGTAGTCGATGCGCTCGTCTTCCTTCCGCACGCCGTAGGGCACGATCGTGTAGAGCTTGCCTGAGAAGTTGAGCGGATGACCGTGCGTGAGGTGGCCGCCGTGCGCGAGGTTCATGCCCAGCACCGTGTCCCCCGGCTTCAGCAGGGTGAAGTACACGGCCATGTTCGCCTGGGCGCCGGCATGCGGCTGCACGTTGGCGTGCTCGGCGCCGAACAGCGCCTTGGCGCGGTTGATCGCGAGCGTCTCGGCGACGTCGACGAACTCGCAGCCGCCGTAATAGCGCCTGCCCGGATAACCTTCGGCGTACTTGTTCGTCAGCACAGAGCCCGCGGCTTCGAGGATCGCCTGGCTGACAAAATTTTCCGAGGCGATCAGCTCGAGGCCGTCGTTCTGCCGACGCCGCTCGTCGCCAACAGCCTGGGCGATTTCCGGGTCGCTTTCCGCAAGGCTGAGCGAGCGCAAGGGAGCGGCGGCTTTCAACGTCATGACTTTTCAATCTCCGCGATCTGGTCGATCCGTTTCTGGTGGCGTCCGCCTTCATACGCGGTCTCGAGCCACAACGTCACAATCTCATCCGCCAGCCCGAAGGCGACGATGCGCCCGCCGATGGAGAGGACGTTCGCGTCGTTGTGCTGGCGCGACATGCGCGCCGTATAAAGATCGTTGCAGAGAGCCGCGCGCACGCCCCGCACTTTGTTGGCGGCAATCTGTTCGCCCTGTCCGCTGCCCCCGAGGACGATGCCGCGATCGGCCTTGCCCGAGACCACCGCGCGCCCGACGGCTGCGCAGATCGGCGGATAGTCGACCGATTCTTCGCTGTGCGTGCCGAGGTCATCGACCTGGTGTCCGAGCCTCGCGAGCGTCGCCTTCAAATGCTCTTTGAGTGAAAATCCTGCATGGTCTGCGCCAATCGCGATCCGCATGGGGAGTGATGATAATACGGTTCCGGGTTCATAATCACAGCGCCGATGGAATCGACAATCACCGTCAACCTGCGCGGGGAAGAGCGGATTCGGAACGGGCATTTCTGGGTGTACCGCGCTGATGTGGCGAGCGGGCAGGGCGAGTCCGGTGCGGTGGTCCGCGTCGTCGGGCCCGGCGGCCGCTTTCTGGCGCGCGCTTTTTACAGCGATCGATCGCAGATCACCTTGCGGATTTTGACGCAGCACGACGTGCCTGTCGACCGGCGTTTCTGGCGCTCCCGGCTCGAGCAGGCAATGTCGTTCCGCGTGCGGCTCGGCATCGACGCCACTGCGTATCGCCTCGTCCACGGGGAGGGGGATCTCATCCCGTCGCTCGTCGTGGATCGGTATGGCGACTACCTGGTCGTGCAGGCGCTGTCGCAGGGGACCGATCGGCTGCTGCCGGAAATCACCAGCCTGCTCCTCGAGCTCGAGGGCCCGAAAGGCATTCTGGCGCGGAACGACCCGCGGGTCCGTCTGTTGGAGGGCCTCGAGCAGAGCGTGACGGTGCTTCACGGGACCATTCCAGAGAAGGTCGCCGTCCGGGAAGGGAAGATCGAGTACGACGTCGATCTCACCCACGGCCAGAAGACGGGGGCGTTCCTCGATCAGCGCGAAAACCGCCAGGCCGCCGCGCAGTATGTCGGCGGCCGCGTGCTCGACTGCTTCAGCTACGCCGGCGGCTTCGCCTTGCAGCTGGCGTCGCATGTAGACGAGCTGATCGCGCTCGACATTTCAGAGGACGCCACGGCGATGCTCGCCCGCAACGCCGCGCGGAACGGCCTGTCGAACGTGCAGGTGCGGACGACCAACGTGTTCGACGAGCTGCACACGCTCGATCGCATGGGGGAAAAGTTCGATGCGATCGTGCTCGATCCGCCGGCGTTCGCGAAGAGCAAGGCGGCGATTCCGAAGGCGCTGTCCGGCTACAAGGAGATCAACCTCCGCGCATTGAAGCTCCTGAAACCGGGGGGATTTCTTATCACCTGCAGTTGCTCGTACCACGTTAATGAATCCGCGTTTGCCGAAGTGGTCTTCGACGCGGCGCTCGACGCCAGAGTCGATGTCAGCGTGGTGGAGAAGAGGATGCAGGGGAGGGACCACCCGGTCGTGCTCGGCATGCCGGAGACGTATTACCTGAAGTGCTTCATTCTCCGCAAGCTCGAGTAGCAGCCTGACGCAGAGCGACGGGCGGCCGTACTCAGCATTACTGCCGGCACGGCCGCCCCGCCACAAACCGGAGTTAGAAGACGAATTTCACGCCGAGCTGCAGCTCGCGCATCGGCTTGCGCGTGCTATTGATCGTCCCGTATTGCGGACTCGTCACCGCCGTATTCGGATCCTGCCAGACGGGCTGGTTGAACACGTTGAACGCCTCGAGCCGGAGCTGCAGGTTTTTGCTGGTGGCGAACCGGAAGTTCCGGAGGAGCGACATGTCGAAGTTGAAGATCCCGGGCCCGGTGATGCTGTTCCTCACAGCGTTCCCGTAAGTGAACTGCGCCTGCTGCACGTACGCCGCCGTGTTGAACCATTGTTCGATCGTTTTCGGGCCGCTGTCTGGATCCTGACCCGACACCGCGTCCGGGCGGTTGGTGCTGCCCGTGTTGGCGCGATCGTTGCCAGTCGACGGATCCCGCGGGAATCCGCTGGAGACGCTCAGGATGTTGGTTATCTGCCAGCCACCCAGGATCGCGGCCCCGACACCCGTCTGAGCGAGCGGCTTGCCGTCGCCGAACGGCAGCTCGTAGAGAATCGACGAAACGACGCGGTGCCGGACGTCGAAGATCGACAGGCCCCACTCGCATCCGCTCTTGACTTTATTCGCGGCGCAGTTGCTGTCCTG
>JANNJO010000494.1:0-3854 GCA_031395755.1 Acidobacteriota bacterium
CTCCACCATGAGGTCCCTGCAGTGTTTCGACGACCGTGTCGTCTCTCAGATTACATCGGCTTGCTTCTTGATTCCGTTCAGCGTCCTCGATTTGCTTCAGCGTTCCACGGAGCGTGTCTGAGGGGGAACAGAGAGGGGAACAGGCCCCAGTGCGGGGTGTTCTCCCTCCCGGCGATGTCGTTCGAACTCGTTCCGTCTGCCACCATCGAGCCAATCCGCTCGGCCATCGATCGCTGGAAATGCAAGTTCGGCGGCGACTTCTCGAACGTGCACCTGGCGCGGCCAAGCCAGAGCGCCTCACGTCGATCAAAACTGGAGCGGAATCTTACACCTCATAGGAGAATGAGTTGCCTGCAGACTGACAGCCATCGTGCCCGCGAGGCTGTGGGCAAGGGGACGGGTCTACTCACCGGCGGCAGGGGCCGGCGGATTGCCAAGGGCAACGTGGTGGCGATTCTTGGGTACCCTGCCGCACTGGTGGCTGCAGAGGAGATTCTATGAAGATGCGGACTGGCGGATTGTGCGTAGTTCTCTTGACGCTGGTGGTATCCAACGATGCGTTCGCCGCCGCAGCCTCGTGCGAGAGCCTGTTGTCGCTGAAGCTCGCGAACACGACGATGACGATGGCCCGGTCCGTGGCGGCAGGTGGATTCACGTCGCCGGTCGTCGACCAGGCGGACGCCGGACGGAGATTCGACGGGCTGCCCGCCTTCTGTCGTATCGCCGCCACGCTCAAGCCCTCATCTGATTCGGACATCAAAATTGAAGTGTGGCTTCCGGTCTCGGGCTGGAACGGGAAGCTCCAGGCTGTTGGAAACGGAGGCTGGGCGGGTTCCATCAGTTATGCGGCCATGGGCCGGGCGCTCGCGCAGGGCTACGCCACCAGCTCGACCGACACGGGTCACACGGGCTCCTCTGGAATTTTTGCGCTCGGGCATCCCGAGAAGCTGATTGATTTCGCGTATCGCGCTCCGCACGAGATGACCGTGACGGCCAAAGCCGTTATCGACGCCTTCTACGGTAACGCTCCGAAGCTGTCGTACTGGAATGGATGCTCGACTGGTGGCCGCCAGGCGCTGATGCAAGCGCAGCGTTTTCCCAACGACTACGATGGCATCATTGCCGGCGCCGCCGCAAATCCGAAGACGCATCTCGACGCGTGGCGGGTCTGGATGACCCAGGCGATGTTCAAGGATCAGGCGAGCGTCATTCCTGCGAGCAAGTTTCCGATGATCCACGAGGCAGTGGTCAATGCCTGCGACAAGATCGATGGGGTGAAGGACGGCCTCATCGACGATCCCACCCGCTGCACGTTCGATCCGAAGGTGCTGCACTGCAAGGGCGGCGACGGTTCCTCATGTCTTACAGCGGCTCAGGTGGCAACCGCAAACGTCATCATGAACCCGGTTAAAGATCGAAACACCGGCGCGGAGATCTTCCCCGGTTACGCTCCGGGCAGCGAACTGGGTTGGGGGCGTCTGCTCGGCGGACCGGATCCATACTCGAATGCGTTGGAGACTTTCCGGTACGTCGTGTTCGGCGATCAGAAGTGGGACTGGAGAACATTCCAGCTCGAGCGCGATCTCGCCATCGCCAACAATGCCAGCCGCGACACGCTCGGGTCAATCGGCACCGATCTCTCGGCGTTCGCAAAGCACGGCGGGAAGCTGCTCATGTACCACGGATGGAGCGATCCATCGATTGCGCCGGGGGCCAGCATCAACTACTACGAAAGCGCTTTACGCGCGACGAGGAGTACGCAGAAAACCGAAGGCTGGGTGCGCTTGTTCATGGCGCCTGGGATGGGGCACTGTGGAGGCGGCGAAGGACCGGACACCTTTGATATGGTCAGCGCGCTCGAGCAGTGGGTGGAAGGCGGGAAAGCGCCCGAGCGCGTAGTCGCGTCGAAAAGTACTGCCGGAAGAGTAACCCGTACGAGACCACTTTGCCCTTACCCGCAGGTCGCACGGTACAAAGGGACCGGAAGCATCGACGCTGCCGAGAACTTTGTGTGCGCGGCGCCATAAGGGGAGGATGATGTCCCAATCAGGCCGCCACCACGTAGAGAGTGGGTCCATTGCGCGAAGTCGATTGGGAGTCGCCTCCCCTCGTCGGGGCGATCGACAGTCTCAGGACACGCCAGTCGACGGACGTTGCGTCGTATTCCTAGCCACTGCGGCGTTACTCAGGACCAATCGCGTAGAATTGCTTCGCCATGGCCCTAGCTAGCTCCTGGCGCGCGCCGCGGCCCATACGAAATCACCGCCAAAATCGGCGCTGGCGGCATGGGCGAGGTGTATCGCGCCCGCGACACGAAGCTGGATCGTGACGTTGCGCTGAAGATTCTGCCGGCGGCGTTCGCAAGCGACCCCCAACGGCTCGCGCGGTTCGAGCGCGAAGCGAAAACACTCGCCGCCCTCAATCATCCCCACATCGCGCATATTCACGGCCTCGAAGAGTCCGACGGCGTACGCGCGCTCGTGCTGGAGTTCGTGGATGGACCCACGCTCGCGGATCGGATCGCGCCGGGCCCCATCCCGATTAATGAAGCGTTGAGCATCGCGCGCCAGATCGCTGAAGCACTGGAGGCCGCTCACGAACAGGGCATCATCCATCGTGATTTGAAGCCCGCGAACATAAAGGTACGGACTGACGGCACCGTGAAGGTTCTCGACTTCGGGCTCGCCAAGGCGCTCGACCCAACGTCCCCCGGAACCGCAGACGTGACCGCATCGCCGACCATCACCTCACCGGCGCTGATGACCGGCGTCGGCGTGATCCTTGGGACGGCGGCCTACATGAGTCCCGAACAGGCGCGCGGTCAGGCGATCGACAAGCGCACAGACATCTGGGCGTTCGGCTGTGTGCTGTATGAGATGATCACCGGCCGCAGAGTGTTCCCCGGCGCAACGATTTCTGACACGATCGCAGCGGTCCTGGAACGATCGCCCGACTGGACCGCGCTGCCACCTGCAACGCCGCCGCCAGTGCGGCACGCTCTCGCGCGTTGTCTCGAAAAGGATCCGAAGCACCGCTGGCGAGACATCGGCGACGTACGCATCCAGCTCGACGACGCGGAGGCGTGGCGCCCGCAGACGGACAGCGCATCGCCGAAGATCTCGCGCGCCGGTGAACGAGCCGCTTGGGCGCTGCTGGTCGCGCTGACCGCCGCGGTCGCGGCAGTGGTGACGCCAGTGTTCCGCAAGGCGCCTGCTCCAGCAGAAATCAGGTTCAACCTCCTATTTCCCCGCGGCGTGTCAGCTGACTTCGCGCAGCTTGCGATCTCGCCAGATGGTCAACAGATCGTCGTAGCGCCGGGCTTCAGCCTCCAGCAGCCCACTCCTCTGTGGCTGCGACCGCTGGCGTCGACGACGGGCCGACTGCTGACAGGAACCGAACGCGCAAGCTTTCCGTTCTGGTCGCCGGACGGTCGGTCGATTGGCTTCTTCGCCGATCAAAAGTTGAAGCGTCTCGACGTCAACAGCCAGGCCATTGAGATCGTCGCCGATGCCCCCGTCGCGCGCGGAGGCGCATGGCAGACCGACGGCACGATTCTATTCGCGCCGAACGCAGCCGGTCCGCTGTTTCGAGTGCCGGCGACCGGCGGCCAGGCAACAGCCGCCACACAGCTCGAGATCGGACAGAACGATCATCGAGCGCCGTTCATCCTTCCGGACGGGAAGCACTTCCTTTACTACGCCAGAGGGACGCCGCAGGTTCGCGGGGTACACGTGGCTCGCCTCGATGGCACTGAAACAAAGCGGCTGCTCGACGCGGACGGTGCCGCCGTCTATGCACCATCGGGACATCTGCTGTTTCCGCGGCAGGGAGAGCTGCTGGCGCAGTCTTTCGAT
>JANNJO010000453.1:0-3502 GCA_031395755.1 Acidobacteriota bacterium
CGTCGCGGATCAAGATCGCATCTCACTACTTGTGCCTCCCGCAGCCGGGATGTACGCCTTCAGCACGTAGTCGGTCACCATGCGATCGGCGCTGAAGCGCCAGCCGAGCGTGCGAATGGCGCGCTTCATTCTGGCGATCCACGCCCGGGGCAGCCCGTCCCGGTCACGGTTGTAATACAGCGGGATGACTTCCTTTGACAGAACGTCGATCAGGGCCTGCGCATCGCGCTCGTCGTGCAGCTCCGCCGAGGTGTGCGTGTCGCCTCGGCCGATCGCAAACCCGTTCAGGCCGTCGTACGCCTCGGCCCACCAACCATCGAGGATGGAGAGGTTGAGCCCTCCATTCAGCACGACCTTCTGGCCGCTGGTACCGAAGGCCTCGAGCGGCCGGCGCGGCGTGTTCAGCCAGGCGTCGACGCCTTGTACAAGGTACCTGCCCACATTGATGTCGTAGTCTTCGATGAAGAGCAGCTTGCCCGCGAAGCGCGCATCGCACACCAGCCGCACGATCTCCTGCAGCACGTCCTTGCCCGGGCGGTCGCGCGGGTGGGCTTTGCCCGCGAACACAAATTGCACCGGCACTTTGGCGTCGTTCATCAGCGAGATGATGCGCTCGAAGTCGCGCAGGATGAGATTGGCGCGCTTGTAGGTCGCGAAGCGCCGGGCGAAGCCGATCGTGAGCGCATCGAGGCTCAGCGACTCTCGCATCTGATCGACGAATGTGGACGATTCGCCGCGCTGTTCGGCGCATCGCGCGGCGCGCAGCCGCGCCATCGCAATGAGCTGGGTCTTCAGCGTCTGGTGCGTCTCCCAGATCTCGCCGTCTTCCACGTTCTCGATGGCGTCCCAGCAGGCGGGCTCCGAACATCGATCGGGCCAGTCCGGGCCCAGATGACGATCGTAGAGCTCGTGCATCTGCTGCGCGAGCCACGTGCGCACGTGGATGCCGTTGGTGATGTGCCCGATGGGAACCTGCTCCTCCGAGCGCCCGGGATACAGCGACGTCCACATCGCGCGCGATACCTGTCCGTGCAGCGACGAGACGGCGTTGGCGCGCCGAGACAGCTTGAGGGCCAGCACCGTCAAGCAGAAGCCCTCGTTCGGGTCGCCTGGATTCACTCGCGCAAGCGCGAGCAGCTCGTTTTCGCTCAGGCCCATGGCCTCGCGCAGCGGTCCGAGGTGTTCTTCCACCAGGTAGGGCGGAAAGCGGTCGTGCCCGGCCGGCACTGGCGTATGCGTCGTAAAGACGACCTGGGCTGACGTCCTCCGCAGGGCTTCCTCGGCGGGAATACCTTCGCAGACCATCCGGTAGCGCGCCAGTTCGAGGGCGGCAAAGGCGCTGTGTCCCTCGTTAAGGTGCGCCACGCCCGGCGAGATGCCCAGAGCCGCCAGCGCGCGCACGCCGCCGACACCCAGCAGCAGCTCCTGGCGGATGCGGACGCGATCGTCCCCTCCGTAGAGCCGCGACGTCAGCTCCCGATCCTCCGGCTGATTGCCTTCGACGTCTGAGTCGAGCAGCACGAGGGTGTTTCGTCCCACGGCGAGCTTCCAGACACGCGCCGCGATCGTTCCGGTCCGGGTTTCGATCCCGACTGCCACGGGAACTCCGTTGAGGCCGACGGCGGGATGGAGCGGCAGGAGCGCACTGTCGACGTCGCGGTAATCTTCCAGCTGATATCCGTCGCGATCGAACCGCTGCCGAAAGTACCCCTGGTCGTAGTAGAGCCCGACGCCCACGAGCGGGATGCCGAGATCGGAGGCCGATTTGATGTGATCGCCGGCCAGAATACCGAGACCGCCTGAATAAATGGGGACCGATTCGTGGAGGCCGAACTCGGCGGAGAAATAGGCCACGGGACGAGCCCATAAGACGCCGGCATGGCGGGCGCCCCACGTGCGCGTCGACGTCAGGTGCTCCTGCATGCGGCGGTAGGCGTAGTTGATTCGGCTGTGAAGGACGAGGGCCGAGACGCGTTCCTCCAGCCGCTGCACCGGAATCTGCTGCAGGAGCGCGATCGGATTGTGATCGAGCTCGCGCCACAACGCTGGGTCCAGAGCCCGGAACAGGCTCGACGTGTCGTGATCCCAGCTCCACCAGAGATTCTGCGCGAGCGCCTCCAGCCGCTGATGCGCGGGCGCCACGAACTGTCCGTGCGTGCGGGCCTGACTGACGATCGGGGCCAGCTGCGCCCCGGCCGTCGTCAGCATGCGGATCGATTGCTGTGCGAATGCGCGCGGCTCGACGGTCTGGACGACCAACACGCCCTGCAGCAGCCCGCGATCGATCAGCGGTACGCCAAGAAATGAATGGTAGGGATCCTCGCCGGCTTCGCTGAAGTACTTGAAGCGGGGATGCTTGGTGGCGTCTTCGACCACCTGCGGACGCAGTTGTTCTCCGACGAGGCCGGCCAAGCCTTCGGTCAGTTTCATCCGGACGCGGCCGATGCTCTCTGGCCGCAGGCCGACGGTGGCCGCCAGCACGAGCGTCGACCGATCCGCTTCGAGGAGGTAGACGGAGCAGACGTCGGTCTGAAACGTGCGCTGGATGAGTTGCACGATGTTGGCGAGCGTCTCCGCCGCGTTGCCGCTGTGCGACACGAGGCGGGCGATTTCTTCGAGCGTCCAGAGCAACGCGTCTTCGTTGGCCGAGCGGATCGGCGAGGAACCTGGAATGGTCACGGCTGACGGCGAAGCAAGAAGCGTGCTTCGCTGACGGCGCTATTCGCGCTGATTTCCTAAGGAATTCGAACGCGCGCAAAAGGCCCTCGCCGCCGCTCGAACAACGTTGTCGGCTTCCGCGCCTCGCGCAGACAATTTTGTTCACGAAGTTTTATCCGCGCCGTCTTGCCGTCGGATGGGGATCGAGCTGGTCGAGGGACGGGACCTGATGGTCCACGATAACGTCGTCTACATGAGGACCACCGCGGGGTTGCGGCGGGTCGACGTGATCTATCGGCGGGTGGACGACGACTGCATCGATCCGCTGGCGTTCCGGCCCGACTCCCGGCTCGGCGTGCCCGGTGGGCATCCCGTGTCGTTACGTGAGCGGGTACCTTTCTCCGAGCTCGGAGGGCAACGATCGTTCGACAGAGGGCGCCACCCACGCCTGGGCGGAAGCCTATCTGCCGACGCTCGGCTGGATTGGCTTCGATCCGACCAACGACGTGCTCGCCGCCGACCGCCACGTCCGCGTGGCGGTCGGGCGGGACTATGGGGACGTGCCGCCAACGCGGGGCGTGTTTCGTGGCGAAGCTGTGAGCGAGCTGTCCGTGCTCGTCACCGTGTCGCTCGCGGATGCGCCGATGACACCCGAGCGCGTGATGCCGACGACGACCTGGATTTCCGCCGAGCCGTCTGGCCCCGCGGACTCAGTCGACCAGGCGCAGCAGCAGTAGCAGCAATAGTTACTGGATGATTCTGAGCCCTGTCGGTGTCGACGGTGTGACGACCGGGCCGTTCACCCGGACGACAGAGCCGGAGTAGTTGAGGATGTAGAGCTCGC
>JANNJO010000498.1:0-8252 GCA_031395755.1 Acidobacteriota bacterium
CGGGCGGCTGCTGGGCCTCGGCGCGCTGCGTCGAACCGGCCATCAGCATCGTCCCACCAGCCGTCAGCGCCGCCGCGTTCAAAAAGTCTCTCCGCTTCATCTTTGTCATAATCCTCTCTCCTCTACCAGCTGATTCGCGACACGATCTGCCCGCTGCGCGGCGGGCCGAACACCGTTCCCGTATTGATCCGCCCGAAGCCCGCCGTCGGCACGCCCTGCGCGTTCCGCTGCTGCGTCTGCAGCGGATTGCTCGCATCAGGATTATTCAACTGAATGCGGTTGAAGGCGTTGAAAAATTCACCGCGGATCTCGATCCTCGCCCGGTTCTTCAGTCTGAAGCTCCTGCCGACGCTGAGCTGCTCGTCGGGGCGCCGCTGATAGCGGAAGTCGTTGTAATACACCGGGGATGTGCCGAACTGACCGGGCCCCGGGTTCGCCCAAGCGTTGGGGTTCAGCACGAAGTCGGCGTTCGCGTCGACCTCGCTGCTGTTCAGGTCCTTGATGAACAAGGGTTCTCCCTCGACGCGATTCATGGTGGTGTTCTGGAACACCAGCGCGGCGAGCTGATTCTGCGATGCAGGGACCTGGATGGGCAGTCCGCTCGCGTAGCGCACCATGCCGCCGAACGTCCAGCCGCCGAGGACCGCCCGCACGATCCGGCTGCTGGTGAATGCGGGCACCTCGTAGCTGAACGCCACGACCGCAATCAGCGGCTCCGACAACTCCGGGACCGCAAACTTGTCTTCGGGACTGTCGAAGACGTTGTTCACCGGCCCCATGTTGGTGCGTTCGTTCTGCCAGGTAAAGGTCGCCGTGAGGTTCATCCCGCGAGAGTAGCGCTTGTTGGCTTTGACCTGCAGCGAGTCGTAGCGGCTCTCGCCGAGCGGCACCCCCAGCGCGTTGATCGTGCCGAACTGGGGGAACGGGCGGAGGCTTTGAGCCACCGTGTTCGCTCGCGAATAGCTGGCATACGGGATCCGGGCGAAGCCACGCGAGGCGGCCAGCGGCGAATCGAGGCGCGCCCGCAGGAGCGCCTGGTCGTTGGCGTTATTGAGATCGAGGCCGAACGATCGCAGCCGATCCTGGCTGATCGCGTTGAGGTTCACGAGGTTGTTGGCGGTGAAGCCTTTTCCGCGGTTGCCCACATACGCCACGTCGACGACGAGATCGCGCGTGATCTCCCTTTGGAGCGAGACGCTCCACTGATTCAGCTTCGGCGGCTTGCCCGCATCGGGGTGAATCCATTGCGGGGGTGAGTCCACCTGGCCGGGCGACGGACGGATTCCCGGATCGTTATTCACCCTGAAGAGGGCGTCCCTGTCATACACCAACCCATTGCGCAGCAGTGCGCCCGGCTCGCCGAACGCCGGTGACTGGAAATTGAACGTATTCCACCCGCCTGCGCCGAGGATCGATCCCCCGTCCGCCTGGCCGATTCCGGTCTGAGCGAACGTGATGCCCCACCCGCCGCGAAGCACCGTCTTCGGATTGATCTGATAGGACATGCCGACGCGCGGGCCGAACGAGTATGGATATGTCGTCACGAAGCGGCAGTTGCAGGCACCTGCGCCTTCCCCTTCGTAGATTGTGGCACCAGGCAAGCCCCCGGCCGACGGATTCGGAGTGTCTGGCGAGAACATGCTGCGCCGATCGTTCTGCTCGTAGCCGTACGCCTGCCTATCCCACCGGATGCCGTAGTCGATCGTCACGGCCGATTTCACGCGCCACGTATCCTGCGCGAAGACCGAAACGGCTGGCTTGTGCCAGTTCGGATCGGTCGGATTGGAGACTGACGCGTTGTTCGCCAGACCCAGCAGGAAGCTGGCGTACGGCAGGCCCACATTACCGCCGCCCAGGTTCTGTCCCTGCGTGGACGGCAGCGCCGTTTGCTGATTGTTGAACGTGTACGCGCCGTGGGTGCCCTGTATCTGTGGAATGCTGAAAATGTCGTCTCGCCACTCGACACCGGCTTTATACGTGTGCGTGTTGCGCGAGTGCGTGATGTTGACGAGCGCCTGCGGCTTCTTGGTGGCGGGAAGGCTGCCGGCATTGGCCATGCCTTCCGACATGCCGCCACCGGTCTGCGTGAACATGTTGCCGATGACGGGAAAGCCGATGCCGTTCACGGCACCGCGGAGTCCCAGTCCTGCCACGGGATCGAAGTTGCGCACTTCCGGCAGTCCGAAATCCGGGTTCCAGTGACGGACGAATCCGACGCGGCTGTTCAGCAGGGTCGTCGGCGACAGTGTCCAGTCGTACGTGACGCGAATCGTATCTGTGGATGTCGCAAACCGCCGCACCTTCGTGATCGGAATCGGCAACCCGTCCGATCCGTTGTAATGCGGGCCCCAGTACCGTGAGTAATAGCCCGACAGCTTGCCCTGGCTTGTGAAATTGTGATCGACCTTAATCGTCGCGATCGACTTGATGGTGTCCGCAGGAAACGACTGATCCCAGTTGTTGATGATGCCCGACCGCGTCGCTCTCGGAACGTAGTCCTGAATCTTCAACGCCACCGGATCCAGGAGCTCCCGTGGGATCACATTGCCGGGAAACGGATCGCGGACGACCTGGCCGTTCACCACGCGCGTCGTGCGCGGATCGTAGATGGCGTTCTCCATGATCGGGCGGCCGAGGGGATCGGTGGCGAGTACCCGCCCCGTCAGTGCTTCGCCGAAGTCGCCGTTCCGCATCCGATCGGTCGGCATCGTCTGCAGGAGCCCCGCCCTGGTCTCGATCTGACGGAACTGTTCGAAGCTGTAGAAAAAGAACGTGCGGCTCCGTCCCTGGTACACGCCCGGGACGGTCACCGGGCCGCCGAGGCTGCCACCGAAATTGTTCCGGCGGTTTGGCGGTCTCACCAGCTTTCCCGAGCCGCCGTTGGTGAACGGAATCCCGGCCCCGAATTTCTCGCTCACGTAGTATTCGAACAGGCTGCCGCGTAACGTGTTGGTGCCTGACTTCGCCGTCAGATTGAAGATGCCCCCGGCGACCTGGCCGTATTCGGCCGCGAAATTGCTGGTGTGCACGGTCATCTCTTCGAGCGATTCGACCGAGGGCTGCACCTGATCGATGCGGATCAACAGCCGGTGGTTGTTCGCCTCCATCCCTTCCACGCGGATCTGAAAGGTGTTCAGCGGCGCTCCGCCGACCTTGAGGGAACTGTACGATGAGATGTTACCGCCTGGCACGAGCGTTACGAACGAGTACGGATTGCGGATACTCGCCGCCGCGAAGTTGCCACGGGCGCCGAAGTTCAACGGCAGCGAGTTCAGGTTCTCACTGGTGACGCTCGACGAGATCTCGGCGCTCTGCGTGTCGAGCATCGACGCGTCAGCAACGACGTTCACTTCTTCCGAGAGATTGCCCAGCTGCAGCTTCGCGTCGATACGGGCGGCCTGCCCTATGAAGATGCGGATGCCTTCCTGACGGAACCGGCCGAAGCCGGCCAACTCGATATTGAGGTGATAGGTGCCCACCGGCACCTGAGAGAGCGTGTAGTTGCCGGTCTGGGTCGTCACCGTTTCGTAGCGCGCCCCGTTCTCCGGGTTCTCAGCGACGACGCTCGCCCCTGGAACCACGCTTCCATCGGGGTCGACGACGGTCCCCGTGATCGTGCCGCGGTCGCTCTGCGCAGACGCGCCGGTTGCCAGCGCCATAAAAAGAGCCGCTGTCGTCACGAGTATCTTCGCGTTCATGGGGAGTCCTTTTGGTACATGGAATTCAGGGCGGGCCCTGCCGTGCAAGGTCCGCCCTGGGACTTAGAAGCTCATGCGCACGCCGAGCCGGATGTACCGCTCATCATACTCGCGACCCACGTTGTTCGTGCCGGTAATGGAGCCGAATCCGTTGAGCGCGCGAATCGATCCGTCCGCGTTGTACACGACGCTCTGAATGTTGGTGCCGCTCGGGTTCGGGAAGTGCGGCGTGTTCGTCACGTTGAACACTTCCAGCCTCAACTGCAGGTTCGTGGCCGACGTCACTCTGAACGTGCGGAAGATGCTGGCGTCCAGGTTGGCGACGCCCGGTCCCCGCAGCGTGTTGAACCCGGCGGTGCCAAAGCGGGCTTCGGTGACCGGCTTGAACGCGGTGACGTCGAAATAGGTCTCGTTCAGACCGATCCCGCCGAGAATTTCGACGTCCGCTTTCACCTGGTCCGCGCGCTGACCGCTGTTGGCGCCCAGCGAGGCATTGCTGGCCGAGATGCTGAACGGCGTGCCAGAGTAGGCGGTGAAGTACGAATTCACCTGCCAGCCTCCGACCACTTTGCTGAGAACCCCGCCGTTGCTCGCGAATCTCCTGCCCTCGCCGAAGGGCAGCTCGTAGATCAGCGACATGTCGAACTTATGCGGGGTGTTGCCGCCCTGCGTGCCCCTGTTGAGATGCCAGTATTCCGGTATCAGGATGCCGCCCGCCCACCAGTCGATCCCCCTCGCGTACGTGTAGGCCGACGTGACCGCCAGTCCGTTGGTCATCCGGCGGCTGAGGCTCGCCTGCAGCGAGTCGTACTGGACCTTTCCAAGTGGGCGCACGACGTTGATGGCCGCGGTCGTTCGGAACCCGCCCGCGAGGCCAGGCTGGTTGAACGGCAGGCTGGCGTTGCCACCGCCAATCTGGCTGTAGTTGAGATTCTGATTCCGGACCATCTTGTTCTGGCGGTTCCCGACGTAGCCGATCTGCGCCGTGAGGTTGAATGGAAGCACCTTCTGCGCCGACACGTTGAACGAGGTGATCACGCCGCGAATATACTTGCCCATCTCGTTGGTTGTAATGCCGGCGCCTGTGGGCACCTCGATCACGCTCTTCGTGAGGTCGAGAATCGGTAGAAGCGGGTATCCCTGGCTGAAGCTGCCCACCGGCGTGAAGTTGTTGCCGCCCAGCGCGGTGTCGGTAATCTGGACGTTGACGGGGAAGTCGCGCATCCGAAAGCTAACCATGTTGTCGTTCTGGGGATTGCGCGAGTAGCCCGCGCGGAAGACCAGCGAGTCTGTCGCCCGGTACGCGACGCCGAGCCGCGGTGTGAACAGATCTTTCTGCACCTTGATGCCGCAGTCGACAGGCACGGCCTCAAGCCCGCACAGCAGCAGCCTGTTGCGCGTGAAGTCGAATATTTGGACGCCGCGATCGGCGTGCTGGGGAACGGGGTAGTACTCCCACCGGACGCCGGCCGACACGGTGATCTTGCGGCTCACCTGCCACTGATCCCGGACGTACAGACCGTATTCCCAGCTCCTGAGCGTGGCAGACCGTTCGTTACTGCCGTTGTCTTCGTTCAGCAGCGGATTCTGCAGCGCGGTATTGCGGGAGATTGGCTGGCCGAGCAGAAAATCGGCGTATCCGTTGAAGAGGTTCGGCGCCACTCCGCCGCTGATGGCGGTGGCGCCGCCGGTAAAGTTGAAGCTCGGGGCGGTGATCTCGTAATGGTTCATGTGCAGGCGATGCACGTCCACCCCGAACTTGACGTTGTGCGTCCCTCTGTTCCAGCCAGCGTTCATCACCCACTGCCACTGCGGATCGAGATAGTCGAACACCGATGCGGTGTTGTCGTTGACGCGGATGCCGTTCCCGTAGGAGCTCCAGCCCGCGATGTCGATGCGGGGCATCGCGTAGTCGCGCTGCAACGGGGGTTGACACGCGTTCACGATGCCGACCTCGGCGCCCCAGCATTTCCCCTTCCCTGGCGGCTCCTGGTAGGTATGCTGCCGCGTGAACCCGAACAGGCCGTCGATCACGAAGCTCGACGAGACGATCGACGTCGCGGACAGGGCGGCGCTGCTGACGTTCGAGTCGAGGATGGTGCCGAGCGCGAGGGGATTCTCCCCCGCAGGGCCATACAGGCCGGCGGCCAGCTCGCTGGCCGGCAAATAGCTGAACCGGCCGTTCAGGTTCAGCCGGTTGCTCGCGTTCCACGTGACCTTCGTATCGATCTTGTGGAAGTCCGATTGGTAGTCAGGCACGGCAAAGTAGTTATTGGCGTTGCCGGGAAGCGTCGGCTGCGGCAGATACGCCAGGATGTTCTTCGCCACCTGGTTGATCCGGCCGGCGGGAATGAAATTGCAGGCGTCGAACCGCGAGTCGGTCGCTGACGTCACACCCGGGCAGTTGTTGAACGCGAACGGGACGCGGCCGGTGCCGTTGGCGGCCCCGGTCGCCGGATCGTAGATGACCGTGCCGGTACCCGAAAAGTTACCGTTCCGGATCGCCGCCGGAGGCAGCGAGAGGAACTGGGACGCGGAACCCGAGGCCTGGCTGACATACGGTCCGCCAATCGTGCGCTGCACCGTCGACTCGATGCTCAGGAAGTAGAACAATTTGTCGCGTTTGATCGGCCCGCCGATGGTACCTCCGAACACGTTCTTGTTGTCCTTCGTCTTCTCCTGATTGGCTGGAAGAAAGAAGTTGCGCGCCCGCAGCTTGTCGTGCGTGATGAACTCAAACAGGGAGCCGCGCAGCGTGTTCGTACCGCTCTTGATCTGCACGTTCACCGACGCGCCGCCCGCAAAACCCTGCTCGGCCTCGAAGCTGTTCGTGACGACGTTGACCGTCTCGATCGCTTCGATGGCCGGCGTGTAGGCCTGCAGCCCCTGGATCCACTGGTTGGTAGCGCTGACCCCGTCGAGACGGAACACCGTGTTGGAGTCCGGCGCGCCGTTTACCACCACGCGCATCGCGCGAGCCGGATTATTGATGCCGCCCGTCTGGAAGTAGTTGGGCTGAGCGACGCCGGGTGTCAGCGTCAGCATGCTCTGAAAACTCCGGCCGTTAATCGGCAGGTTCTGCAGCTGCTGGCTGGTCGTCTGCGTTTGCACGGCGGCGGACTCGGTCTGGAGGAGGACCGCACTGGCCGAGACGAGCACCGATTCCTGAATCGATCCCACCGCCAGCCTCGCGTCGACGCGGACCGCGGTATTCAGCCGGACCGCGATGTCCTGCGCCCGGAACGACTGGAATCCGGGCAGCGTGACATCGACCCGGTAGGTGCCTGCGGCGACGTTGGGGAACGTGTAGTTGCCGGTCTCGTTCGTGGGCGTCTCACGGGCCTGATTCGTCTCCAGATGGGTGACGGTCACCGTGGCCCCGGGCACCGCCAGCCCGGCTTCATCGGTGACGGTTCCGACAATCGAACCGTAGAGCACCTGGGCGACAGCCGGCGTCGATAACGCCGCCAGCACCACACACACGAGAGCCGCGCACCGAAGTTCCCTTCTCATGCTCCTCCTCCATCGGGCGGCGACGTGACGCCGACCCATTTTCAAGCGATTTCGTTTGAAGCGCGGAGCATAGGCCCATCGCCCAATAAGTGTCAACACTTTTAGTGATGCCAGGCGAGCTCGCATCGACCATCGGCACCCGCTGCGAGATACAATTTTTTGAATCGGCGGTCGGCCGAAAGGAGTTGAGTGTTGACACTTTTCACCGGCCGGACGTATTCTGCGGGTTCGTCGACAGCGGGATGAAAAACCTGATAAAAAGGTAGTCATGTACATCAATCCTGATAAATGCGTCGCCTGCGGGAACTGCACCTATGTCTGCCCGATGGGGGCGATCTACGTGGATCCGCAGATCAAGCGCGCGAAAGTGAACCTGGACGAATGCGTCGAGTGCTACGCCTGCTATAACGGCCTCAGCCAGGAGCACCTCAACCCGACGCTCGTCCGTGCGACCAGGCGCATCTTCCAGGCCCTGCGCCTCCGGTTCGACCCGGAACCCGACGTCTGCCCGACCGCCGCCTTCGAGCCCGAAGAGCTCACCTGGCCGCGCATTGTCAGGCGCGCGTTTTCGGACCCCCGCGTGCCGCACGAATCGACGGGCGTCGAGGGGCGCGGCACCGAAGAGGTGAAGACCAACGACGTGACCGGACGCGTCAAGGAAGGCGAGGTCGGGTTCACCATCGAATTCGGCCGGCCCGGCGTGGGCGTCTGGATGCGCGAGATTCAGGACATGTGCTGGACGCTGGCCAAAGCGGGCGTCGACTTCGAGACGCGCAATCCGATTACCTCGCTCATGCAAGACCGGGCCACGGGCACGCTGCGCGAGGACATCCTCAAGGAAAAGCTGATGTCGGCCATCATCGAGATCAAAGTGCCGATCGCGCGGACCGAGGAAGTCATCCGCCTCGTCTGGGAAGTCGAGAAGCGGATTGACACCGTCGTCGCGCTCGGCGTGGGCGCGCGGTGCGACGCAGACGGCGTCGATCGCGAGATCGCCCCAATCCTCGAGAAGCTGGGCTACAACCTGGTGCGCGCAAAAAC
>JANNJO010000476.1:0-1924 GCA_031395755.1 Acidobacteriota bacterium
CGCTGATTGGAACGGCGCTGCTGATCCTCGATCAGACCGGGGCATCGCTGCTGAAGGAGTTGCTGACCAACGAGCCGGCGCTGCCTCTCTCGATCGACGCGTCGGCACGCGAAGTCCTCACAGAGGTCGGCAACATTCTGCTCAATGCGTGCCTCGGCACCTTCGGCAACCTGCTCCAGGTACAGGTGTCCTTCTCGGTGCCGCAACTCAACCTCGAGAGCCTGGGCGCCATTCTCGAGTCACTGCGCGTGAACCAGGTCGGCGTCAAGTACGCGCTGGTCGTGCACGCCGGGTTCAAGCTTCGGGATGCCGAGGTGCGCGGCTATCTCGTCATCGTCCTGAGCGTCGCCTCGCTCGATCGCCTGCTCCGGGCGGTGGAAGAATGGGAGCAACGGACTCATTGAGCGGCACTGACCGTCAGTCCGATGAGCTTCTCGCCACGGGTCTGCTGCGTTGGTTCGAGGACCTGTCCGATCGAGGTATTTTCACCACCGACCGCTCGCTGACCGTGCGTGCCTGGAATCCATGGCTGGAGGCGCAGACCGGCATTCCGGCCGGCGCGGCCGTCGGGAAGCCTTTGCTCGCATTGTATCCGTCGCTGATCGATCGGCGGCTCGACGAGTACTATCGGAATGCGCTGGCGGGCGAAGTGCACGTGCTGTCCGAGCGGTTTCACAAGTATCTGCTGCCGATCAGCCGGAGCCTGCAATCCATCGGCGTCAGCGAAATGGCGCAGAGCGCCCGCATCGCACCATTGTCGGTGGGCTCGGAGGTCGTCGGCACGATCACGGTGATTGAGGATGTGACCGAGCGGGTTGTCAGCGAGCGCGAGCTGCGGAACCAGATCTCCGCGTCGGAGCGCGCGCGTAGCGTCGCAGAGGAAGCCTCGAAGCTCAAGGATGAGTTCCTGGCGACGCTCTCCCACGAAATCCGGACGCCCTTGAACGCGGTGCTGGGCTGGGCGCGCATCCTGCGCACCCAGCCTCGAATCAAGTCGCGCGATCACGGGCTCGAAGTGATCGAGCGCAACGCCGCGTCTCAACTGCGTCTGGTCGAAGACCTGCTCGACATGGCCCGCGTCATCAGCGGCAAACTGCGGCTCGACCTGAAGACGATTCCGATGGAGGAGGTCGTCCAGGCCGCCATCGATGTGGTCACACCTGCGGCGGTGGCCAAGAGCATCACGATAGCCACGTCATTCGACACACGCCGGCCCGCCGTGAACGGCGATGCCGACCGTCTGCAACAAGCCATCTGGAACCTGTTGGCAAACGCCGTCAAATTCACCGAGTCAGGCGGTCGCGTCGACGTGCAGACTGCGATCGTCGGCCCGACCGTTCAACTGACCGTACGGGACACAGGCCAGGGTATCAACCGCGATTTTCTGCCCTATCTCTTCGATCGCTTCCGTCAGGCAGACGCGTCGGCGAGCCGACGGCACGGCGGCTTGGGACTCGGGCTTGCGCTGGTGCGGCAGATTGCGGAACTCCATGGCGGCTCGGTCGAGGCCGAGAGCGCGGGCGCCGACCGCGGCTCGGCCTTTTTCCTCCGACTGCCGATATCCCACAACGAGCTCAATGCGCCTTGTCCGCAACGTCCGGAATCCGCCCCCGTCACGCTCAAAGGCGTTGGCATTCTGATCCTCGATGACAACGACGATGGCCGCGAGATGCTCGTGGTGGCGCTTCGCGAATACGGCGCGAAGGTCAAAGCGGTCGCCACGGCCCGCGAGGCGCTCGATTTACTGCTCGAATCCCGCTTCATGCCCGACGTCCTGATTTCGGATGTGGGAATGCCCGACATGGACGGGTACGAGTTCATCCGACGGATACGAACGAACGCGGCCACTCGCGAACTTCCTGCCATTGCGGTGACCGCATACGCGAATCCGGAAGATCGCATACGTGCCGTGGTCGCGGGGTAT
>JANNJO010000477.1:0-3232 GCA_031395755.1 Acidobacteriota bacterium
GTTGATCTGGCCGTCGGGTCGGTGGAGGAAACGATCACCGTGTCCGGCGCCGCCCCGCTGGTGGACGTCCAGAACGTGACGTCCAACACGTTGCTCTCGAAGCAGTTGATCGAGGCGCTCCCGGCGGCCCGATCCCCTCAGGCCCTTGCGGCGCTCACGCCCGGGGTCAAAGGTCCGGGGCTTGGCGTTATTCCTGGCGGCGTCAGCGACATGAACAACTCCGCGCATGGCGGCGCCAATTCCGATTATCAAATTGACGGATTGACGACGGCTACGGTGAACGGCTTTGGCGGGGGCAGCATCGTTTTCCGGATTGCCCAGGCGTACACCTCTGAAGTGAACGTGATGACGGGCGGCGGCATGGCCGAGACCGCGTATGGCAGCATGGTAACCAATGTCATTCCCAAGGAAGGCGGGAATACGTTCACCGGCAGCGTCTACGCCGACTTCACCAGCTCGAGTCTTGCCGCGAGCAACCTTACCGACAAGTTGAGAGACCAGGGGTTCACCGCCGACAGCCTCACCAAGCTGACCCATCTCGACGACGTGAGCGTGGCGCTCGGGGGGCGGCTTCTCAAAGACAAGCTCTGGTTTTTCTCGTCGTTTCGGACGTTTGGCGTCAGTCAGACGCGGGTCGGCGTCTGGGACAACCTGACGCCGCTTGGCTGGGCTTATACGCCGGACCTGAGCAGGCCGTCGGTGGCGAGCCTCAAGGAACTGAGCAGAAGCACGCGACTAACGTGGCAGGCGACGCCGAAAAACAAGTTCAGCGTGTTTGTGGATGCGGCGCCCCAGATTGCCTTCCATCGAGGGTACACGAACGCGAATCGGATCTCGCAGGAAGCCACCGCCTACAGCCCGTATCTGCCGAACACATTCATGAGCGTGTCGTGGAAGTCCACGGTTAGCAATAAGTGGCTCCTCGAGTCGACCGCGGCGCGCAATTACTCGGACTACGACCAGCGGCGGCAGACCGACGCGACCTGCAAATGCAATACGCCGGACATCGGCTACGACATCATCTCGAAGCAGGAGACGTCGACCAACACAATGTGGGGGGCACTCAGTTCTGGCAGTTCTCCGACCCCGACCACCAATAACTACGGCCACAATGCCGGCCACATCTGGCAGTCGATCAACAGCGCCTCCTACATCACCGGATCGCATAACATCAAAGTCGGCGTGCAGTTCCAGCGAGGAGGCGAGTGGGTGTCCGCCAATCCCAACGGCGGCATCGTCTATACGCTGCGGAACGGATTTCCCAGCTCGATCGCGCAGTACGCGAACCCGATCGTGTATCAGAACAATATGCACGCGAACATCGGAACGTTCGCGCAGGACCAGTGGACGTACAAGCGACTGACGGTGACCGGTGGCCTGCGCTACGACTACTTCACCCTCGATGCCGCCGCCCAGCAGTTCCCGGAGGGTCTGTTTGTACCCGCACGCGCCTTCCCGAAGGCGGCTCTCGTGCAGTGGAACGATTTCAATCCGCGAGTGGGCTTCTCCTACGATCTGTTTGGCGACGGGAAGACCGCGATCAAAGCGACTGCCAGCCGCTTCATTGCCTCCCAGCCGTCGGGGTCGGGCGGTCTCGGCAGCAACAACCCTGTCATCCGATCCGTGCTGGTGGTGACGAGAACCTGGAATGACGCCGATCGGAATTTCACGCCGAACTGCGACCTCAAGAATCCCCTTCTGAACGGGGAATGCGGGCAGATCTCGAATCTAAACTTCGGCCAGAACAACCCGAATGCGATTACCTACAACGATGAATTGACCCACGGTTTGAGGGGTGCCAACTGGGAAACGACGGCGCTGGTGCAAAGGCAGCTGGCCAGGAACGTGTCCGTGACTGCCGGGTACTACCATCGCACGTTCAGCAATTTCCTGGCGACCGACAATACGTTGGTCTCTCCGGCCGACTTCAGTCATTACTGCATCACGGCGCCCGTAGACGCGCGGCTGCCACAGGGTGGCGGATATGAGATTTGTGGGTTGTACGATGTCAATCCCGCGCTCTTCGGCAGAACGCAGCGAGTAATAAATCCCGCGGCCCAATACGGCAGGCAGAGCCAGATCTTCGACGGGGTCGATGTGACCGAGAATATCCGGCTGCCGAAGGGCGCGACGATATCGGGTGGCGTGAGCTGGGGCCGGACCAAGACGAACAACTGTTTCGTCGTCGATTCACCCGGCGCGTTGCGCAACTGCGATGTGAACCCGCCGCTGCTGATGACCGGCACGTTCGTGGGGTTTGTGCCGCTGCCGTGGGGAATGTTGACGAGCGCGACCTATCGCGACCTTCCCGGGCCGCAACTGACCGCGACCTACAACGTGGCGAACGCGCAAATTGTGCCGAGTCTCAATCGCAATCTGTCCAACGGGCCCAACGGCACCGTCAACGTGGAGTTGATCGAACCGGGGACGATGTACGGTCCGCGCGCGCGACAGCTGGACCTGCGCGTGTCGAAGCGCCTCCGATTTGGGCGCGCCCGCGTGATGGGCAACCTCGATATCTTTAATCTGTTCAACACAGGCACCGGGATCGACAGCTGGAACACGACGTACGGGCCGGATTGGCAGAAGCCGCGGCTCCTCCAACTGGGGCGGTTCGTCAAGCTCGGCGGGCAGTTCGACTTCTAACTCGACACGTCAACGGATTCGGAGCTGGATCACCTGGCTGGCGGGGTCAGAGTTCCCAAGTCTGGATCGAGCTTCGACTCTCAGGACGTAGAGACCGGCACCGAGCGCTTTCAATGGGATCCGGGTTGACAGACCGCGAGCGCTTTGGGTGTCGTCGTTCGAGCGCTCCTGCTCGTTCTTGAACACGACGTGTCCATCGCTGGCCCGGACGGTGCTGGTGACATCAATCTTGTGGACGAGAGTTGGCTGGTTGTCATAGGCCTCCACATAGAGCGTCAGCTCGTCGTCGGAGGTAAAGTCCCGGAGAGTGGTCGGCTCCGGCAGCCTTTCGTCGACATGGCTGTCACTTACGGTAGGCCAGAGACTGGCCCGTGACGACACGAGCACGACGCTGCTGAGTGACAGCCGCGTTTTCGTGAAGTCCGGCACCTCAAGATCGTATTGAACGCTGCCGCTATTATTTCCTGTGGCCGCGAGCGCCGCCGCTCGAAGTTGATACCGGCCAGGTGTCAGTGCGAATTGTGCGACGATGCGGAAGCGGCCACTCTGCGCGAGTTGGCTGTAAGTTTCCTGCCGAAAGCGGAGC
>JANNJO010000002.1:0-2808 GCA_031395755.1 Acidobacteriota bacterium
TCCCGCACCTCTCGAGGATGTCCAGCGTGCGGTCCGCTTTGTGCGCCATCACGCGAAACAGTACGGCCTTCAACCGATGTCGCTTGGCGCTCTCGCGGGTTCATCTGGCGGTCACTTGACCGGTCTGGCCGCGATGCTTGCAGCCCCAGGGATCAATGACGATCCCGATCCGGTCAATCGACAACCCGCGACGTTGCAATGCATCGTTCTGCGGGCTGCTCCAACGGATTTCACAAAACTGTTAGACAGCGCCGGTGTTGCAGCACTGATGGAGTTGCCGAGCGGGTCCCCGGCGACAGTCAGGGCGTATGCAGCCGCCTCACCAATTGCGCATGTCTCCCGATCGGCGCCGCCGACGTTGCTCTTGCACGGCGACGCGGATGAGGTAGTGCCGTATCAACAGTCCGTGGCCATGGAAGCTGCACTGCGCGGGGTAAACGTGCCGGTGAAGCTCGTCCCCGTTCCAGGCGGCGCGCACGGTCCCGACTTTGCCGCCCGAGGGCAGACACGTTCCGACCTGGCCATCTATACAGCCGAAATGGTCCGATGGTTTGACCAACACTTGAGAAGTAGCGCAGCGTCCCGTTAGGCGAGGGGAGATCGCGGTCGCGGGATCGTGACGGTCGCTCTGTGTCCCTCACTTAACGGGCGAGTGCGCTCACGATCGCGATGAGCACCGCTACCTGAATTCCCACCAGCCAGGTGAAGTGGCGCGACGCCTTCGTGTCGAGGCGGACGCCGAGACTGTCAACCTTGACGTCCAGATTGTGAAGGAGACGATCGACTTTTTGATCGAGGTTTTCAATCTGCCTGCGTAGTTCCCCGAAATCGCTTCGCAGCGCCGCGACGGTCCCCGAGTGCTCCTCGAGCCGTCCCTCGAGATAGGCCACGCGTTCGTCCAAGGTAGGCATCGTCAATCGATGTTGCCAGGCTGAGCCCATCCCAGCCCGATTGTATCGTCGTCAGCACGCCCCATGCCACCGCATCTCGTGCCGTCCTGGCCGGAAAACAGCACGCGCGTCCGGCGTGTGGCAAATTCTGCTGACCAGACCGCCGCAGACGTTATAATCCGCGCACTCCCGACATGTCTTCGTACCCCTCTCGGCGCCTACGAAATCGCGCTCATCGGAGCAGGCGGCATGGCGGCGGAAGCTCTGTGCTGGCTGATGCCCTTCAGGTCAAACCTAAAGGCACGTGCGCTTCACTCGTCTCGCAGACCGGGTATCAATTCTCGGTAACGACAGCTGCTGTCGTGCCGGCAGCCGGAAACGCGCCCGTGTACTGCCGTGTGACCGGTTTGATACAGCCGGATATTCAATTCGAGGTCAATCTGCCGACGGAGTGGAACGGCCGCCTCTACATGATCGGGAATGGCGGATTTGCGGGCGAACAACTGGACGCTCCGGGGCAGAGTCGCGGGAACGCAGGCGGCCCTTTCCCGCGGATTTGCGACCAGTCGTCAGAAATTTCTCGACTACGCGTACCGTGCGGTTCATGTCACGATTTCGACCGCCAAGCGGTTGGCGCAGGTCCACTACGGGTCGACTCCACGGCGCGCTTATTTCAACGGCTGCTCAACCGGCGGACGCCAGGGGCTGATTTCCGCACAACGCTTCCCCGACGACTTCGACGGCATCGTCGTCGGCGCCCCGGTACTGAGCTCTTCCGGCACGATGCTCAGCTATGCGCAAAACCAGCGTGCTCTGGCCGCTGCGCCAATGCCGGTGGAGAAGATTAAACTCGTTGCCGATGCGGTGTACTCGAAGTGCGACGCTGTCGATGGCGTGAAGGATGGATTGATCGACGATCCCCGGCGCTGCGCGTTCAGACCGTCCGTCGATCTGCTGCGCTGTGCAGGCGATGCCAGCGGCTCTACGTGCTTCTCGGCGGCGGAAATCCAAGCGCTCGAAGCGATTTACGGCAGTGTCATCCGAAACGGCGCACCGATGCGGCGAATTTCTCGTGCGCCAGGCCGTGAGCTCGGACATCTCATATAGTCGCGGTCGAGTTTCTCCACACAACTGATGTCCCTTGCGCCCGGCGTGCGTCTCGCCGCTTACGATGTCATCGCGCTTATCGGCGCAGGCGGCATGGGCGAGGTGTATCGCGCGCGCGATACGCGGCTTGGGCGCGATGTCGCGATCAAAGTGCTGCCGGAGATGGCCGCAGGGATTAGTTCAGCGACGGGTGAGATCGCGCCGGTGCCGCCGCTGCGCAATGAGATCCCAAACGACTACGACCGTGGCGAACAGCACCATCGTCCCCAGCATGATGTAAATGCCGGTCATAAGGGCCTCTTTCTTGCGAGCACGATCGCCAAGATGATGAGCGTCAACCACGCCCCGCTCCCAACCAGCGCGAGAGCGATCGAAAACGGTCTCTCGGATAGAAACTGGCCGAAGAACAACGCGCCCATGGCGAGGTTGGCGGCATCCGGCAACTTATCCGCCAGCATCTGCCGCTGACTCTCATCTAACGATCGCATCGTCGCCTGCTTGGCAACTCCCGTACCCTTTGCTTTGAGTTTTTGCGGGGCAGTACGGGCCTCGCCCCGGCGGATCGCAGAATCTGCGACGCCCGACAACCTCAGACGCTATTCTATAATCCGCGCACTCCAGAACATGTCCTTAGCGCCCGGCACCCGTCTCGGCGCCTACGAAATCCTGTCGCTCATCGGTGCCGGCGGCATGGGCGAGGTGTATCGTGCTCGGGATACGCGGCTGGGGCGTGATGTTGCGATCAAAGTGCTTCCGGAGGGCCTTCGCAGGATGCCGATCGGCTGGCGCGCTTCCGGCGCGAAGCGCAGAT
>JANNJO010000009.1:0-39995 GCA_031395755.1 Acidobacteriota bacterium
GCCAAAGATCACCACCCCACCCGCGGTACTGAGCACACCGCCCCACGACGTGACGGGGCCCACTTGCGGCAACTCCCACGCGATCTTCCCCGTTTGAATGTCGATGGCGCGGAGCACCCGCTGGGCGGGATCGGCGTGTGAGCGGACGAATGACCCTCCCATGAAGCCTTTCCCCGCTTCCCACTGCATCGGAATCTTCGTGAACACACCGCACATGTCGTTGGTCTGCACGTAGTACAACCCGGTCGCCGGATTGAACGACGTCGAATACCAGTTCGATGCGCCCTCGAGCGAGGGGCAGACGCGCTGCCCTTCGAGCGACGGCTCCATATTGGGCACCCTGATCGGTCGCCCTTGAGGCGTGAGGCCACTCGCCCAGGTGATGTTCTTCACCAACCTCGTTCCGGAGAGGAACGTCCCGTCGGTGCGGTCGAGCACGTAGAAGAACCCGTTGCGGTTGGCGTGCAGCAACAGCTTGCGCGGCCGGCCCTGCCACATCGCATCGACGAGCGCCGGTGTTTCCTGAGCGTCGTAATCCCAGACGTCGTGCGGGGTGAACTGGAAATGCCACTTCAGTTTTCCCGTCTTCGCGTCCAACGCCACAACCGAATCCGAATACAGGTTGTCGCCGCCGCGATCGCTGCCGTCGAGATCCGGAGTCGGATTGCCGGTCGGCCAGTACAGCGTGTCAAGGGCCGGATCGTAAGTGCCCGTCAGCCACGTGGCGGCTCCCGGATGCTCAATACCTGTGCCCTGCCACGTCTCCGATCCTGGCTCACCCGGCCGCGGTACGGTCCAGAAGCGCCTCACCTCTTTGCCGGTGGCTTGATCGAAGGCGGCCAAGAACCCGCGCACGCCTTCGTCCCCACCCGAGGTGCCGGTGACCACCAGATTTCCCACCGGCAGCGGCGCGCCCGTGGCGTTGTAATTCTGTCGCCAGTCCGCCATCTCGGTTTCCCACAGCAGCGCTCCCGTGAAGCGATTGAGCGCGATGACGTGGGCGTGATCGGTCACCATGAAGACGCGATCGCCTGACACACCGACGCCCCTGTTGGCGCCGCCCGCGGCGTTGCCGATGAGGCCCTTGGTTCGCGGACGCTGGTAGTGCCAGATCTGCCGCCCGGTCCCGGCGTCCAGCGCATAACACTGGTTCGCGCTGGTGACGTACATCACACCATCAACGACGACAGGCGTCGTCTGCAATGTCGGCGCGTTGGGAAGGCTGAAGGTCCACTTTGGTACCATGCGGCCGACGTTGCTCTTCGTAATCTGCGCGAGCGTGCTGTAGCGGCTGCCGGTCGTCTGACCGTTATAGCTGGGCCAGTCAGACTGTGAGGTGACCGGGCGATATCGGTCGCCGCTCTTGCGAAGGAGATGGATTCTCCGGTCGTCTCCCAGCAGTTGGAGGTCGACCGCACCCTGATTCAGCACCACGCCCTCGAGCGACGCGCCGGTGCTGAGCGTGACCTTTGACCGCGCGGGGCTCGAGCCCTCGCGCGGCCGGAGCCCGCGTAAGAAGCGAATCAGGTCGCCAACCTCCGCGTTGGCGAGGCCGGGAAATGCGGGCATGCCCGCTGTCGGCAGGCCTTGGTGGAACAGCGTCGTCAGTTCTTCGTCGGTCCGAGCAGGCACTCGCATGATGATGGACGGCCCGAGCTCGCCACCGTTCCCGTCGGTGCCGTGGCATCCGGCACAGCGGCTCGCGTAGGCCAGGCGTCCGGGATCGGGAGTCTGCGCGGCAGCGGAGCTTGCGAACAATAGACACAGGACGACCGACACTCGCATGTGAGGATCCTCTCGCGAAAAGGCTAGCATAGCCCAAGGCACCTTCTGCCCCGCCGATCGGAACTTCTCGACCCGGATTACGTATCTGCCAGTATCTGTCAAAGGAGCGGCCTGAATGCGTTCAATACTGATGCTTGCGGCGTTGGGCGTGATCCTGAGCGTCACTCCAGCCTCGGCGCAGAAGCCGGCGCCGACCGGCGAGCTCGACGCGTTCATGCGCGAGGTCCTCGCGCGCCGCGACGACAATTGGAAAAAAGTTCAGCAGTACATCTTCGACGAACAGGAACGGGCTGACTTTCGAGGCCCCGGCAAGATGCTGCTGTGGGGCGAGAATCGGGAGTACGTCTGGTACCCGCGCGACGGATTTTTCGTCCGAAGCCCCGTGCGCTTCAACGGCGAGACGATCGGCGAGCGCGATCGTGAGAAGTACGAGCAGGACTTCCTGGGACGCGCAAGAGACCGCGAGAAGCGCGCCAGCGAAAAAGACGATGGTGTACCTGCGGCGCCACCCCCTCCAGCCGACGTTCAGAACCTCCTTCAACAGACGCGCGAGCCGACCTTCGTCTCGTCCGCCTATTTTCTGCAATTCAAATTCGAACCCGGACGATACGGGCTGGTCGGCCCTGAGACGATCGAGAACCGCAAGGTGCTCAGAATCGAGTACTACCCGACAAAGCTCTTTTCAGAGGAGCCGGAGACGAGGGCGGAGGCGCGGGGAAATCAGGCGACGGGTCGAAAATCGAAAGAGGATGCGTACGGCGATGAAGTGCAGCGCGTGATGAACAAAGTCTCGCTCGTGACCATTTGGGTCGAGCCGAATCAGAAGCAGATTGTGAAGTACACGTTCCACAATATCGGGCTCGACTTCCTGCCGGCAGCCTGGTTCATCCGCGTGACGGACATGGAGGCGCACATGCTGATGACGGAGGCCTTTCCAGGCGTGTGGCTTCCCAGGCGTGTGGACGCGGCCGCCGCGCTCCTACTCGCTCCAGGGCCATTTTCGATGACCTACGACATTCAGTATTCCGGCTACCGCGAGGCGGTCACGTCGACGAAGTACGGCGGCGTGGCGAAGCCCTGAAGTGCGGAAGTCCGCTGGCCTCCTCATCGGCCTCGTCGGCGTCCTTCTCCTGGCCGCCGCGCCGGCCGAGGCTCAACAGGAAGTCATCGTTGCCATTCAGGTGCACGGCAATACGCTGACGTCCGATGCGGACCTTATCCGTGCGTCGGGCCTGGTGGAGCGCGCCAGTTTCTCGGATGCGTTGCTGCCGGACGCCGAAGCGCGCCTGCGATCGTTCAAGAGATTCGATCGTGTTGAGGTGCTGAAGCGCTACGCTTCGATTTCGGATCTGACGCAGATTCTGATTGTGATCAGGGTGGACGAAGGCCCGGTTCGCCTTGTTCCTCCCGGTGTGCCGGGGCAGGCCCCGTCGGTCGCCCGCCGCCGAAGACTCAGCGTGATGTTCGTGCCGATACTCGGCGCTGAGGATGGCTACGGTGTGACCTACGGAGTCCATTTTGCGATTACCGGGCATAGAAACACGACGCAACGTGTAATCGTCCCCGTGAGCTGGGGCGGGGACAAACGGGCCGCGGTGGAGCTCCAGAAGGAATTCTCGCGGCGCTTTGCACCGCAAGTCAGGACAGGGATGCTCGTCCAACGGCGCAACCATCCGTTTTTCGACGCCGACGCCGCTCGGAAGCGAGTGTGGGGCAGAGCCGAGTGGCCGCTCGGGAAGAGAATTCGCGCGGGCAGCGAGCTCGCGTGGCAGAGATCGACCCTACTCGGGGAAGACAGGAAGTCCAGGTCGATTGGCGCAGACGTGATCGTCGATACGCGCGTCGATCCGCTGGTGCCGCATAACGCGATATACGTGAGAGCGGCCGTCGATCGGCTGCAGTTCACAGACAGGTCGGCTCTCAAGACCGAGATCGATGCCAACGGCTATATTGGAATTTACCGTGGCACGGTGCTGGCGCTTCGGGCGCTTCGCGAAGGGATCAGCCGGCCCGCTCCCGCCTATTTCAAATCGGTGCTCGGCGGATCGCGCAACCTGCGGGGCTTCCGGGCCGGAGACAGCATCGGCGACACGCTCGTGGCTGGATCCGCAGAACTCAGGGTTCCTCTGACCTCGCCGCTCCACGTGGCCAGGTTCGGGACCAGCATCTTCATGGATGTCGGCACGGCCTACGATAAGGGTCAACGTGTCCGCGATCAAAGGCTGAAGCGCGGCATCGGGGCTGGAGTCTGGGCGACCGCGCCACTGTTTCACATCAGCGCGATGGTCGCGCACGGCATGGGCGCAACGACGCGCGCGCATATCGGCGCGGGCTTCACTTTTTAGCGCTTTTCCATAGCATAGAAGGATGCGGTTGCAGGAGTTGGTGGGCGCGTCAAATGCCGTCGCCGGGGTCAGCGGCCGCCTCGAGAAAGCCGCCAGACTCGCGGAGCTTCTGAAACGGCTGCCGCCCGATGAGATCGCCGTCGGCGTGGCTTTTCTCTCGGGCGCGCTTCTGCAGGGTCGTATGGGCGTTGGCTGGTCGATGTCACCCCGGCCGTTCCCGAAGTCGTCGAGGCGGCCCGAAGCATCCCTTCGCGCGAGCTGATCCTCGATGGCGAAGTCCTCGCACTTGGCGCGGCCGGCGTGGGAGCCTGAGGGCGGAGCTGCCGCTGACGCCATTCTTCTTCGACTGCCTGTTGATCGACGGCCGCCCCCTCACCGACGAGCCGCAGCGGAACAGGTTCGAGATGATTGCGAACGTGGCCCGGCGGTATGCCGTCCCCCATCTTCAACGACGTGCAGGAGAGCCCTCAGTACCCAGGTGGGCTGGCGCTTCGCTTCGCGCGCGTCAAGGGCTATCGTCCCGACAAATCGGCGGCCGACGTGGATACGCTTGTCACACTTCAGCAGATCTACCAGGCGATGACGGGCCGAATGCCGCCGCCTACACGATTCTAAAGATGTGGATCGACTGATCGGTGCGATCACAGCGGTCGGGGTGCCGGTTTTTCCGGAGATCCGACACGGCAACGAAGGTACTCGGCGAGAGCCACGAGATGTCTTCAACCGTGCCGTAGAGTCGCTTGCCTTTCTTTGTTCTGGGGAACTCGTAGATGCGCCCCGGACCGGTGATCGCCCATCGGCCGAGGTGGAGACGGCCGATCCATAACCGGGAGGATTCCTGGGAGACCACGGCGAGGGTGTTGCCGCGCAGCGCCATTCCCGCATAGTCCTTGAAGGTCACATGCGGAGGCAGCTTGATGCGGGCGACAGGGTGCCACACGCGCCCGCGCCGCTCGAGGACGTGGATCCGTCCCCTGCCGCGCTTTGCTTTCTTGCGGCTTTCGTGACAACGGTTGCCCTCGCAGAGCGCGAGCAGATAATGCCGTCCGCGAACCCGCACGGAGGCGAGGCCCTCGAACCCGGTGTTCCGTCTCCTAAAAGGAAAGTCCACCCAGCTGCGGCCCTTGAAGCGCCAGCGTTCGTCGCATTCCTCGATCACCGCTTTGAACGTGCCGTCGGGATGTTTTTCCGCCTCGATCAGCAGATAGAAGCGGCCGCGCGTGCGGTCATAGGTAATGGCTTCGTAGCCTTCACCGGCTCGAGCCGAGCCCAGCCACTGATGGTCGGTGGGCTCGAGCCGCAGTTTCGACCCAATGCGGGCCGCGCGCCGGATGTTGTCGAACGCCACGAAGCATGCGTTCCCGACGGCGAACACCCCACTGGCTTCGAAGACCGCGCCGCCCGGAGGCGGCCTGAGAAGCTCGGCGAATTTCCGCTCCTGGAGCAGGCGTAAGACCCGGGCACGCTTCTTGGCCATACAGGTGATCTTAGAGCTTATTGGCGCTTGAGCGCCACGAGCGCACCCGTGAAACAGGCGCCGGTAAAGACCAGGAACGCTGCGCCTTCGAGCCAGATGCGGGATGGTTCGCCGAGGCCGATGGTCGCGTATCGGAGAACATCCACGTGCCAGGTGATCGGGTTCGCCCACGACAGCTCGCGCAGTGGCGATGGGAGCGGCTCGACAGGATAGAACATCGAGCTCGCGAACAGCAGAATGAAGTAGAAAACGGACGTGACCGTATTGAAGAGATCGTTGCGCCGAATCGTGAGCGCGAAAATCGCGTAGAAAAAAAACCAGCCCGCCGTGCCGATGAAGACCGCGCCCGCCAGCAGCGGCAGGGATGCCCACCGAATCGGCACGTCGAGCACAAGCTGCGCGAGCAGGACCGTCACGATCGCCTGTCCGATCGAGATCAGGAGATTGAACAGCCCTTTGCCCAGCAGGTACTCGGAGCGCCTCATGGGGTAGGTCAGCATCTCGTAGAAGATGCCGTTGTCGCGGTCCATGAAAAAGGACCACGCCGTGTTGGACGCAATACCGAAGCTCGCCATGCCGAGGACGCCCGCGAGAAAGAACGCGTTGTAGTCGACGCCGATGCCAAGAGGCTTCATACCCATCGCCTGCGTCATGCCGACGCCGAACACCAGCAGGTAGCCAAGGGGATAGAACAGATCCCAGAAGATGAAGGTCAGGTTGGTCGCGCGAATCTTGCCTTCGCGGTACATGATGGCGCCGAGCGCGCTCATGAGACCTCCTGGCGCTCGGCCGCAGTGAGCTCGATGAAGATGTCCTCGAGGCTCGCGCCCGACACCTCGAGCCTCAGCACCCGGCCAAGCCGGCCGAGGTGCGCAACCAGGTCCAGCACGCTGCTCTCTTCTCCGCGCACGGTAATGAGCGCCGTATTCTGGCTGACTTCGACCCTCAACGGCCCATAGGCTGCAATCGCCGATTCGATCCCCCGGGGCGCGTCGGCGAAAGTGACCGAAATCTCGAAGAGCCCGCCGGACAGCAGCTTGAGGGTGTGGATGTCGCCGCGCGCGGCCTGCCTGCCGCTCTTCATGATCAGAATGTCGTCACAGAGATCTTCCGCCTCGCCCAGAATCTGCGTTGTCAGCACGATCGTGCGCCCTCGCGCCGCTTCCTGACGGAGGCGGCCCATGACCGAGCGCTTCAGGAGCGGATCCATGCCCGTCGAGAACTCATCCAGAAAGACGACGGGAGTGTCGATCATGAAGACCTTGGCGACCTGGACGCGGCGCTTGAAGCCGCCGCTGAGATCCATGACCTTCCGGTTCGCCTCGGCCCGCAGTTCGAACTGATCGAGCACATCCTCGGTGCGCGCGCGAATCGTGTCTGGCGACAGCCCGTGAAACCTGCCGAACGTCGCGAAGTTGTCGACCACCGACAGAAACAGCTCGGCGGCGCTCTCCTGGATGACGACCGCAATCCGGCGTCGCACCTCGAGAGGATCCTTGATGGGATCGAACCCTTCCACCGCGATCTCTCCTGAGGTCGGGCGGAGCAGGGTCGTGAGCATTTTCAGCGTCGTGGTCTTGCCGGCGCCGTTCGGGCCGAGCAACCCGAAAATCGATCCGCGACCTACGGAGAAGGTCAGACCGTCGACCGCGCGAACCTCGGGCTGCCCACGGCGCTTGAACGTCTTGACGAGATCGCGGACCACAATAGACGAGCCGGACACGCAACTAGTCTACGTTTTCGGCAGGAACCTGAGTATCGCGGCCAGCATCTCTCTGCCGGCGAGCAACACCGGGTCGTTGTGATCGGCATTGGGAACGATCAGCAGTGATTTTGGCTCATTCGCGGCGTCGTAGAGCCGGCGGCTCTGGCTCATCGGCACCACGCGGTCGCGATCGCCGGCGATCACGAGCAGAGGGACGCGAATGCGCGCGATGCGGCCGAGTGTGTCGAATCGATCGCGCAACAGCCAGGCGACCGGCAAATAGGTGTAGTGGAACCGCCCGACGTCCGTCAGCGACGTGAACGGCGAGCGCAGAATCAGCGCCGCTGGCGGGTGGTCCACGGCCAGCTCGGCGGCTACGGCTGACCCGAGAGATTCGCCGAAATACACCAGGCGCGTCGGATCGACGCCAGAGCGGCCGATCACATGTTTCAGCGCCGCACGCGCATCCTCCTTCAACCCTCCCTCAGTCGGCGATCCCGGATTGCCGCCGTATCCCCGATAGTCGAACAGCAGCACCGCCATTTCCTGCCCCGCGAGCGCATTCGCAAGGGCGGCGCGCATGGCGCGATTGCCGGCGTTGCCGTTGAAGACAATGACCGTGAAGCGCGGGGAGGGCGTTTGTGCGATGAACCACCCGTTGAGCGTGAGGCCGTCGGCTGTGGGAAACGTGACGGGCGTTGCGCCCTTGAGGCCCATCGCCAGCGGATCGGGAACCTGGCCGAACGGGAAGTAGATGAGGCTGCGCTGTTGCGTCCAGATGACGGCGACGATCATCAGGAGAACTGCGCCGAGGATCAGCATGGCTCTCACCCGGGCTCAAGTTTATTCCCTGGATCTGATAAATTTCAGGGATGGACATCCCGAAGACCGATGATGAGTGGCGCTCCAGGCTGAGCCCCGAGCAATTTCAGGTGTTGCGAAAGCATGGGACGGAGAGGGCTGGGACAAGCCCGCTCAACAGGGAACACCGAGCTGGCGTGTTCCGATGCGCCGGGTGCGGTCAGGAGCTCTTCAAGTCGGACGCAAAGTTCGAAAGCGGGACCGGATGGCCGAGTTTCTGGACTCCTCTCGAAAACGCGGTGGAAACGACGACCGACCGCAACCTCGGGATGGAGCGGACCGAAGTGCACTGCTCGCGCTGCAAGGGGCACCTGGGGCATGTTTTCGAGGACGGACCCCGCCCAACCGGGCTGCGGTACTGCATGAACGGCGCGTCCCTGGCCTTCGAACCGGTCGAATAACCCCGGATACGCCAGCAAAAAGCGCTAGAATCGTCAAAAAAAGGGCGCCTGCCCGGGAACCGCGAAGAGGCCGACGCAGTCTAAATGAGTGTGAAGAAAAACCATCAACCCAGACTCGAATACGACGTATGCGGGAAGTGCGGCATCCTGTTCGATGACCAGGGGGAAAACGGCTGGTGGATCGAAAGGGGCACGTGGTGGCACGAGTGCAACGACGACCAGCCCGCCCGGATCGTCGTTCGTAAACTAGCGAGGGTTGCCTGAGCACCGTCGATCTCCGCTCCGACACCGTGACGCGGCCATCGGCTGCCATGCGCCGGGCCATGGCCGAGGCCGAGGTCGGCGACGACGTGTTTCTGGAAGACCCGACGTTGAATCGTCTCCAGGATCGGGCGGCTTCGATGTTTGGGCGCGAAGCTGCGCTGTTCGTGCCTTCAGGGTCGATGGGGAACCTCGCGAGCGTGATGGCCCAGACGCGGCCAGGTCAGGAAGTGATCTGTGAGGCCAGCGGGCACATCTACAACTACGAGATGGGGGCGCTCTCTGCTGTTGCGGGCGTGCTTCCTCGAATCGTGAACGGTGAGAACGGGCTCTTGTCGTGGGAAGCGATTGCGCCTGCCATCCGGCCGAAGGTGTACTACCGCCCTCAGACGGCACTTATCTGCCTCGAGAACACCGTAAACATGGCCGGCGGGACGGTCTACCCCACGCGCGTCGTCAACGAGATCTGCGATCGCGCGCACGAAGCGGGGATTCAGGTTCACCTCGATGGCGCCCGCGTGTTCAATGCCGCGACCTATCTGCACGAGGAAGTCGCGGAGATGACGGGGAAATTCGACTCGCTCCAGTTCTGCCTCAGCAAGGGGCTCGGTGCGCCTGTCGGCTCGATGATCGTCGCAAGCCGCGAGTTCATCGAGCGCTGCCGGCCGATTCGAAAAATGCTGGGCGGTGGCATGCGGCAGGCCGGCGTGCTCGCCGCTGCAGGTCTGGTCGCGCTCGAGCATGGGCCCGGTCGTCTGCAGCAGGACCACGACAACGCGCGGATTCTCGCGCAGCGGCTGGCGTGCATTCGCGGTATCGTGCTCGATGCGGCGAAGGTGCAGACCAATATCGTGATCTTCAGCGTCAAGCCGAGCGGCTTGTCCTCGGCGGAGTTCCTGTCGCGTCTCGCGTCGCGGAACGTGCTCGCTGTTCCGGTCGATGCCGATCGGGTGCGTATGGTGACCCATCTCGATGTCACTCGCGCGCAGGTTGAGGCTGCCGCAGGCATCGTGGAGTCGATACTGTCCTAGCCCGCTTCGTCCGTGGACGGCTTTACAATGCCGGAGATGTTCCGCGCTGCGCTCGTCGTGGCAATATTCGTCGTGGGCGCCGGCGTCCGGACGTCGGCGCAGCCTGACGGGCTGACCGCCATCCTCCAGAGTCTCGCCGAGCGCACCCAGCAGTACTACGATCGCTTCATCAGCATCATCTGCACAGAAACCGTCCGGCAGCAGGAGCTGAGGTTCAATCTCGCGCCGACCGGGAAGCCGCGCGTGACGGTGTACGAGCTCAGCGTCTCGCGCGATCCAACTGCGAGAAGCGAAAGCGATTTTCGAGTGGGACGCACGCTGCAGAGCGTCAACGGGCGGCCCGCACGAAAGAACCAGCAGCCCGGCTGCACCGATCCCAAGACGGGCACTCCCGAGCCTCTCGGATTTCTGCTGGCCCGGAATCAGGCGGCCTACCGTTTTACACTGGCGGATTCCGCTACCGGCGGGCCTGCTGGTACGCGAGCGGTTGATTTTTTAGAGGCCCCCCCGGAGCGCGTGCGCATCACCTGGAACGGCAACTGCTTCGAGGCCGAGGGCGGCGGTCACGCAGGCAGATTGTGGTTCGATCCAGCGACCTTCGACGTTCTGCAGGTCGACGTTCGGCTTTCAAAACCATTCCTGGTTCCGATGCCGGCGGGGTATTTCGGCCTTCAGCCGGCGATTAGAGTAGAACGATCAGAGGCCACGCTGCGGTTTGCCCGTGTGAACTTTACGCAGCCTGACGAGACGGCGCTGCTTCCTGAATCCATCGACACGCTCACGGTGTTTCGAGGCGCGCTCAGCCTGCAAACCAACCAAAAGCTCAGTAATTTCAGGCGTTTTCTCTCCGAATCCTCCATCAAAAGCTCGGCGTTTTAAGACGGGCTTACGGTGGCTTGCCCTTTGCTTTCCTGGTAACCGCCATGCTCGGGGTGTACAAAAAAATGACGAAACGGAAGCGGATCTGGTTCCTGATTGGAGCCATCGGCGCGGTCGCGGCCGTCCTGATCGTCGGCCTTCTGTCGATTCCCATCCGTTCTGACACGCTCAAGGAGCGCATCATCGCGCTGCTGAGCGACCAGCTCGAGAGCGAAGTCACCATCGAAAGACTGGAAGGGCGCGTCTTTCCGCGTGTAAGGGTGAGCGGAGGGGGCGTCGTAATCCGCCAGAAGGGACGAACGGATGTCGCTCCCTTGATCAGCATCAAGGAGTTTGAGATCAGCGGCTCGTTTCGCGACCTCATGCGACATCCGCGGCGTGTCGCGGAAGTGCGGCTGCAGGGTCTCGAAGTGAAGATACCTCCGGGCGACGGAGACGACGACGACCCGGACAAATCGGACGCCGAAAAACGGGAGCAGGCCCGTAATCTCGAGCAGGTGATCATCGAACGCTTCGAAGCCCCGGACACGGTCGTCACGCTGATTCCGAAGAAGGCCGGCAAGCAGCCGAAGGTCTTCACGGTTCATCATCTTGTGATGGACCAGCTCGGCATCTATCAGAAGATTCCGTACATCGCCACACTGACGAACCCGGTGCCCAAAGGGGAAATAGAAACCTCTGGTACGTTCGGTCCGTGGAACGTGGTGCACCCGGCGCGCACACCGGTCACGGGGACCTACGTGTTCGAGAAGGCGAATCTCGACACGATCAACGGGCTCGCGGGCATCCTGAGCTCGAAGGGCAGCTTCGCCGGTCCGCTCAACCGCATCGAGGTGGAGGGGACGACGGAGACGCCGAACTTCCAGATCGATGTCGGCGGAGCGTCGGTGCCGCTGACGACGCGATTCACCGCGCTCGTCGACGGGTCGGACGGCGACACGTATCTAAAGCGGGTCGACGGAAAGCTTCTCAACAGCGAGCTCACCGCGAGCGGTAAAGTGATCGGCCTCGAAGGTGTGAAGGGCCGGCAGGTCGAGGTCGATTTCGATATGCCGAACGGGCGCATCGAGGATCTGCTGAAGCTCGCGATGAACTCTGACAAGCCGATCCTCAACGGCACGATCCACCTGAAGGCGAAGCTCGTGATTCCGCCTGAGAAGAAAAAGGTGATCGACAAAATGAAACTGCAGGGGGACTTCGGCCTTACTCAAGCGAAGTTCACCGACGCCGGGGTGCAGTCGAAGCTGATGGGACTGAGCCGCCGGGGGCAGGGCATGGACAAAGACGAGCCGGCCGCTGATGTCCTGTCGAATCTCAGTGGCCGCATGGTTGTCGACAACGCCACCGTGTCGTTCTCACGTTTGACGTTCTCGGTCCCAGGCGCGCAGGTCGATTTGGCAGGCGGCTACGGAATGCGGACGGAGACGATCGACTTCAAAGGGCACCTCAAGCTGCAAGCCACGCTCTCGCAGGTGGCGGGCGGCGGGGTGAAAGGATTCTTTCTGAAAGCGTTCGATCCGTTCTTCAAGAAGCCGGGAGCAGGGATGGTGCTGCCGATCAAGATCACCGGCTCGCGAAAAGAGCCGAAGTTCGGGCTGGATATGTTCTAGGTTCCGGCCTCAGCCGGAACCTAGAACATAGAACCTACTTCGTGTTTCGCGAGAGCGAGCGGTAGTACTCGTCGACGAGATCGCGGAAGCCGCGTGGGACTTCGTCGGTGGCTACCAGCGACGGCTGATCCACGGCCGTGTCTTCGGCCTTGCGGCGCAGCCCGAACTCGAAGCGCTTCAGCCCTTCGGCGACCTGAGTCTGAAGCCGCTCGAGCTCCTTGGCGTCCTTATAAACCCGATCGTCGTCGAGCTGGCGCATTTGCCGAAGGACCTCGTCGAGGTCTGCGGGATTCACACCGTCGGTCCTGAGCTGATCACGGAGGCGCTGCGCTTCACCGGTCCAGTACCGAGCCTGATCGCGATAGTCCCGAACCTCCTGTGGCGTGTAAACACGCTGGCCCCAGCCTCCCCAGTTGTCGCCGCGATCGGAGGAACCCCCACCGCCGTTTTGGCCGTCGCGGGGAGAGCCTCCGCGATTGCTGCCGTCGCCATTCTGGCCCTGGCCCTGGCCCTGCCCTTGGCCTTGACGGCCCTGGCCCTGCTGGCCCTGTTGCCCCTGTTGCCCTTGCTGGCCTTGCTGCCCCTGCTGCCCCTGTTCTCCCTCGCGCATCTGCTGCTGCATCGAGTCGACGCCGCGGACAAGGTTTCTCGCGCGATCGAGGCTGCTGGCCATGCGGTTGTCTTTGTCCCCCTGTCCCACCGCCTTTGCCGCTTCGCCGAGCTTGCTGCGCAGCGCGTCGATCTCCGTGCCGATATCGGCTTCGAGTTTGGGATCGGTCTGCCCGCCACCGCGCATGAGGCTTCCTGAGTAGTGGATGCGTTCTTCCAGCCGGTTATCCCGAATGCCGTCGGCCGCTTCCTGCAGCTTCCGCGAGGCTTCGCGCTCGCTGCTGCGCATTTCGCCCGACATCCGGTCGAGCTGCTTTTCGAGCTCGTTCACCTTGGCTTCGAGCTCGTACTTCTTCTGAGCGTTCTGGCGCGCGCGCTCCGTGGGCCGTCCGCCACCGGCCTGCGTCATCGACAACGCCTCCTGCGACAAGTCGCGATGCTCGCGCGCGATCTCCTCCGCCTGCTGCTGCGCGCTCTGCATGTCGCGCTCTCCGCGCGCGCCCTGCTCCTGCTCGAGCCGCCGCTGCGCTTCGCGCAATTGTCCGAGCGCGGCGCTTGCCTGCCCGGCGCTGCTGGGGTCGCCTGAAGACGCCGCCCGCCGCATCGCATCGGCGGCCTGCCGCATCTGCTGAGCCGCCTGCGCAAGGTCGGGCCGATTGCGCTCGCGCGAGAGCCGCTCGAGCTGGCGCGCCGCTTCTTCTGCCTGTTCCGCCAGCGCCCGCTGGCTGCCACCGCCGCCCTGCCCGCCCTGCCCGGCAAGCGCCTGCTGCCTCTGCCGCTCCGCTTCCTGCTGCTGGCGGCGCGCAAGCTCGCGCAGTTTCTCCATCAGGGCGTCGACCTGCTGGTCCGACTGCTGCTGCTGCGCGCTCTGCGCGGTTTCGTACTGATTGGCGAGCTTATCGAGATCCTGCTTGAACAGCTCCGCAAGATCTTCCGAGACCGATCCGGCGCCGCCACCACCACCGCCTCCTCCGCCGCCACGCTGCTGGCTGACCTGTTTCTCGTACTCCTCTTCGGCCTTCTGCAGCTGTTGAAGCGCGCGGTTCTCCGGAGGCAGGGCGTCGGTCGCCGCCTGTGCCTGCAGCTTTGCCTCGGCCGCCCGCATCTCCTCCGCGGCCTTCGGCAGCAGCTCTGCGATCCGCTGGAACGCGGGGTCAGGCTCCACCAGGCGGCTGTTCATGCGCCCGACCAGGCCCTCCACCTGCTCGCGGAGCTTGGCCTGTGACAGCGCCACGACGACCAGACTCTCGCGCGCCTTCGCCGGCGTCATCGTCTTTCTGTCGCGCACGATGTTGTGGGTCGCGGAAATAATTTCTCTCTGCTGTTGAGACAGCGCATCGACCTGCATCCCGCCGCCCCCGCCGCCTCCTCCTCCGCCACCCATCGACATCGCCGACTTGAACTGCTCGTCGAGCTTGCGGATGCGGATGAAGTAGAGGTCGCTCGAGACCGGCTTGCCGCCGCGGATGGAATCGTTGTCGATGGCGCGCGCGTAGTACGACACCGAATCGCCCGGCTGTAGCTTGAGCTCTTCGAGATAGAACGTGTGGGCGGCCGACACTTCGGACAGCGGGCGCGCGCGGCCGTCCGCGAGCGCCTTGACCTGTTCCGGGCCGCCGTTCACGGAGTAGACCAGCTGAAGCTGGCGCACGCCGAAGTCGTCGTCTGCGCGCGCTTCGATCGAAAACTCCTCGATGGGAGACGCGGTCGTGTCGCGGCCGGGCTTAGCGATCGACACGGTCGGGGCCTGATCCTCAAGGACGTCAATCGTGTACTGCGGGGAGGCGTTGACGAGCTTGTTTTCCGGCCCGCCTTGCAACTCGACGCGATAGAAGCCGTCCCTGGCGACCGCAATTGTGCCAGTGAACACGCCGGCCTCGGGCGCCAGAGCGATGACCGTTCCGCCGTCAACGAGAATGCGCCCGGCGGGCGCAGCCATGGTCGGAGTGATGCGGAGCCTGACCTGCGTGCCCTGGAGCACGGCGATATCGCCACCGTTTTCGATTTTGCGCGGCGCGAGCCCTGTGTACGCTGGAAACACGTACTCCATCTCGAGCTGCTTCACGTACGGGAGATCCGCGGCGTGCATCGTGAACACCGATGACTTCACGCCGCCGGACTCGACGATGTAATCGATGGAGCCCGGGAGATCGAACAGCATCCCTTCGAAGGTCTTCGTGTCGGCGTTGAAGACCATCGGCACGTGCTCGAATGGCGCATTCACCGATTTGCGGATGAGCAGCTCGGCTCTGTCCGACTCGAACCCCTGCAGCGTGGCGTTGATGACCTGATCGGATCCGCGTGGAACGGTCGTGCTGCCCGGCTTCACGTCGATGCGATACGGGCTCGCTTCGAGGACATCGCCTGCCATCAGCAGCAACGCCGACGCGCCCTGCCGCAGATAGGCAGGGCCGAACAGAAAAATGACCAGCGCCGCGGCAATCGTGCCGCCGATGACCGCGGTATATCGCCGCAGCGGCTGCGCCTCGAGGCGCCGGCCGCGCTCGATGACCCCGCAGCGCTCGATGGCCTGCTCGACAAGACGCCGCGCGAGCGCAGGCGAATGGGAAGCCGACTGTTTCTCGGCTTCAAGCGCGCTGAGAATGGCGGTCTCGAGCGACGGCTCGCACTCCTCGAGATACAGCGCGACCTGCTCGTCGGTGACACGGCGCCACTGCGGCACCACGAAGAAGTAGCCGGCGAGGGCGCCCAGAATCATGACCATCGCGACACGGAAAGCGATGATGGAGCCCGGACTGAACTTCAGGGTCTCGAGGGCGTATGCAGACAGCAGCAGCGTCAGCAGGAAGCCGCCCACGACGAATGCGGTGCCGCGTGCGGCGAGCTTCAGCCGCCAGCGTTTCCGGATCTCCCGGATGATGCCGGTCAGCTCAGAGCGGTCGCTCGTGGACGACTGTTCGTGAAGCATAGGTCCCCCCTGAATCAACTCAGCTTAGCACCGTTCTTTGAGGGAACAGGCGGTCGAAATTCTCACCAAAAATGCGCCGGCGTACAGTCTCGTCTACGCCCTCCAGGTCGAGCGCGCTTACCTGCGCGTCGTAAACCTGCCGGGCCCATCCCCGCGGAAAAAACGACGAGTCGGTGCCGAACAGCAGCCTGTCCGGCCCGGCGACCTGGAGCGCCTGCCGGAACACGTCGCTCAGCGTGACTGACGGCTGGTACGTCATCCACCGGTTCGTGCTCGAGGTGTCCAGGAACACGTTGGGGCAGAGGTCCGCGACGAGCAGTGCTTCGCGAAAAAGACCTGCCCCGAAATGCGGAATGATGAACGGCACCGCTGGATGGTCTGCGGCCAGCGCGTGGACGTCGAGCGGATTGCCATATCGAACGTCGAAGCGGCTCGGCAGCCCGAGCTTCTTGCGGACCCCGATTGAAAGCGCGCCGCAATGGACGAACACAGCGGTCCCGGCATGCCTGGCGGCGATTCCCACGATCTCGGCGACGCGCGCATCGTGCAACGAATATCGCTGCATCGCCGGGAACAGGCAAATGCACCGGAGACCGAGTGTGCGAAGGGCGTTCTCGGCCCCGGAGGCGGCATCGGGCGCCGTAGGATCGAGCATGAAGTACCCGACGAAGCGCGATGGATGGCGTGAGACGGCGCGTGCGACGGAGTCTTCATCGCCGGGAACGCTGGCAATCAGCGCCGCCCGCGCGACGCCCTGGCGATCGAGCTCCTGTACCCAGCGGTCGGCGAGATTTTCGGGTGAGCCCGGCGGGTCCCACCCGAGTGCGGACACAATCTCGGCCGCAGCCTGCTGCGAGCCAGGCGGACGCTGGCGGCCGAGAGTAGCGAAGAACTGCTCTGAAAAGAAGTGGCAGTGACTGTCGTTAATCACGGGCGACCGGCGTGAGCCGTGTGCCCTCGACCGGGCCCTTCATGCGGTTGGATATGGCCGTCTCCAGGCCGAGCAGTACGAGACCCGCTATCAGGAGATACCACCAGAAGTTCTGGCGGCGCTCCTGATCTTCGGGCGTGATTGTCGCTGCGTCAGCCGCCGCGGGATTGACGGCGCCAGGCCGGCCGGCCAGCGCAGCGGAGAGCTCTTGAGTGTCGAGCATCGTGAGGTCGGATTCGGCCGTATCGATATTTGCGGCGATGCTCACCGTCGCTGACTGATTCGAGCGCCCGCGCACCTCATAGAAACCGGGCTGGTCGAGCTGCACCGGTGTCGGCGTGCCGGACTGCTCCATCCGCTGACCGCCAGGGGTCAATACCATGGCGCCGGTGCCGCTCTGCAACCCAACACCGGACGACCGGAGCAGATGCGCAGGGTCGATCACTTCTCCGATGGTGAACCAGTTCGCTGGTGCTTCGTACGTCGCGAGATGCCGGACAACTTCGTGTACGAACGGCAAATATACCGATTTGAGTGACAGATCGTTCCAGTAGTTG
Source organism: Acidobacteriota bacterium (assembly GCA_031395755.1). Lineage (GTDB taxonomy): Bacteria > Acidobacteriota > Vicinamibacteria > Vicinamibacterales > JAMQPK01 > JAMQPK01. The sequence continues at coordinate 17,382 of JANNJO010000009.1, forward strand.
TCCAGCGTGGAAGCCCACAGGACGACGTGGCCCGATCCGATCCGCCGCTCGGCCATCGCCACGGCGCCGTCGTCGAACCGCGCGATGACACGGCGGGTCGGCGCCGGCTCGCCTTCCTTGTCACCCGGTGGATCGGGCTTCATGGTGACGGCGCGATAGCGGAAGAATCGCCCGGTCGACAGGTTGCCGCTTCTAGGCGCCTTGAAGATCTCAAGTATCGGATGGCTGTAATCGAGCTCCGCCAGCGATCCGCCGCGGCCGGGGCGATCGACGACGTTGGCGGGCACGCCGGGCAGCAGATCGTTCGAATCGGTCCCCCAGTTGGCGCGCTCTCCAAGAATCACGAAGAGCCCGCCGCCCTGCGCAACAAACTGCTTGAGGACGTCGCCCGAGGACAGCGCGGCCGCGTCGTTCAGGATGACGACGCGATGGCGATCGAGATCTGCGCTCGAGATCGATTCGCCCTGACGCAGGTTGACCTGAAAGGCGGGGGCCGTGCCGATCGAGAGCGCTTTCTGCAGGTACAAGCTCGCTTCGCGCGAGGCGCGCGGGGCCTCGAGAATGAACACCGGCAGCCGCTGCGCGGGCGAAACCACGAAATGGAACACGTTGTCCTGCCTGAGCCCGTCATCGCCAATCCGCACAGCGCCGCGTGTGAACGCGCGCGCCAGCGTGAACGGCTGGAACGTCACGGAGGCGGGCTCACCGGGCTTCACCGAGATCGTCCGCGCCTCGACACTCCGTCCGTCGAGCTCGAGGTGCACTTGGACGTTGCTGACCGGCGCGGGGCCGCGGTTGATCACGCCCGCCGCGACGGTCACGCGCTCCTGTCCGGAGAAGATCGAGCGCTGCGGCAACACAGACGACACGGTCAAGTTGGCCGGCTGCGCATCGGCAATCGTGATTGGCCTGAAGATCGTGCCTTCGGGCAGTCTGAGACTCTCGTCGCGCACCCAGCCGTTGCGCTGGAAGTCGCTGATCATCACCACTTCGCGGTTCTGGAGCGTCGAATCGGCCAGCACGCGCTGCGCGAGCTTCAAACCGGGCGCGTAACGGGTCGCCTCTGCGCTGAGCTTCGCGGCGTCCACGGCCGCCGTGACGCGCGAGAGATCGGCGGTCGCCCGCACCTCGAGCTGCGCGCTCGTGCCGAAGAGAATGAGCGTGGCGTGATCGCTCTGGCTGAGCCCCTGTACGGCCTGCCGCGCCGCCGCCGCCTGCGCGCGCGCCCAGCGATCGCCGAAGCCCATGCTGTAGGAGCGGTCGAGCAGGATCACGACTTCGCGCGGCCCCGCAGCGCCCGCCAGCGCCGACAACGGCCTGTCGAAAAAGGGTCGCGAGAACGCGAGCACGATAAGCAGGATCGCCGCCAGCCGCATCGCCAGCAGCGGCCAGTCGCGGATACGGCGCCGGCGCACCGACTGAAACGGGATCTTCTCCAGAAACATCAGCGAGGGAAACTCGACGATCTGTTTATTTTCGCGCTGCGTGAGGTGGATCACGATCGGGATGGCGAGCGCGGCGAGCGCGGCAAAGAACAGCGGTGCGAGGAAGGCCATGATCTATCTCACCCGGCTCAGCCGCTGGCGCGACGACAAGTACTTGAACAACGCGTAGTCGAGCGGCGTGGACGTGTTCGTCAGCGCGTAGTCGACGCGGTTTGCCGAGAAACGCGAGCTCAGCGCGGCGATGTGTTCCTGAACCAGCGAGCGGTACTGCTCGGCAAGCGCCGTCGGCACGACCGGAATCTGTTCCCCTGTCTCGAGATCCTGGAAGCTCGCCGCCTCGGAGAAGTTGAAGTCGATCTCCGCCGGGTCGAGCACGTGGAACACGATCAGGTCGTTGCCGCGGTACCGGAGCGGCTTGATCGCCTCCAGGACTGTTTCAGGATTCTCGTAGAGATCCGACACGATCACGAGAACGCCGCGACGGCCGAAGTGCTCGGCCATCTTCTTCATCGGCACCGTGAGGTCGCCTTTGCGCTCGGGCTTCGCCCGATCGAGCGTGTGCAGCACCCGGTCGAGGTGCTTCGCCGACGGCGGAATGTGCGCCACGATGTCGTTGTCGAAGGTCAGACAGCCGATGCGATCACGCTGCTTCTGCGCGAAATACGCGAGGCACGCGCACAGATATTTTCCGTACTCGAGCTTCGAAATGCCGCGGCTCGCGAAGTCCATCGAACGGGAAATGTCGAGGATGACCGACAGGTTCGTGTTCGTGTCCGCTTCGTATTCCTTGAGGTAGTACCGATCGGTCCGCGCGTAGAGCTTCCAATCCACGCGGCGGATGTCGTCGCCGGGCATATAGCCCCGGTGCTCGGCAAAATCGACCGAGGCGCCGAAGTACGGCGAGCGATGGAGCCCGTTGATGAACCCGTCCACCACGGTCTTTGCGAGCAGCTCCAGGTTGCCGATGCGCGCGAGGACCTTCGGGTCGACGAAGCGGGCGCCGGGAAGGGAATGCGTTTCCATTATCTAATCCGCACGGGCCCCAGCCCCGTGCGCGTGCCGTCGCTTACGCGCCGGATCTTGCTACCGTCAATCATCTGCTTAGCCTACATTCCGGAGCGCGGCGTGGGAACCGCTTCGAGCAGTTGATCGATGATCGAATCGCTCGTGATGCCTTCCGATTCGGCGTGGAAGTTCGTCAGCACGCGATGCCGTAACACCGGGTGCGCGAGCGCCCGGATGTCTTCGAAGCTCACGTGGTAGCGGCCGTTGGTCAGCGCGCGGGCCTTGGCGCCCAGGATCAGATACTGCGCCGCGCGCACGCTGGCGCCGAACGCGACCCACTTCTTCACAACGTCAGGCGCCTGCTTCGACTTGGGCCGCGTCGTTCGTGCCAGCTCGAGCGCGTAGCGCATCACGGACTCGGCGACCGGTACGCGGCGCACGAGCCGCTGGAAGGCGACGAGGTCGGCGCCCGACACTGGGCGCTCGAACTGCGGGTTCAGAATCGCCGTCGTCGTCCGCACGACCTCGTACTCCTCGTCTTCCGGCGGATGCTCGATAACGATGTGGAACATAAAGCGGTCGAGCTGGGCTTCAGGCAGCGGGTAGGTGCCTTCGAGCTCGATCGGGTTCTGCGTCGCGAAGACGTAGAACGGCTCTTCGAGCGTATACGTCCGGCCCTGTACCGTCACCCGATGCTCCTGCATGGCTTCGAGCAGCGCCGACTGCGTCTTGGGCGGTGTGCGGTTGATTTCGTCCGCGAGCACGATGTTCGCGAAAATTGGACCAGGCGCGAACATCATCTGCCGGCGGCCGGTGGCCGGATCCTCGTTGATGATGTCGGTGCCGGTGATGTCGGACGGCATCAGGTCGGGGGTGAACTGGATGCGGTTGAACTTGAGGTCGAGCACGCGCGCCATCGAATGGACGAGCAGCGTCTTGGCAAGCCCGGGCACGCCGACGATGAGGCTGTTGCCGCCGACGAACAGCGTCAGCAGCACTTGTCCCACCACCTCGTCCTGGCCGATGATGAGCTTTTTTAATTCCGTGACGATCTGCTCGCGGCCCCGCTTCATCCGCTCTGCAAGCGCCACGTCGTCCTGTTGAAGATCCTGCTCGATACTCGCCACGAAACCTCCTTAAATAGCTACCAGCTACCAGCCACGAGCTACCAGCTACGCTAGATGCCGCACCCTGCGATAGCTCCACTCAGCCAGCATCACGGTGAGCAGCAGGAACAGCACGATGGGCATGTCCCAGAGATCGCGTTCTTCCACGGTTGTCACGCCGCGACCCGCGTATTTTACGTCGTCGGGAAGCGACGAGATGGTCTGCTGCGTGTAGTGCACGCCGCCCGTTTCCTCCGAGATGCGTCGCAGCAGCGGCGCGCGCATCGCGGCGTCGAAAAACTCGCTGTCGCTCGGAGCGACCCGGACGTGGCCGACGTTGCCGCCGAGGGACGCGCCCGCGCGCGACGCGTCCACGCGCGCTTCATACATTCCGATCTCGCCAGGGGTGAAGGTGCCGCGATACTCGCCGTTGCGCTCTCCGGTCCACTGCAGGGGCACATCAAAAACCGCGCCTTTGGGCCCTGTGACGTGGGCGCTGACGCCGGCGTCGTTCACTTCGAGGTAACCCGGATCGGAGACCTCGGCAATCAGCGTCACGGCTTCGCCAGGCTCGACCTGATCGGGCGAGCTCGTGAGCTCGACCTGATCGGGCACACCGTCGACCAGCCAGCGCATCAATTGCCGCCAATAGGTTTCGTGCGTCATGTCCTCGACCGCGATCGTGGCGTCCATCTGCCAGGCCCACGAGTCGTAGATCGGGAATGCGAGGGTTTTACCGCGCCCATAGCGCTGATAGGCGAGGGCGATCGACTCCCTGCCGTTCTGGTCGACGCCGCGGAGCAGCGCCGTCGCACCGGGCTTGAGCTGGCGAATGGGGTTGACGCTGATGACCTGCGGCAATGCGTTCCACCGCTTCACGGATTCCTGCTCGGTCTTGTCGATCTGTGTGACCGCGTGCGATTGCCCCGTACGAGTGGGAGAAACCTGGAGTCGCGTGGTCGTCTCCGGCTGTTTGGCTTCGAGCACCACGGGCAGCGCGTCGGCCACGGGCGTGCCGGCATAGCCGCCCTCGGCGAACGCTCGGCGGCCGCCAATCATCATGAGCCCGCCGCCTCGCCGATCGGCGAAGTCCGCGATCATCCGCAACTGGTCGCCCGTGAACGCATTTGCTTCGATGCTGCCGAGCATCAAACCGCGGTACGAAAACAGCTCGTCACGCGTCTTGGGAAAGCCGGCTGCGAGCTCATCGCCGCTGTCAACCATCACGCGGAAGAACTTCGTGTCGTTCGTCCGTTGCAATAGCACGAGCTGCAGGTTCGGATCGTCGGCGACCGCGCGGCGGATGAACTTGATCTCAAAATGCGGCTCGCCGTCGAAGAAGAGGATCTTCTCTTTGCGATCCTGAACGTCGAGCAGCACGTCCCGCACGTTGTTCTGCGCGATCTCCTCTCCTTCCTGGTTCGGGATCCGGAACCGGATGGTCCGCGCGCCGGCCTCGTTCGCCGTGAAGTGCACCTTCACGGTCGTCGGCTCACCGTCGTTGGTCAACGGCACCTGTTGCGAGCTGAGAATGCGGCCCGAATCCTCGACGTTGAGAGGGATCGTCGTTCCGCGAAAGCCGTTCTGCGAGACGATGATGTCGACCGAGAGCTTCGTGCCCTTCAGAACCTTCCGCGGCGTGCTCACGCGGCTGATCTGGATGTCTCGCCCCAGCGCTTCCCTGCCGACACCGACGGTAAACACAGGAATCTGACTCGCGCGAAGGCCGAGCAGCGACTCCTGAATCGAGGATTCCTCTGTGTCGGCGCCGTCGGTGACCATCACGAGACCGGCGAGGGGCAGTCCGGCAAACTCGTCCTTCGCCCTCTGCAGCGCGCTGCCGAGCTTTGTCTGCGTACCATCGAACGACAGGTCGCGCGCTGCGGCGACACGATCGGTCGAGGACGCGAACCGGAAAATCCGCACGGCATAGCGGCTCGACAGCGCTTTCATGACCGGGCTGTCGGCGCCGAAGGTCTCGTTGACGAACTCGCCCCGCGCCTTGCCGTTATAGTCGGCGACCCGCATGCTGCGCGAGTCGTCGAGGAGGATGCCGAGGAAGTTCTGCTGCGGCACGGCCGCGCGAAGAATCAACACCGGGCGGAAGAGGCAGAAGAGGACGATGCCGACGAGGCACAGCCGCAGCGCAATGAGCACAGCGCGATCCAGCCCGCCGGCGTCACCAGGCGCGGTCCGATACGTCAGAACAGTGGCGAGGGCGATGACGGCTGCGAGCGCAACGGCCACGAAGACCGGCGACGATGCCGCGAGCCGGAACTCGCCCTGCTGGAAGACGTACGGCGAATACTTGAAAAAGAATTCGAACAGCGAGTCAAACACGGTGCTCTCGGCTGACCTCTATTGGTATTGGTGAATGTAAGCCATTCTACTTCGCGTTTGATTGGCGGACGCAAGCCCTCATATAGTGGCGGTGCTGATGGTCCGGCTCGTCACAGCGGCCGTGTTTCTGGCCTGGGCGGGCCAGGTCGGGCTTGGCGCGCAATCCGCGCCGAGCTTCCGATGGGCCGGCGATGCCGAAGGCGGCGCGCCGTACGTGGAAGCGGATCCGGCCGATCCCTCCAAGGTCGCCGGCTTCGACGTCGAGGTCGCGGAGCTGATTGCCCGCGGCCTCGGCCGTGAGCCTCAGTTCGTCGAAGTATCCTTCGCGTCGATCGATCAATCGGTCGCGCGGGGGGACGCCGACATCGGGCTCAGCGGCATCGAGGACACGCCCACGCGCCGGGCCACATACGCCATCACCCTTCCTTATTATCAGTTCAGCGAGGTGCTGAGCGTGCGCTCGGCCGACGCCGCACAATTCCGTACGCTCGCGGACCTGCGCGGCCGCCGCGTCGGCACGCTCGGCGGCACGATTGCCTACGAGATCCTGCTCCACGCCGAACGCGAGCACGGCATCACCGCCGTATCGTATGAAGACGACGTGCATCCTTATTCAGATCTGCTGATTGGCCGGCTCGATGCCGTGCTGCTGGACAATGTGCTCGCGGAGCGGCGCAGCCGGACGACCCCGGGGTTCGTCACCCACGCCGCGCCGGTGGCGGTTTCCCACTATGTCGGGGTGCTCGCGCCGGGCAATGTCGAGCTGCGCGATCGGATCAATCGCATCCTCGCGCAGGCGATGCAGGACGGCCGCCTCGAGGCCATCTTCAGGAAATGGAAAGTCTGGAACGAGGACCAGCCGCGGTTGTTCGATCGAGTCCTGAAGGGCGACGCGATCCCGCCGGTGGTCGGATATGCAGCGGAGGGCCTGGCGACCATGCCGAAGTGGGAGGCCACGCGCCGCTATCTGCCGTCCCTCCTTCGAGCGGCCACCCTCACCCTGCTGCTCTCGTGCGGAGCCATGTTCGTTGCCGTCGCCCTGGGCATCACGATCGCGACGGGACGGCTCTACGGCGATCGCCTCACGCGCGCGGCGCTCGCGGGCTACGTGGAGTTGATGCGCGGCACGCCCCTGCTGCTCCAGCTCTTCGTGCTGTACTACGGAATCGCCGAAGCGATTCGGCTGCCCGCGTTCGTGGCCGCGCTGCTCGGGCTGGCGCTGAATTACGCCGCGTATGAAAGCGAGATCTATCGCAGCGCGCTGTTGGCGGTGCCGGTCGGGCAGCTCGAAGCGTCGAGAACGCTCGGCTTCACCGAGTTTCAGACGCTGCGCCTGATTCGGGCGCCTCAGGCGTTTCGCGTCGCGCTCGCGCCGATGACCAACGACTTCGTCGCCCTGCTGAAAGACTCGTCGCTCGTCTCGGTGCTGACGGTCGTGGAACTGACGAAACAAACGCAGATCTTCGCGACCAATCTGGGGAGCTGGGTGATCCCCGGCGCCATCTGCGCCGCCCTCTATCTCGCCATGTCGCTCCCGCTGGCGGCGCTGGCGCGCATGCTCGAACGGCGGTGGAGACGATGAAATCGGTCTTGACGATCCGCGACCTCGAGCTTGCGCGGGGCGGGCGCGTGCTCGTGTCGAAGCTGAACCTCGAGGCCGCGCCGGGCGATCTCATCGCCCTCCGGGGGCCGTCGGGCTCGGGCAAGACGACGATCCTCCGCGCCATCGCGGGACTCGATCCGTTCGAGAGCGGCGACATCGAGGTCGGCGAGGCGAGGATGGAAGGGCGGCGGACGCCTGACCGCGAGATGCTGCACCGGCTTCGACGAAGCGTCGGCCTGGTGTTTCAGTTTCACTGCCTGTTCGAGCACATGTCCGCCCTTGAGAACGTGTGCCTCGCACCGATGCACGTGTACAGGACGCCGCGGGAAACAGCGGAGCAGGCGGCCCGAGAGCTGATGAGGCAGCTCGGGGTGGAATCGCGCGCCGGTGCCTGGCCGCGCGAGCTATCCGGCGGCGAGGCCCAGCGTGTGGCGATCGCGCGCGCGCTCGCGGTGAACCCGCCGGTCCTGTTGATGGACGAGCCGATGGCCTCGCTCGACCCGTCGAGACGGGCCGAGCTTGGTGCGCTGCTTCAGCGATTGACGGCGGCCGGGCGAACGCTGATCGTCACCACGCACGACGAAGGCTTCGCGCAGCAATTCGCCACGCGCGTGATGACGATAGAGGGTTCGAAGGTTCTCGAGTAGTTATTTCGGGCAGTCCCCAAGGCGCTTTGCGTCGTAGGTCATCGACATCTTCTGCCCGCTGGAGTCGATCGAGATCATCCCCGTGTACGCGTCGGTGCCGGTGTATTTCATCTCGCCGACGGCGGTCATCGGCGTCGGTTGCGTGCACACCATCTTGTAGGTGGCCGTGCTCGCCGTGAACTTGTAGTCGCTGACTTTGCAATCACCGCCGCCCGGTCCCTTCGGCAGGGAAGCCTCCGGGTTCTTGACCATAGCCGGCGTGATGCACTGCGTCTGCTTCATCGGAGGCATTTCCATGCCCATGCCGGGCAGGCTCATCTTCATCGTGATTTCCCAGTTACCTTCGCGCATCGGCGACTGCCCCTGGGCGAGAACCGTCCACGACAAGGCGAGCGTGAGCAGCACGATTGAGCTAAATCCACTCTTCATCAATGTCCCTCCATAACCAGGCGGCGCCGCGAACGCCGCTGGAATCTCCGTAACGCGCGGGTAAGAGCCGTGTATCGGCGCCATCCGAGAACGCAAAAGGTTGCCACAGCGCCGGCACGTTGGTGTACAAGCGGCCGATGTTCGACAAGCCGCCGCCGAGCACGATCACGTCCGGATCGAGCACATTGATGATACTCGCGAGCGCGCGCGCGAGCCGTCCTTCGTAGAGATCGAGAGCTTTCGCCGCGAGCGGGTCGCCCGCTTCCGCCCGCCCGGCCACGTCGGCGGCCTCGATCGGCTCGTTCGCGAATGCGGCGTAGGTCGCCGAAAGGCCGGGCCCGGAAAGAAATGTCTCGATGCAGCCCGTTCGCCCGCAGTAACACGGCGGGCCCGGGCGCTCGTCATCGCGCGGCCAGGGAAGCGGATTGTGGCCCCACTCGCCGGCGATGCGATTGCGCCCTTCCACCACGCGGCCGTTCACCACGATGCCGCCGCCGGTTCCCGTGCCGAGAATGACGCCGAAGACGATCTTGGCGCCTCGTCCCGCGCCATCGGTGGCTTCCGACAGCGCGAAGCAGTTCGCATCGTTGGTGAGGCGGACGGGACGTCCCAGCGCGCGGGAGAGATCGCGGTCGAGCGGCTGGCCGTTCAACCAGGTCGAGTTGGCGTTCTTGACCAGACCGGTCGTCGTGGACACCGCGCCCGGGATGCCGAGGCCCACGGTGCCTTTGCGCCCCAGCCTGGTCTCGATGGTCGCGACCAGGTTGCAGACCTCGCGGACGGTTGCCGCGTAGTCGTGGCGCGGCGTGCGAACGCGAAGACGCAGCAGCTCGCTCGAGCCTTCGATGGCGACCCCTTCGATTTTGGTTCCGCCGAGGTCGATGCCGATCAGCACTCGTCGGCGTCCTTAAGGAGCGCGTCGAGATCGGGCGGGTCGGCCATATGCATGGCGATGTTGCCTTGGGCGTCGCGCGGCCATTCCGACTCCGGACGATCGCGTGTGAGCTCGATGCCGTTGCCGTCGGGATCCGCGAAATAGATCGACTCGCTCACGCCATGATCGGCGACGCCTTGCAGCGTCACACCCGCGTCGATGACACGTCGCACGGCTCTTCCAAGATCGCGCCGTGTGGGATAGCGGATGGCGAAGTGATAGAGCCCGGTGTGACGCGGCGGTGGCGGTGTCGCTCGGCGGCTCTGCCAGGTGTTGAGGCCGATATGGTGGTGGTAGCCGCCGGCCGATACGAACGCGGCCTGGTCGCCCAGCCGCATCACCTGGCCGAAGCCCAGCACGTCCTTGTAAAACGCGAGCGCGCGGTCGATGTCTGCGACCTTCAGATGCACATGTCCGATGCCCGTGCCGTTGGGGATTCTGTAGTTCTCCATTATTGAAGATTACAATTTATTGAATGGAATGCGTGATTCGTCGATTGAGGTGCTGGCATGAGAGTGATTCGTATCGAGCGCTTCGATGATCCGCGCCTTCTTCAGACATGCGAAAAGCGCCGGCGCGTGGCCGTTCTCGTCGGCAGCGAAGGCCCGGGACTCACGGCTGACGCGGAGGCGATGGCCGACGTGTGCGTGCGCATTCCGATTCACCGGACGGTGGACTCGCTGAACCTCGCAACCGCCACCGGCATCGCCCTTTATTACCTCGGGGCGTGATACCTTGAACCGCCCGATGTTTGGCCTTCGACGTTCCAGACACATTCTGCTCACGGCGCTGCTTCTGGCGGCTGCCATCCCGTATCTGGTCAATCTCGGCGTCTCGTCGATCTGGGACGCAAACGAGGCGTTTTATGCCCAGACGCCCCGGGAGATGATGGACGCCGGCGACTACGTGACGCCGAGCTTCAATTTTCAGCTGCGGATGAACAAGCCGGTGCTTTCGTACTGGAACGTCGCGGCGTCCTATCGCGTGTTCGGTGTTTCCGAATGGAGCGAGCGGGTGCCGATCGCGCTGGGCGCGCTGGCGATCGTGGCTACCGCGTTCGGCCTTGGCCGTCTGCTGGGAGGGACGACCGCCGGGCTGCTGTCCGCGCTCGTCCTCGCCACGTCGCCGAGGCTGCTGCTGCTCGCTCGACGCATCATTATTGATGTCCACGTCACGATGTGGACGGGCCTCGTGCTCCTGTGTTTTGCGCTGGCGGAAGCGCGGCCTCAGCAGCGGCGCCTGTATCTCGCCTTGATGTACGTCGCCGCGGGTTTCGGCGTGCTCACCAAAGGACCCGTCGCGGTGTTCATTCCGGCGGTCGTGTTCTTCGTGTATCTCGCGTCGCAGAAGCGGCTTCGCGATCTCCGGCACATGATGCTGCCGACGGGCGCGCTCATCGGCCTGACCATCGTGGTGCCCTGGTATTACTTTCTGTATCGCGAGCATGGATGGGAATACATCGGCGCCTTCATCTTCGGCGAGAACCTCGGGCGCTACGCCGAGGCCGTGGGCGAGCAGTCGCGAGGTGCGCTGTTCTATCTGCCGGTGATGCTGGCGGATCTCTTTCCCTGGTCGCTGATGATTCCTGTCGCCATCTGGTGGGCGGTCCAGGAACAGTTCCAGGATCGCGTTGCACGGCTGCTGGTCATCTGGATTGCCGCGATCGTGGTGTTCTTTTCGATGTCGGGCACGAAAGAAGACCTGTACATTCTGCCGATCGTCACGGCGGAAGCGGCGCTCATCGGCGGGATGCTCGCATCGGCCATGGAAGGCGCGCCAGTCTCCCGGCCGGCGGCCTGGTTCACGGGCGCCTCGGCGGTGCTCTTGCTGCTGGCCGGCTGTGCGATGTTCTGGTTATTCGCGATCTCGCACCGCTATTCCCTGAGCGGTGCGACGCTGGTCGGGGTGATCGCGATCGCCGGCGGCGGCGTCGCCTTCGCGCTGGCGCTGCGCGGGCAACTCTTCGCGGCCGCGTCGACGCTCGCCTCGGCGGTGGCGCTGGTCAGCTGGTGCGTCGTGCTCTGCACGCTTCCCGACTTCGAGCGGTACAAGCCCGTGCGTCCGTTCGCCGACATCATCCGATCGCGCGCGACCGTCGGTGCGGTCGTGGGCTCGTATAGATTTGCTCTGCCGAGCCTGGTGTTCTACCTCCACCGTCCGATCATGGAGGTCGTCCTGCCGGATCATCTGCGGGCGGTCTTCCACTCCAGCAGCGACATCTACTTCGTCATGCCGGAGGCCGAGTACGACAGCGTCAAGGATCGGCTGCCGGTGCCGACGTACGTGCTTGCGCGCCAGCAGATGTTCGATCTGAAGCCGAGAAATTTTCTGCAGGGCTCGGAGCTTCCTCAGTTCGTGCTGGTGTCCAACCGTGAGTGAGTGCCCGATCCCCTGCAACCTGTGCGGGGCATCCGATATCGAGGTCATCGGCACGAGCGATCGCGATGGCCATCCCCTGCGTACGACGATCTGCAGGCGGTGCGGGCTCGTGTGGTCGAACCCGCGGCCGGGCGAGGAGGAGGTGCGGCGCTATTACTCACGGGAGTACCGGATCGACTACAAGGGTCACTCCATGCCGTCGCTCCGGCACATCGCGCGATCGGGGCGGGGCGCGCTGAACCGCTGTCGCGCGCTCGCTCCGTACCTGAACAAGGGCGATCGCGTCCTTGACGCCGGAGCGGGAGGAGGCGAGGTGGTGTACGTGCTTCGACGCTTCGGCTTCGATGCCGCCGGGCTCGAGCCCGATGAACAGTACGCGCGGCACGCGCGCGAGGCCCTGGGCGTGCCGGTGGACACCGGCTTCGTGCAGGACGCGTCCTTTGCGCCCGGTGCGTTCGACGTCGTGACGATGTATCACGCCCTCGAGCACGTCGAGGATCCGGTGGGGATTCTGGTCCGCATCCGATCGTGGATGGCCGACAACGGCATGCTGCTCATCGAAGTGCCGAACGTCGAGGCCCGTTGCATCGCGCCGGGACATCGATTTCACTTCGCGCACTTTTATGATTTCAGCCGCGCCACGCTCGAGGCTCTGGGGCGGAAGGCCGGATTCGAGCCTGTGCAGACGACCACGTCGCCCGATGGGGGCAACATCATCAGCGTGTTCAGAGCGGCGCCGCGCGCCATTCCGGTGCAGGTCGATCGGGACAATTACGCCCGTGTTGCCCGTCTGATCAGGGAGCATTCGGCGTTGAAATACTATTGTTCGCCGTTTCCGTATCGCGGACCGCTCGGGAGACTGCGCGCGTATATCGCGGATCGCCGCGCGACGGCCGGATGTGCCACGCCAAAACAAGTGATCGATACGCTGATAGACAGGAGCGGGGAACAGCAGTGAGCGAGCCCACGGAGTACGCGATCCCGGTCGAGTATGCGTCTGAGCGGAAGATCCGCACGCGCAATAAGCTCTACTACCGATTCAACCACTGGCCCATCTGGATTTTCGTGTTCTTCATTGCGCCGGGTCCGCTGATCTTCGATCTTTTCGAGCAGGGCTTCGACAGCCGCATGGCGATCTGGCTCGGCGCGGTCCTGCTCGGGACAGGTATCGCGGGCCTCCGCGGCCGCCTTCCAGGCGTCGAGGCCGCGCCTTACATCATCCGCTTCACCGAGGACCGGCCGAACCCGTTGTACCGGCGCGTCTGCTACACGTTTGCATGGAGCGCGGCCGCTACGTTCGCGATTCTGAACATCGCCGGGCTCGTTGTGGCCATCGTGACGGGCCAGTGGTACTTGAAGCAGATTTACCGCTACGCCTACTTTCCGATCGCGGGAACGGTGTGGCTGCTGGGCGCGCTCGGGAAACTGCCGCGCGTGATGCCGTCGACGAAAGGCGAGGGGCATGAGCGCCGCTACTTCTACGGCTCCGTGTGGGCGATGTGCCTGGCGCAGCCGGCGCTCTGGCTGATGTGGTACGTCGTGCCGAACACGCGCGTGGGAACCTCGCTGAAGCTCGCGATCTTTCTGGGAATTCTCGCGTGTGTCGGAAACCTTGCGCGCCTGGGACGACTGCCGAGAACGCGCCCCATCGTTCCCGGCGAGCTCGCCGTCTCGGACTAACTATGCCCCAAGCCAGAAGCCGGAAGCCAGAATCCGGAAGCGAAGGCTGGCAGGGGTGGGACGCGTACGCGGATTTCTACGACTGGGAAAACGCGCAGACGCTCGATCGCCGCGACGTGCGCTTCTGGCAGCGCATGGCCGTGCGCACCGGCGGGCCTGTGCTGGAGCTCGGGTGCGGCACGGGGCGCGTCACGATTCCGGTCGCGCGCGCCGGCGCCCGCGTCTTCGGCGTCGATCGCTCGGCTGAAATGCTGAGCCACGCGCGCCGGCGCATGAGGCGCGCGCGTGTGGAGGGGAGCGTGGCATGGCTGCGCGGGGACATCAGATTCCTGCCGTTTCGAAACGCCGCGCGCTTTGGTCTCGTGATGGCGCCGTACGGGATCCTTCAATCGCTCGTGAGAGAGTCCGATCTCAAGGCGACCCTCACGTCGGTCAACCGCGTTCTCGCGACGGGGGGCGTCTTCGGTCTCGATCTGGTTCCCGATCTGCCGGTCTGGAAGGAGTACCGCAATCGCGTGCGCTTTCGCGGCTCGCGCCGAGGCGGCAAGTCGCGAATCACGTTGATCGAGTCGGTCCGCCAGGATCGCGCGAAGAAGCTCACGATCTTCGACCAGGAATACGTTGAGCAGCGCGGGGGCGAGCGGACGTCGCACCACTTCTCGCTGGTGTTTCGGACGCTGACCATTCCGCAGATGACCCGGCGGCTGGAGCGCGCGGGATTCCGGATCCGCGCCATCCTGGGTGATTACGAAGGCGAACCGTGGGATCCGCGCGCGGACGTGTGGCTCATCCTCGCGGAGAAGTGCTAGAATTTCCGCCATGTCAGGCCATTCAAAGTGGGCGTCCATCAAGCATAAAAAGGGCGCCCTCGACGCCAAGCGCGGCAAGGTTTTTACGCGCATCATCAAGGAATTGACCGTGGCGGCGCGCGGCGGCGGCGGCGATCCCGACATGAACCCCCGGCTGCGGACGATTATCGCGGACGCAAAGGCCGCGAACATGCCGGCTGAAAACATCAAGCGGGCCATCCGCCGCGGAACCGGCGAGGAACCCGGCGTCAGCTACGAGGAAGTCACCTACGAGGCCTATGGCCCCGGCGGCGCCGCCGTAATCATCGATACGCTCACCGACAACAAGAATCGCACCGTCGGGGAACTGCGCCACATGCTCGAGAAACACGGCGGCAATCTCGCGGCCGCGGGCGCGGTGTCCTGGATGTTCACCAAGAAGGGCTACATCGTCGTCGAGAAATCGAAGGCGGACGAAGAGAAGCTCATGGGTGCGGTGCTCGAAGCGGGCGCCGACGATCTTCAGGACGACGGCGATAACTGGGAAGTGCTCAGCGCACCCGACGCGTTTCAAGGCGTGCGCGACGCCGTGAAGCAGCTCGGCATCGAGCCCGCCTCTGCCGAAGTGTCGATGATTCCCAAGAATTACGTGAAGCTCGAAGGCAAGACCGCTCAGCAGATGGTGAGACTGATGGACGCGCTCGACGACCATGATGACGTGCAGCACGTCTGGTCGAACTTCGACATCGAGGAGAAGGAGATCGAGGCCTCGCTCGCGTGAAAGTGTTGGGGATCGACCCCGGCTCTGCGCGCACCGGTTACGGCTGCGTGCAGAGCGACGGCACCCGCCATCGATTGATCGCGTGCGGCGCGATCACCACCCTTGCATCGAACTCATTCCCCGAAAAGCTCAAGATCATCCACGCTGCGCTCGCCAGCCTGATCGCCCAGCACCAGCCCGACTGCGTCGCCATTGAGAATCTGTTTCACGCAGTCAATGCGCAGAGCGCATTGAAGCTGGGGCATGCGCGCGGCGTCGCGATGCTCGCCGCCGTTGAGGCCGGCGTCCCCATCGTCGAGTACACGCCTGCGGAGGTGAAGCAGTCCGTCGTCGGCTATGGCCGCGCCGAAAAGCGGCAGGTGCAGTCGATGATTCAGCTGTTGCTCGGCCTGGCCGCGCCTCCTGCGCCCTTCGACGCGTCCGACGCGCTGGCGATTGCGGTCTGCCACCTTCACAAGATGAATCTTGGTGGGATCCGGCTTAAGCCGGACCCCACCTCCAAGCTGAACGGATCCGCAAAGCCAGCGAGCCGCGCCTCGAGCTGGCGCGCGTTCCGTCTTCCCCGCTGAATGATCGCGCACCTGCGAGGGCGGCTGCTCGAGAAGCATCCAAACCGCATCATTGTCGACGTGCAGGGCGTCGGCTACGACGTCCACGTGCCGCTTTCGACGTTTTACGAGATGGCGGAGCCGGGCGGCGAGATTGCGCTGCGCGTTCACACCCACGTGCGCGAAGATGCGCTGGTTCTCTACGGTTTCGGCACGATGCTCGAGCTGCAGATTTTCGAGCGGCTGATCAGCGTCAGCGGAATCGGGCCGAAACTGGCGCTCGCCGTGCTGTCCGGGATCGAGCCCAACGAGCTGGTCGCCGCGATTCGGCAGGCGAACGTCGCGCGGCTCACTGGCATTCCGGGCATCGGCAAGAAAACGGCCGAGCGACTCGGGCTGGAGCTCAAAGATAAAATGGCGACGCTCCAGCCTGCGGAAATGGCGGCCTCGCCCGCCGCGGCAGCGAGCGAAACTCTTCGAACCGATGTGCTGTCCGCGCTGATGAACCTCGGTTATCACAGACCGCTTGCCGAACGTGCGCTCGACGCCGCGTTGAAAGCCGTGCCACACGGCCCCTTCGAACCCACGCTGAAATACGCCCTGCGCGAGCTGTCGAAGTAAAATCCCTCCAGCATGACCGACCCGCGGATTGTGACGGCTTCCCGGGTCGATGAAGACGTCCAGTACGAAGCGGGGCTGCGGCCCCGGACGCTGGACGACTACATCGGCCAGGAGCGTGTCCGCGCCAATCTGCAGGTGTCGATTGCAGCGGCGCGCCAGCGCAACGAAGCCCTCGATCATGTGCTGCTCTACGGGCCTCCCGGTCTCGGGAAGACGACGCTCGCGTATGTCATCGGCCAGGAGCTCGGCGTCGCGGTGCGTGCGACGGCGGGGCCCGTGCTCGAGCGCCCGGGCGATCTCGCTGCGATTCTGACCAGCCTCGGGGAGCACGAGGTCCTATTCATCGACGAGATTCACCGCATGTCTCCGGCGATCGAAGAAGTGCTGTATCCGGCGATGGAGGATTACGAGCTCGACATCGTGATCGGCCAGGGGCCCGGCGCGCGTTCCATCAAAGTTCCGCTGCAGAAGTTCACGTTGATCGGCGCGACCACGCGCGCCGGCTTGCTGACCGGACCGCTGCGGTCGCGCTTCGGCATCGTGCACCGTCTCGACTTCTACAACGAAGTGGACGTGCAGGAAATCATCCAGCGATCCGCACGGATCTTGAACGTGCCCATCGTCGAGAAGGCCGCGGCCGAGCTCGCCCGGCGATCCCGCGGCACACCCCGCATCGCGAACCGGCTGCTGCGGCGGGTGCGCGACTTCGCGCAGGTACGCGCCGAGGGCGCCATCACCGAGAAAGTGGCCGTCGACGCGCTCGACCTGCTCGAAGTCGATGCGCGTGGATTTGACGAGGTCGACCGCAAGCTCCTGCGGACGATCATCGAGAAGTTCGGCGGTGGCCCGGTCGGCATCAACAGTATTGCTGCCGCCATCAGCGAAGAGAGGGACGCGATTGAGGATATGTACGAGCCTTTCCTGATTCAGATAGGATTTCTCGATCGCACCTCACGAGGCCGCGTGGCCACGGCGCTCGCCTACAAATATTTCGGGTTGATTGCACCCGCACGAGGTTTGTTTTGAACAGATCCGGTCTTCGCCGTACCCAGATCAGCGGACTCGCGACGCACGTTCCGCCGCGCCTCCTCACCAACCGGGATCTCGAAAGGCTCGTCAGCACATCTGACGAGTGGATTCTTCAGCGCACCGGCATTCGCGAGCGACACGTGGTCGAACCCGGCGTTGGAACGTCCGATCTCGCGAAGGAAGCGGCGCTGAAGGCGATTGCACAGGCCGGTCTCACTCCGCACGACATCGAGTTCATTGTTGTGGGCACGACGACGCCGGACATGATGTTTCCGAGCACGGCCTGCCTGCTGCAGGACAAGATTGGCGCGGATCACGCGTGGGGCTTCGATCTGGGCGCGGCGTGCTCGGGCTTTACGTATGCGCTCACCACCGCCGTACACATGGTGGCGGCCGGCACGCATACGCACGCGCTCGCCGTGGGTGCCGACGTGATGTCGAGCATTATCGACTACACCGATCGCTCGACGTGCGTGCTGTTCGGCGATGGCGCCGGGGCGGTCGTGGTGAGTCCCGCGTCCGACAACGACCTGGGCATCATCGATTTCGAACACGAGATTGACGGAAGCGGCGGGCCGGCCCTGTGCATGCCCGCCGGCGGCAGCCTTCGTCCCGCGTCTCACGAGACGGTGGATCAGCGGCTGCACTATGTGAAGCAGGACGGCCAGGCGGTCTTCAAGTATGCGGTGCGGAAGACCGAAGACATCTGCGCCCGCATCATGGAGCGCAACAAGATCACCGCCGACGATATCGATCTCTTCGTCTCTCACCAGGCAAACCGGCGAATCATCATGTCGGCGTCGGAACGCCTCGGTCTCCCGCCTGAGAAGGTCCTCATCAATATCGAAAAGTACGGCAACACGACCGGCGGCACGATCCCCCTGGCCCCTGACCGATGCGGTCGCCCAGGGGAGGCTGAAGAAGGGGCATCTGGTGCTGCTGGCATCGGTCGGTGCCGGGTTTACTGTAGGCTCGGTCCTCCTCCGATGGTCAATCTGAGCAATCCTTTCCGCTCGGTACGAGCCACATAGTGTTCAGTATTGGAAATTGTTTTAAATACAAATAAACAAACAACTTATAGTAATTATATTGATTTTTGAGTCCTATATTGAGACCTGTAGCCTCTCATCAGCTTCCTGCAAATGCGATCAATAATTCATCCAACATGTTGTGTGACAGCAGTTTACCAACGTGGATGACACTATATGACACGCTGGTAAGGTACTTGCTCTCTAACCGGGCCTATGGAAAAGATGCCCTATCAAGAGCAAGCACTGCGCGTCCAGACCGGATCGATTCCCTTCGGCTGGCATTTCGGCCTTCCCACCATCCGTGGCGAGAACGTCACCCTGCGGGAGGTTCGCCACAGTGATGCGCAAGCGTTGCTGGCGATGCTGACCAGCAACGAAGTCGCAGAGTTCGTATCGCCGCTCCCTCGCACGGTCGAGGGGTTCAGCGGATTCATCACCGAGGCGCTTCACGAGCGTACACTCGGCACCAGCTTCTGTTTCGGCATCGTGCCTGACGGGTACGAAGACGCCATGGGTCTCTTTCAGGTGCGTCAGCTCGAGCCGGGCTTCGGCGGGGCCGAGTGGGGATTTGCGATCGGCTCTCCCTTCTGGGGCAGCGGGGTGTTTCTTCAGGGCGCGAAGGCCATCATCGATTTCTCGTTCGGCATCGTCGGCGTGCATCGCCTCGAAGCGCGGTCCATCGCCTCGAACGGGCGCGGCAACGCCGCCCTGCGGAAAGTCGGCGCGATGCAGGAAGGCATTCTGCGCCGCTCGTTTCAGCGGAATGGCCGGTTCTTCGATCAGATCCTCTGGTCGATCCTCAAAGAGGACTGGCGCCAGGCGAACCCGGTGCTGATACCGAAATTTCATTGAAGCCATCATCAGGAGAAGGAGTGCCGTCATGAAGCGCAACCACGGCGGTCGGAAATCGAGCGTCCGGTCGAAAGCGGTCTGGGGATCCCGCGCGATGGCGAACGCGAAGAGGCGCCGGGCACCGCGCGTTTCCTCGCGCCGCGCCCGCTAGGACTTCGGCGGGTCCCGCAGGACCCGCCTGCATCAGAGATGTCCTGCGCAGACCTGCTCGCGGTGCCCCACTTGCTCAGAGAATACCGTCCATGAACGTTTCCGATTTCAACTTCGATCTGCCTGATGGGCTCATCGCGCAGACGCCGACGCCGGCGCGAGGGACATCCAGGCTTCTCGTGTTGCGGAAGAGCAGCGGCGCGATCGAACACTCCGCCGTGGCCCGCCTCGCCGATTTTCTTCGCGATGGCGATCTGATGATCGTCAACGACACCAAAGTGTTTCCCGCCCGGCTCCTCGGCACGCGTGTGCCGAGCGGCGGCGCTGTCGAGTGCCTGTTGCTGTCGAGCCTGGACGAGGGGCGATGGGACGCGCTCGTTCATCCCGGCCAGAAGCTACAGCCGGGATCGCGCGTGGAGTTTCGCGGAGCGCGGCATCTGCTGCACGGCGAGATTCTCGAGCGCCATTTCCATGGGCGGCGGGTGCTGCGACTCTGGACCGATGGCGGCGCCGGCGTCGAAGAGGCGATCGATGCACTCGGCCATGTTCCGCTGCCCCCCTACATCAAGCGCGACGACGAGCAGAGCGATCGCGAGCGGTATCAGACCGTGTATGCCCGCGAGCGCGGTTCGGTTGCTGCTCCGACGGCCGGCCTTCACTTCACTCCGGAAATCCTGACGACGCTCGATCGGCGCGGGATCCGGCGAGCGGCGATCACGCTGCATGTCGGATACGGCACCTTTCAGCCGGTGCGCGTCGAGCAGGTCGAGGCTCACGCGCTGGATGCGGAGCGGTTTTCCATCAGCGAGTCCACAGCGGACACCATCAACTGTGCCAGGCGTGAGGGGCGGCGGATCATCGCGGTGGGTACGACGACCACGAGGGCGCTGGAGGCGGCGGCGCGCGCGGGCCGGGGAGTCATCACGCCTCAGTCGGGCTGGGCCGATCTGTTCATCTATCCAGGCTTCCATTTCCGCATCGTCGATGCACTGATGACGAACTTTCATCTGCCGCAGTCGTCGCTGCTGATGCTGGTCAGCGCGCTGGGTGGCCGCGAGGCGGTACTTGAAGCGTACCGTGAGGCCGTAGGCCGGCAGTACCGGTTTTACAGCTACGGCGACGCCATGCTGGTCCTCTGATACAATTTCGTGTTTCGCCGGTGTAGCTCAGTTGGTTAGAGCACGCGGCTCATATCCGCGTTGTCCGGGGTTCAAGTCCCTGCACCGGCACCACCTTTTGGTGCGATAAGTGCGTGGGGTGCGATAGGTGCGTCCGGTGCGCGCACCCGCACCCTTCTCACCTATCACACCTATCGCACCATGAAGTTGATCGACTCCGTTCGGCGTACGATCCGTCGATTCGGATTGCTCCCGCGGGAGACCCGTGTGGTTGTCGCCCTCTCGGGCGGTGCCGATTCGGTCGCCTTGTTGTTCGTCATGAGGGAGATTGCCGCAACCGACGGTTTTCAACTCGCCGGCGCGGCCCACCTGAATCATCAACTGCGCGGCGCCAACGCGGACGCGGACGAAGAGTTTTGTCGACGCCTGGCTGTGGAGCTTGATGTCCCGCTGCATGTCGAGCGCATCGAGGTCGCGGCGCTCGCGAAGGCAGCGGGTGTTTCACTGGAACAGGCGGCGCACGACGCGCGCCACGCGTTCTTTGCCAGGGCAGCGGCCCTCGCCGATGCGTCGGTCGTCGCGGTGGCGCACACGAAAAACGATCAAGCAGAAACCTTTCTGTTGCGCCTGCTGCGCGGGGCAGGACCGCGCGGGCTGAGCGGCATGCACCCACGATCAGGCGTGGTCGTGCGGCCGTTCATTGACACCCCCCGGGCCGAGGTGCGCGCGTTTCTCCAGGGTCGCCAGATTTCGTTCCGCGAAGATGCGACGAACCACGACCGCGCGATTCCGCGCAATCGCGTCCGGCACGAGCTCGTCCCGTTTCTCGAGACGCACTTTTCGCGCGGGATCGTTGACGTCCTCGATCGAGAGGCGGCCATTGCCCGCGAAGACGCCGAGTATCTGGACGCGGCCGCGGCCGCAGCCGCAGACCAATTGATTTCGCCCACGGCCGCCGGCGCCGAGCTCCCGGTGGATGCGATTCTGGCGCAGCCGCCGGCAATCGCCCGTCGCGTGATTCGACTGGCTCAGCAGATCGCCTCGGGTGGCCGTTTCATCGGCTTCGAGGCGGTGGACGCCGTTGCTGCCTTCCTGGTGTCTAAGTCGGCAGGGCCTCTCGATCTTCCCGGCCACCGGGTGAACCGTCGCGGCGATACGCTCGTCTTACAGAAGAGCTTCCCGCCGTCGCGCCACCGGCGTCACGGCGCGGCAAGCGGCGTCGAGCCCAAGCCGGGCTTCAGCTACGCGCTCGCCATTCCGGGTCAGGTTCACGTTCCGGAGGCGGCCTGTGCGATTTCAGCTGACCTGGGCACGGTGCCATCGGGTCAGTCGCCAGCCCAGCTCTGGGCGCTGGCCGGGCGCAGTGACGAGGCCATCGTGGAGGCCAGCGGCTTGATGGGGCCGCTGTCGGTCCGAAATCGGCGGCCGGGGGACAGCTTGCGGCCCCTGGGACTGCGCGGCCGGAAGAAGCTGCAGGATCTGTTCGTCGATGCGAAGGTCGAGCGCGCCCAGCGGGACATCACCCCGGTTATCGTCGATTCTGCGGGGCAGATTATCTGGGTCGCGGGGCACGCGCTGGCTGAGGAGTTTAGGGTCACAGACCGCACAAAAGCCGTGATAATCTTGAAGCGGTTACCTGTTTAAGTCGTGGGAGGCAAAGGTTTGAACTCCACGTTGAAAAGCTTAGTGTTCTGGATGGTTCTGGCCGTCGTGGCGGTCGGGGTGTGGAATTTCTCGACCAAATTAGGAACCCAGTCCACGCCGGTGCCGTTCAGCGATTTCATGACAGAGGTGGAGGCCGGCAAGGTTGAAAAGGTCACCATCACCGGCCAGGACATCAGCGGCACCTATCGGGCTGCCGACAAAGAAACGTTCCACACCTACGCGCCGGCCCAGTACGAAGGGCTCGCCAACAAGCTTCTGGCGCTGGGCATTCTGGTGAATGCGAAAGAGCCGACGCAGAGCCCGTGGGCGCAGTTGTTGTATTCGTGGGCACCCATCCTTCTGCTGATCGGGTTCTGGATTTTCTTCATGCGCCAGATGCAGAGCGGCGGCAATAAGGCCCTCTCTTTCGGCAAGAGCAAGGCGAAGCTTTCGTCGAGCTCGCAGAAGAAGGTCACGTTC
This sequence comes from Acidobacteriota bacterium, assembly GCA_031395755.1. Lineage (GTDB taxonomy): Bacteria > Acidobacteriota > Vicinamibacteria > Vicinamibacterales > JAMQPK01 > JAMQPK01. The sequence continues at coordinate 39,992 of JANNJO010000009.1, forward strand.
AAAG
>JANNJO010000039.1:0-4678 GCA_031395755.1 Acidobacteriota bacterium
CGATAGCGGCTGCGGTCAACCGCTGGCCAGGATCGGCCACCATCGGGGTGCCGGCATCTGACACCAGCGCGACGTCTGTCCCTTTGAGGAGTTTGTCGAGCAGCAGCGGCAGTTTCTGCCGCTCGTTGTGCTCATGCAGACTCGTCGTCGGGGTGCTGATGCCGAAGTGCCGTAACAGGATGGCCGTGCGGCGCGTATCTTCCGCAGCGATGAGCCCGACGGCTTTCAGCGTGCTGAGGGCGCGGAGCGTGATGTCTTCAAGGTTCCCGATCGGCGTCGACACGACGTACAGGCTGCCGGGCATGCGGGGATAGAGTATTGTACCATTGTGGTTTGTCGGGATTTGACATTCAGAAACAGCGATTCGAGCTGCAGCCTACATGATGCGTTCGTCCGAACCATTTCATCACTTCGTCGACGACTATCTCGCGTATCTCCACGAAGTTCACCCCACCAGCGCCACGCTGGATGGGATTCACACCTACGACGACCATCTTGAAGACCTGAGCCGACAGGGGGTCGAGCAGCACACCCGTGCGCTCGCCGGCTTTTCCCGGCGTCTCCAGGACATCAACGTCAACGATCTGACAGCCATCGAAAGGGCCGAGCAGCCGATGGTCGCGTCGAACATCCAGTCGCGGGTCTTCGAGCTCGAACAGACGCGGACGTGGGAGCGCAACCCGCAGCTGTATTCGGACACGCTGTGCTCGAGCCTGGCGGCGCAGGTGGTCTTCACCCACGCGCCGCTTCCCGAGCGCGCGCGCCGGGTGCTGTCGAAACTGCGGCAAACAGCCCGGGTGGTGCAGGCCGCGCGGGACAACATCAAGGATCCTCCCGGCATCTTCGTCAAGGTGGGCCTCGAGACGTTCCGGGGCGCGCTGCACTTCATCGAAAAGGATCTGCCGCGGGCCTTCTCGGACCTCGACGACATGCACCTGCTCGGCGATCTGGCGGATGCGTCCACCGAAGCGGCTCAAGCTATTGGCGGCTACATTCAATATCTGGAAGAGGAGCTCCAGCCCAGGGCGCGCGCCTCGTTCCGTCTCGGCCGCGACATGCTCGAGCGGAAGCTGAAGCTCGACGAGGGCATCCCACTCGACGCGGATCGACTGCTGGCGATCGCGCTGCGGGAGTTCAAGGCGACGCAGGAAGAATTCAGGACGCTGGCGGGCAAGCCCGACGGCGGCGATCCGATCGCCGCGTGGCGAAAGGCCAAGGGCGATCATCCGGCGCCGGGGGCGCTGTCGGCGGCCGCGCAGGAGCAGCTGGACGAGCTGAGCACCTTCATCGATCGCAACGGCATCGTGACCAGGCCCGAAGGCGAGCCGGTCATCGTCGCGCCAACGCCGGAGTTTTATCGGTGGTCGTTCGCCAGCATGTGGGCGCCCGGCCCCTTCGAGCAGAAGCCGAAGCGCGCCTACTACTACCTGACCGATGCCGATCCGTCATGGCCGGCCGACAGGCAGGAAGAGCATCTCCGCGACTTCAACTACCCGACGCTCTGGTCCATCTCGATTCACGAGGTGTATCCCGGCCACTTCCTTCACTATCAGTTTCTTCGGCGCGTCGAGTCGAAAGTCCGGAAATCGATCATGTTCTCGCCCGCCTCGTTCGTGGAGGGTTGGGCGCATTACACCGAGGAGATGATGATCGAGGCGGGGTTCCGCCGGAACGACCGCACGCTGAAGCTCGGGCAGCTGGCTGAAGCACTCGTCCGCCTCGGGCGGTTCATCGTGAGCATCCGCCTGCACGTGGAAGACTGGTCGGTCGAGCAGGGCATGCGCTTCTTCCGCGACGAGTGCTTCATGGAGGAAGGCGGCGCGCGCCGCGAGGCCGAGCGGGGAACGTTCGATCCGACCTACCTCGTGTATTCGGTCGGCAAGCTGATGCTGTTGAAGCTGCGCCGCGATTACAAGGAGCAGCAGGGCACGAAGTACTCGCAGCGCGCGTTTCACGATCAGCTGCTCAGCAACGGCACCGCGACGTTCGGCGTCCAGCGCCAGCTCATGCTGGGCGATTCGTCCGGCGACCTGCTGGAGTAGAGGAGAGCCAGTTTTTATGCCGCTGTACGAGTACGAGTGCGACGCCTGCGGAAACCGATTCGAGCAGATTCAGAAGTTCTCTGATCCGCCGGCCGACGTCTGCCCGAAGTGCGGCGAGCGGACGCTCCAGAAGCTGATGTCCAGCCCGGCGATCAAGTTCAAGGGATCCGGCTTCTACATCAACGACTACGCGCCCAAGGGCGCCGCGGGAACGGATTCGAAGGAGCCGGCGTCGAAAGACACGGCCTCAAACGACACGGCGAAGGACACGGCGAAGGACACGGCGTCGAAGGACACGAAAAGCTCTCCCTCCGATTCGGGCAAGACCTCAAGTTCGTCCGGTTCAGCCGACAAAGCGCCGGCGCCCACCACGACCAAAGACCACTAGCGGCGCTCGATATTTACCAAGCCCAGGTAGGCGTGGAACGCCTCGCTGAGGTCGGGACGCCTCAGCGCAAAGTACACGACAGCCTTGAGGTAGCCGAGCTTGTTGCCGGTGTCATGGCGCGCGCCATCGACTTCGTAGGCGAAGATCTTTCGCTGTTTCAGGAGCCTGCGGAGGCCATTGGTCAGCTGAATTTCTCCGGTGCGATCGCTTGCGGTCTCTCGCAGCGCCGGGAAGATGTCTGGCGTCAGCACGTAGCGGCCGATGATCGCGAGGTTCGAAGGCGCGTCCTCCTGCTTCGGCTTCTCGACGAGATCCTTGACGAGATGAATGCCCTTGCCGAGAGTCACTGACGTATCGATATCCACGATGCCGTAGTTCGAGACCTGGTCGGCAGGCACGCGCTCGACGGCGAGGACGGGGCCTCCGACCTGCTCGAACACGTCGATCATCTGTTTCAATGCGGGCGGCGAGGCATCGATCACGTCATCCGCGAGGTTGACGGCGAACGGCTCGTCGCCGACCAGCTCCGCGGTGACGAGCACGGCGTGGCCGAGGCCGAGCGGCTCCCCCTGCCGCACGTAGGCGACGTTGATCATGTTCGAGATCTTCCGGATCTCGTCGAGGAGCTCGGTCTTGCCGCGCTGCTGCAGAAAGCTTTCGAGCTCGATGTTCACGTCGAAGTGATCTTCGATCGCGTTCTTGCCGCGGCCGGTGACGATGATGATGTTTTCGACGCCGGAGGCGACGGCTTCCTCGACGCCGTACTGGATAATCGGCTTGTCGACAAGGGGAAGCATTTCCTTCGGCTGCGCCTTGGTCACGGGAAGGAACCGGGTGCCGAGCCCGGCCGCCGGAAAGACGACTTTTCGGACGCTGGATTTCACGCGCCTATTGTATCGGATAGGATTTCATGATGCTTGATCCCGCTTATCTGCGCGACCATCAGGACGAAGTGAAGCGCGGCCTGGAGAGCCGGGGCATAAATGCCGACGGCGAGCTCGAGCAGCTGGCGACGCTGGAGAACCGGCGCCGCCGATTAATCCCCGACCTCGAGGGGATGAAGCGCGATCAGAACACATCCGGCGACGAAGTGGCGCGCGCCAAGAGGCAGGGGAAGGACGCGAGCGCCATCTTCGAGGCCAACCGTCAGCGGGCGCAGCAGATCAGGCAGCTCGGCATCGAGCTCGATCAGGTCGAGCACCAGCGCATCAACCTGCTGATGTCGCTGCCCAATCTTCCGCACGCCAGCGTGCCACGCGGCAGGAACGCGAGCGAGAACGCCGTGGTGCGCACCTGGGGCGAGCCGAAAACCTTTGACTTCGAGCCGCAGGCGCACTGGGATCTGGGCCCGGCGCTGGGCATTCTCGATTTCGAACGCGCGACGAAGATGTCGGGCTCACGGTTCGCCGTGCTCACCGGAGCGGGTGCGCGGCTGTCGCGCGCGTTGATCGATTTCATGCTCGACCTTCACACGCGCGACCACGGCTACCTCGAGGTGGCGCCGCCGTTGCTGGTGAATCGGGCGTCGCTGGAAGGCACGGGGCAGCTCCCGAAATTCGAGGCCGATCTCTTCAAGATCGCCGGCGACTGGGATCTCTTCCTCATTCCCACGGCCGAGGTGCCGTTGACGAATCTTCATCGCGGGGAGATTCTCAACGGCGACACGCTGCCGCTGAAGTACGTCGCCTACACGCCGTGCTTCCGCAGCGAGGCGGGCTCGTACGGCGCCGATGTGCGTGGGCTCATCCGCCAGCATCAGTTCGACAAAGTGGAGCTCGTAAAGATCACACGGCCGGAGCAGTCCTACGACGAGCTCGAGGCGCTGACGCTGAACGCGGAGGAGGTCCTGAAGCGCCTCGGCTTGCCGTATCGAACGGTCATGCTGTGCACCGGCGATCTCGGCGCGAACATGGCGAAGACGTACGACATCGAAGTATGGCTGCCGAATCAGCAGCAGTACCGGGAAATTTCCTCGTGTAGCAACGCCGAAGCGTTCCAGGCTCGGCGCGCTAGCATCAAGTTCAAGCTGGGAGGCACCGGCAAGGCGGACTTTGCCCACACGTTGAACGGCTCGGGCCTGGCGGTCGGCCGGACGTTCATCGCGGTGCTCGAGAACTATCAGCAGAAGGACGGGTCGGTGGTGGTTCCCGAGGCCCTGCGGCCGTACATGGGCGGACTGGACGTGATCGAGCCGAAGTAGGAAGTGAGAAGTAGGAAGTAAGTAAGAAGTAAAAAGTAAGAAGTAGAC
>JANNJO010000061.1:0-3777 GCA_031395755.1 Acidobacteriota bacterium
CTGCGCGCCCCCGGATTGCAGCCCCGTGCTCACTCCCTCGAGTACGGGCACCGCAGGACCGGTCACTTCGAAGCGTTCGAGATCGAAGGGCGCCGCGAACAGCGAGCTCGCGCGCACGTAGACGAGATGCCCGCTCGGGACGTACCGCGCGTAGGCGCCGCCTTTCACCAATATTTTTCGCGGGCCGGTCGGAAGCGGCTGCAGGACGATGGCCGAGTTCGCGTAGTTGCCGAGAACGGGAGGGCTGGTGAAGATCACCGCCTTGCCACCAGGCAGCACCTGGGGCCATCGCTGAGACGCCTCGCCGTCGGCGATCTCGGACAGCTTCTCAGGCGCCCCGCCCTCGGCCGACACACGATGGAGTCCGGTCCCGGACTGCCCATTGGGCGTGAAGATAATGGACCCGTCCTCCGACCAGCTCCCTCCGCGCCCGCCCGGCGCATCGCACAGCGTGATGGCCGCGCCGCCGGTGACCGCGACCTTTTTCAGCTTCCCCTGCGCGAAGAACCCGATCCATTTTCCGTCGGGCGAAAAAAACGGACTCTGCGCTCCCTCCGTGCCGTTCAGCGTCGTGGCCTGCAGCTGATCGAGCCTGCGGACGTACAAACTGCTCTCGCCGGGCGTCTTTTCGGCGGCAAAGGCGAGAACGGTCCCGTCTGGCGAGAGGATGGACGAGGCGCCGACGGTCCCGTCCATGGAGGCGTCTGCCCCGATATCCGCGGTCAGCCGCACTGGAGTGGTGACAGCAGGCGCAGGCTCGGACCGGAGCCACATCATCAGCGCGGCTAAGAGTGAAGCGATGGCGACTGCGGCGCTTCCCCATGTCAGCCACGTCCTGCGCGCCGGCCGCGTGTCGGCGACGGGCGCTCCGCGGGCGCCCGGAACCGCCGGCCCCTGCTCGAGCAAAAAACGGGCGACGGCGATGTCGCCGATGCGCGTCTTGCGATCCTTTTCAAGACAGCCGACGAGCAGCGCGCGCACCTGGGGCGGAACATCGGCGGGGAACGCATTCCAGGCGGGCTCGCCCCGTACCACGGCCGCGATGGTGTCGGTGAGATCTTCCCCCTCGAACGCCCGCTTGGCGGTGAGCATTTCGAACAGCACGCAGCCGAATCCCCAGACATCGCTGCGCTTATCGGCCGGCCGGCCCTTGGCCTGCTCCGGGCTCATGTAGGCCGCGGTGCCGAGGATGATGCCGGCGTGGGTCGCCATGGCGGGCGAAGTAATCGTCGGCGAATTCGCCAGGCTCGGCACCAGCAGCCCGGAGTCTGATGCCTGCGTCGCTTTCGCAAGACCGAAATCCAGCACCTTCACCGTGCCGTCATGCGTCAGCTTGATATTCGCGGGCTTGAGATCGCGATGGATGATGCCGTGCTCGTGCGCAGCCTCGAGCGCCTCTGCAATCTGGCGGGCGATGAAAAGCGCTTCTCCGACAGGAACCGGACCTTGCGCGATGCGATCGGCAAGCGTGGGACCCTCCACGAGCTCGAGCACGAGCGCGCCTCCTTCCACTCCATAAATCGACGCGATGTGCGGATGATTGAGCGAGGCGAGAACCTGCGCCTCACGTTGAAAACGCGCCACGCGATCGGCATCCGCGGCGAAGAGCTCAGGAAGAATTTTGATGGCGACGTCGCGGTTCAGCCGCGTGTCGCGCGCGCGGTACACTTCGCCCATCCCGCCGGCGCCGATGGCGGAGACGATTTCATACGGCCCAAGACGAGCGCCGGGCGTGAGTGACATCGGCTATGGAGAGCGGCCGATTATACCTGAGGGAATCGACTGGGGATTAGGGATTGGGAATTACGGATTAGGGATTAGCGGGGCCGAACATCTCTTCGACCGACCTTCGAAATGATTCCGGATCGAGGGCCGGATAGCGAAACAGCGCGGGCTCGATGCCAGCGAAGTACTGCCACGCGCCCGCCGCATCGATCAGCCCCCGCGCGAGCATCTCGCGCACGTCCTCCAGATCCTGACGGTGGCTCCGCTCCACCTTCGCCAGCGCCTGTGCGTACGGCTCGAAGTGATGAAAGCTCGTCTGCCCTTCCTGCGCGATGAATGGACTGCGATCCTGCCATCCTGGCCGAACCGGAATGAAGTCGACAGGTGACGCGAGTTCGACGTTCAACAGCAGGGTTTCTTTGATGTCCGGAATCGCGCGGAACAGCGCATCGGTGTCGGGCTCGACCTTGATGTCCACGTCGATCGTGCTGGCGCGCCAGCCGAGGAGAACGGCAGTCGCGCCGCCGGTGAAGTAGACGCGCGTGGGAACCTTTGCCGCGGCGCCGAACACTCGCATGAAGCGCCGAATCCGCTGGACGTCCGCTATTTCGCGCATGCCGCGGCGCGTTCGAAGCTGACGAGCCGCCGAACCAGCGCGTTGTAGCGGCCATGCGCCGAGTCGGGATCTTCGGCGTGAAGCCGGTCGTAGAGTCGCCGCTCCGCGTCCGCAATCGGATCGGGCACTTCAAATCCCAGCTGCCCCAGCCGCGGCGCGCCGATCGAGACCAGCAGAGCCTCGATCGAGCAGACCCCGCGCGCGCGATCGGCGAGCCCCCGCTCGATGAGCTCACCGCCCGGCAATCCCGCAAGGTCTTCGTGCATCGCCCGATGATAGCGCACCGTATTTAGCCAAGGGTTGGATATCACTCTGCGGCCAAGGGAGAGGCACCGATCCGCCGTGGCGCAGGCGACTCGGTTACCCTGAGTGTGGCCCGCCAGTTGTTCAACGTGACGGCACCGAAAGAGGGCGCCACGGAACCAACGCTCGACTTCATCGAGAACTGGTTCGCGGAATTCCCTACGTCCCAGCGGTGGTAGCTTCCGTCCCGACCGCTTGCGCGGAAGGTTCAGCGCGATCCGATCGTCCTCAGCAGGAAGGCCATCATCCCGCTCACCGCGGCAAACTGTCCGATCCAGAACAGGAACGACCATTTCAGCAGGCTGACCCGTGTCGTCGCCAATTCGACGCGCAGGGCCGCGAATTCCTTCGCGGTTTCGACGCGCATGGCGGCCAGCTCCTTCGCCACTTCAAGACGGAACGTCCCGATTTCGTGGCCGAGCCGGCGCTCGAACCGCTCTCCAGCTATGACGAGCACATCATCCTTCCACTGCCGACCTGCATCTTCCACGAACACCTGCAACCCGACCATTGCCTCATTGCCAAGCTTCTCCCTGAGAGCCCGAACCGCCATTGCCATCGAACAGACTGCCTTTCTTGACCCCGACGACGACGATGCCATCGTCAGGGGGAAAAATCAAGGGGTCGTTACGGCGTGGCGGTCTCCTTCCTCAGCTCCTCAAACCGTTCTGCACGAGCACGAACCGCGGCGTCGCGCTGGTGAGACTCATCTAAGGCGTACGCCCAGGTTGTGCATGATGAACGCATAGACATCCGCAACCGACTCGATGAGCTGTGTGGTGCTGCTGGCGCCGTGGCCGGATTGGGTTCGATGCGAATCGGCGCGGGATTCTCCCGGCTGGCCCGCGCCTGCAGCGTTGCCGCACTTGAAGGAGTGCGCGGGTACCACGCGATCGTCGTGGTCGGCGGTTGTGATGAGGGTCGCCCGCCGCCGATGCACGGGCAATTCATCCTGCCTCCTGTTAGTTGCCCGCCGCGCGGATGTAGCGATCCACCTCTTGCTCCAGCAGCTCGAGCGGCACGGTTCCGGGCGCGAGCACGGCGTTGTGGAATGCGCGCTCGGAGAATCGATCTTTCAGCGTCGCCTTTGCGCGATCGCGGAGCTCGAGAATCTTCAGCTGCCCGATCATGTA
>JANNJO010000070.1:0-5691 GCA_031395755.1 Acidobacteriota bacterium
GCACGAAGCTCGGGCGCGACGCCGCGCTGAAGGTCCTCCCCGACGCCTTTGCCAGCGACCCGGATCGCCTCGCACGGTTTCAGCGCGAAGCGAAAACGCTCGCGTCGCTGAATCACCCCCACATCGGCGGGATCCACGGCCTCGAAGAAGCGAACGTCACGGCCCTCGTTCTCGAACTGGTCGAGGGTCCCACGCTCGCCGATCGAATTGCCGCGGGAGCGATTCCCCTCGACGAAGCGTTGCCCATCGCGAAACAGATCGCCGAGGCGCTGGAAGCGGCGCACGAGCAGGGGATCAGATGGCGTGCTCTTCGCGGCCGGCAGCGGAAGCAGCGATGCGCAGGGCCTGTGGCTTGTCGCTGTCGACCCGCGTACCGGTCGACTGATGGCCGATCCCGTACGACTGACCAATGGGACCACGTCCGACCGCGCGGCGACACTCGCTCGCGACGGCTCGATGCTGTTTTTGGCACAGAACATGGAGCGGACCGTGTTCGCGTTGCCGCTCGATGCGAACCTCGGGAAACCGACGGGTGCGCTTCGGCGGATCACGACAGCCTCTGCCCGGACCGGTGTTTCCCAAGACGGGCGTCTGCTGGCGTTCCCAAAATACGAGCTCGACGCCGGGGGACTGTGGCTGCGCGACTTGATAACCGGAACGGAGCGTCAACTCGTGGCCACGCCCCGAACGCCCTTGAACCCGGTGCTTTCTGCCGACGGCGGTTGGGTGGCTTATACGGTGACGAAGGTGGAGACGGGAGGGAACTCTGGTCCTGGAGACGGCTATGTTGTGGCGACCGAGCGTGGCGTGCCTCGCAAGGTGTGCGAAGGCTGCGTCATCGAAAACTGGACCAGGGATGACCAGCAGGTTGTGATCAGGGAGCCTGGAAAGGGGATCCTTCTTCGCATCGACATTGCGACCGGCGCGCTATGAATCAACCGGGAACATCTGGATGACCACGCTCACGCGCTGACCTCGAACGGACAGTCCCGACGCGCCGGGTATCCCCGTCCGGTGTGATATGCTTTATGAATATCTTAAAGGAATATCAATGGCGGCCATTTCATTGAAGCTTCCCGAAGACCTTCTCGAGGCGTCTGGGCGTTGCGCGGACGCGCTGCGGCTCACGCGGGCCGAGTACATGCGGCGCGCGCTCGAACAGATGAACCGCGAGACTCGCGCCCGCCTGCGGGCTCGCCGCCTCCGTGACGCCTCGCGCAAGGTCCGGGGTGAGAGCATGCGTGTCAACGCGGAATTCGCGGCGGTCGAGCGGGACGTCGATGCGTAAGCGCGGCGAAATCTGGCTCGCGGACCTCAATCCTCGGCGGGGCACGGAGCCGGGAAAGAGGCGTCCTGTCGTGGTCGTCCAGGCCCAGGCCCTGCTCGATGCGGAGCATCCGTCGACGCTCGTGGTCCCGCTCACGACACACCTCGTCGACGCTGCCGAGCCCCTCCGGATTCGCATACGAGCGTCCGGCCACCTGAAGAAGGATTCGGACGCTCTGATCGACCAGGTGCGCGCCATCGACAATCGCCGGCTGGTGCAAGGTCCCCTGTCGCGCCTTCAGCCACAGCAGCTCGATGCGCTCGAACACGCGCTACTCGACGTGCTCGAGCTTGCGGACGACTGAGTCGGCGGGTAGTGCGCGCACCACTTCGACTACAACTGCCGCCGTCCAGTTCAGTGTAGCCCTGCCTACTTACCCGTGTACGTGATGCGATAGATCACGTGCGCGAAATCGTCCGACACCAGCATCGAGCCGTCCGGCAGCACTTCAAGGTCTGCCGGGCGTCCCCATCGCGTGCGGCCTTCCAGCCACCCTTCGGCGAACGGCTCGTAGCGCACCACCTTGTTGTCCTGCACGCGGGCGAGCGAGATGCGGTTGCCGTTGAACGCCGCCGGGGCGGTGCGGTTCCAGGAGCCGTGCTCGGCGATGAAGATGGAATTGCGATACTGCGCCGGAAACTGCGCGCCCGTGTAGAACCGCATGCCGATGGCGCCTGCGTGCGGGGCGAGGCGCTGCGCCGGCGGCTCGAGCTCGCCGCACGCGCGCTTGGCGCCGAACTCGGGGTCGGCAATCGTGCCTTCGTGGCAGTAGGGGAATCCGAAGTGCAGGCCCGCTTTCGTCACGCGGTTCAGCTCGTCGCCGGGCCTGTCGTCGCCGAAGTTGTCGCGGCCGTTGTCGGTGAACCACAGCTCGCGTGTCTGCGGATGCCAGTCGAAGCCCACCGTGTTGCGCACGCCGCGCGCGACGATCTCGAGGCCCGAGCCGTCGGGCCTCATGCGCCAGATGGTGTTGTAGGGGTCGCCGCGATCGCAGACGTTGCAGGGCGCGCCGACCGGGACGTAGAGCATGCCGTCGGGGCCGAAGCGGATGAACTTCCATCCGTGGTGGCGGTCGCTCGGGAACTTGTCGGAGACGACCGCCGGCTGTCCTGCGCCTTCGAGCTTCGCCTCGATGTTGTCGAAGCGGAGCACGCGGTTGATTTCGGCGACATACAGGGCGCCGTCGCGGAAGGCGACGCCGTTGGGGGTGTTGAGCCCGCTGGCGACGGTGATGACGCGGTCGGCCTTGCCGTCTTTGTTGTCGTCGCGCAGGGCGTAGACGCTGCCGGCGCGGTCCGTTCCGACGAAGATCGTCCCGCCCGGGCTCTGCGCGAGCGAGCGGGCGTTGCGGACCCCTTCGGCGAAGATCGCGATCTGAAAACCCGGCGGCAGCTTGATTTTTTCGAGCTGGACGCGGGACTGCCCGAAGGTCGTAGACGCCACGCCGGCAGCCGAGACCAGCGCGGCTGCGATTACCATCTGTTTCAGCACATCAGCCTCCCGTGGGTATGTTAATACCTGTCGTGCAATTTTACAGGTTTGGGCACGGGACCGGCCGGACGCGCGAAGTCGATCAAGCTGCGACACAAGATGGCGCCGATGACGTGTGCAGGGTCATCGGCGCCATTTGGGTCTAGTTGCGATGCGGGGCGCAGAGCATACCGTTGTTATAGTTATCCATAAGGCGGTGCAGAGGCTCGCCGAGTTTCCACGCCAGGCTCGCCGCGTGCACTCCTCTCCCTACCGGCCCATAGGCGTGCATCCAGTCGTCGGCGGCGGCGATCGTACTTGCCACGCAACTGGAATCGTTGCCGATCATCACGTTCAGCTTGGCGGACACGAGTGAGCTGAACATCGTGGTGGTCTTGTCTTTGCCCACCTGCTCCAGCCACGCGATGGCTGCCGCCTTGGTGTAGACGACCCCGCCAACCGTAATGACGTCAACCGGCCACGCCTCGGGGTGGTTTTTCCAGTATCCCGGCGTACCCGTACCCGGCTGCGCCACGGCGGGTTCCCAGAATCCGAAATCGGTGTCGGTGTTGGTGGCGCTGCCGTCAGGTAGCAGCACGGTCGTCGCGACGCTGTTCCCAAAGCCGTCAGAGACGCCGTCGCTGTCGAGCGTGTCATTGCCTCCGACGTTCGAAGGTGAGAGCTGAGTGCCGGGCGGTATCTGCACGGTGACCACATAAGTTCCTGTCCCGACAGGAAAATAGTAGAAACCGTTCTCGTCGGTTGAAGTCACTGTCGAGCCGACCGTGACGACGGCTCCGCTGACGCCGGGCTCTCCCGCATCTTGAATGCCGTTGTTGTTTAGGTCGTTCCAGACGAAACCGCAGATACCAGCCGACGGGCAGAACTCCTGAGCCGCGGCGGGACTGACAGCCACCGAGGCGAGCGGCAGCAGCGCCGCCGCCAGCGCCGCCGCCCTTGCGTGCTTCAGCGGTCCCTGCAGCAGCCGCTGCGTGTGTTCTTCCACGCGGATCGGACGAGCTCCATGTGACGTGACGCGCTCTTTCAAAGACATTTTGCACTCCTTTAAGTCGAGGTTGATTCGTGCGGTTGACGCGACGTTTCCCGGTCGATACGCTCAGTTGTGCGGTTTCTCCTGGTCAATAATCACTGCATCAGCGATCCGACCGCCGGCGTGACGCAAAGCCTGCGCACGATCATGGAGTGGCTCACAGAAGCTGGCCATGCCTGTCACATCCTGACAACGGCCCGCTTCGAAAGCCCGGTGACGTTCACCATCGACGATCACCTGCGACAGCATGGCGTGACGCTGTCGCCCCTTGGATCGCCGGGTGGCCGATCCAGGCGATCGGGCGAAGAGCGACGTGTTGCAGACCGGCCGGTCGTGCATTACACGCTGGGGGATGTGCCCGTGACGCTCCTCTTGACAACCCACCACGACGAATCGCGACCCGATCGTTCGGAGGCCGCGCAGTTCCTGGCACTGTTCGATACAGTTCTCGACGACTTTGCTCCCCACCAGTTGATCGCCTGCAACGGGCACCCGATGATCTTCGAGGCGATGGCTCGTGCGCGGGCGCGAGGCATCACCACGGCGTTCGCGGTTCGAGGGTTCGGCTATGACGAGCCGAGATACTTCGTCGACGTGGATCACGTCTTCACGTGCAGTCAATATCTGACCGACGTCTATCGCGAAAAAGTGGGGCTGATCAGCACGCCGATCGAACCACCGATCCAGTGGTCTTCGGTGATGGCGGCCGAGGATTCCCGGGCGTTCGTCACCTTTGTTCACCCGGCGCCTCACAAAGGCCTGTTCCTCTTTGCCCGACTCGCAGACATGCTGGGCTCGCGTCGGCCGGATATTCCCGTTCTGGTCGTGCAGTCCGGTCGGAGCGCCGGCTCGTTGAACGACATTCCGGGCCTTGACTTCGGCAAATATCCGCAGATCATGGCGGCGCCGCCCGTCCCAAAACCGGCCGACTACTTCGCCTTGACCCGGATACTGCTTGTGCCGTCGGTGTGGGCAGAGCCCTTCGGCCGCGTGGCGGCCGAGGCGATGATTAACGGCGTGCCTCCGCTCGTCGGCAACCGCGGCGCTCTCCCGCAGGTGGTCGGCGGCGACTTCGCCGACGGCGGTGGCGGACGCGTGTTGCCGATTCCTGACTGGATGACTGACAAGACGACCCGCCTCCCAAGCGAGCAGGAGGTCCAGCCTTGGTACGAAGCTGTTTGCGCGCTGTGGGACGATGCCGCGCTCTATGAGTCGATCGCGAAGCGAGCGCGGCAAATCGCGGCGGAGCGCTACAGCGAACACGCGTCGCGCAAGCAACATGTGGACTACTTCACCTCGCTCAAGCCAGGCAGCCGCCCGATCGAACCGCGGACGTCTGACTAACGTTGTCCAGATTTCTGACGAGCTCGAATGACCGATCGGCCGCTTGGACTGCCAGCGCCATGCCAGGCGACAATCGGCCGCATCTCGTTGACTGTGTGTGGGCGTGTGTGGGCTCTGGATCGGGCGCGGTCATCAAGACTGTCAGCGCACCGACGAAAACAGCCTCCGGCAGGATGCCGCGGCTCCCGGCGTGGGAATGTTAATACCGGCCGTGCAATTTCACCGGCTTGGACTGGACCGGCCGCACGCGCAAGTTGATCGTCTCCACGAAAATCGAGAAGCCCATCGCGAAGTAGATGTAGCCCTTCGGGATGTGGAAGCCGACGCCGTCGGCGATGAGCGTCAGGCCGATCATCAGCAGGTTCGACTGCGCCAGCTCCTTCACCGTCGGGTGGCGCGACACGAACTCGCTGATCGGCCTGGCCGAGAACATCATGATGGCGACGGCGATGACGACGGCCGTGATCATGATGGAGATGTCGTTGGCCATGCCGACGGC
>JANNJO010000091.1:0-4780 GCA_031395755.1 Acidobacteriota bacterium
GCAGGAGTGACAGCCCCGCTGGCCGGGTTCACCCTGATCACGCGGCGCCCCGTGCGTTCGGTCACCCACAGCTGATCATCGGGCCCCCAGACAATCTCCCACGGCGCCCGCAAGCCGCTCGCGACGACACGGGTCGAAAAAGCCGACTGTGCCAGGCCGCTCGCTTGAAACAGCGTGTGCGCGAGGACAACGATAAATGTCAGATGACGGAGCATGGATCAACTCCCCGTATGACTATATCTTAGGACCTGTGGAGTCCGCTCTTCGAGCGTGCAATGCGACGCTTCGCCCGCCTCGTCACCGACGCTGTCGTAGCGCGCCCAGCGACCTGGCGATGGCTTCGGCCGCTGTTTCGCCGCCAGTGGGACCAAATCGCGCCGTCGTGGGATCAGCATCGGCGGCCGGATACGTTCGACCCCTATCTGGCTGGGCTCGAGTTGCTGCCTGAGCAGCCCGGGCGCGCTCTCGATGTTGGTACCGGGACCGGCAATGGCGCGATCGCGATCGCCGGCCGGTTCCCGGCGGCCGAGGTCGTTGGCGTCGATTTTTCAGACGTGATGGTGGCGCACGCGACGGCGAAGGTCACTCCGGCGCTGGCCGGCCGCGTGTCGTTTCGGCAGGCGGATGCGTCATCGCTGCCCTTCGACGACGGCGAGTTCGATCTTGTCGCGCACAACAACATGATTCCCTTTTTCGATGAGATTGCGCGCGTGCTCAAGCCGGGCGGCCACGTGCTCTTCGCGTTCTCGAGCGGTGCCGAGACCCCAATCTACGTGCCACCGGATCGTCTGCAAGCGGAGCTCGAGCGCCGCGGATTCGCGGATTTCGTCTACCGCGAGTGGGGCAGGGGAACGGTACTCATCGCCATGCTTCGTAACCACCTACGACACTAGCGCCCAGGAGGCTCGATGTTTGTTCGTTGCGCCATCGAAGCAGACCATAATCGCATCCTCTTCCTATATTCTTCGTGATCCAATTGGCTGGATAGACGCACAACGCTACAGAAGGGATGTGGTAAGCGGTAGCTACCGCGCAAACCGGATCTGGCTTGCTGAAGACAACACCGGGCGCATTGTCGCGTGCGCGGTCTGGTGGGGCTTTTGCGACGGTGAGCATCCGCTCGGACTTGACGGCTTGTACGTCGATAGCGCCGTTGGGGACAGGGTCGCTTTGGGTGCGGCCTTGCTGCAGGCGGGGCATGCCGCCTTCCTATCTAGAGGGGCCCAAGATATACCCCGGTACGACCTCTTCTTGAAGCCGGGATGGCGCCGGGATTCAGCAGTGTGCTCCGAGGTTGAATGGCGGCGTGCCGCCGCGCAATCCGCGGGCCTAACTGATGAAGTGGAACGCCTGCGCTACGAGTGGACCCCTGACGCTGGTCTCGAGCAATCGTCGGGGCGACTGTTGTTTTCGCCCGAGCCCGACGACAACGTCTTCCTGGGCGCGTTTCGAAGGGTCGCAGTGGGAAGTCTGGATCAGGACACACGTCGCGGTCTCACGAGGTTGGGCCTCGAGCGCCAAGCGCGTGAAACGTTGGCCTGCTATCGTGGCATGCCGGGCAAACGAGACTGGTGGCGAGTCGCGCACTTAGCGGACGGAAACCTTGTCGGCTTCACCATTCCCTCCGCCAATGAGGACCATCCGGTGGTCGGGTATCTCGGAGTCGTTCCAGAATTACGAGGCCACGGATATGCCGGCGACCTTCTGGCCGAAGCGACTCGCATCCTCGCGGCACACGGCGCCGAGCGCATCCGTGCCGACACTGACACGACAAACCTGCCCATGGCTGCCACGTTCGAGCGCGGTCGCTATCGCTGTTTCGGGGTGCGCCTCGTGTTCTCAACCCCTTAATCCCTGGAGAGGCAGCATAATGGCGCCGGCATGATCCCAGCGACGTACTCGCCGGCTGAAGAAGCGTTCAACCGCCACCGCCAGACCTTCGGTCTGACCGCGGGGCCGATTATTGCGGTCGCGCTTCTGCTGGCGCCGCTCGACCTGCCCGCCTCCGCGCAGCGCGTCGCCGCCGTTCTCGCGTTGATGATCATCCTCTGGGTAACCGAGGCGCTGCCCCTTGCGGTGACGGCGCTCATCGGCCCGACCCTCTGCGTGATCCTCGGCGTGGGAACCGCGCAGGCCGTCTTCGCGCCGTTTGCCGATCCTGTCATCTTCCTGTTCATCGGCAGCTTCATCCTGGCTGAAGGCATGATCGCGCACCGCCTCGATCGACGCCTGGCTTTCACTGCCCTCTCGTCCGCGTGGGTCGGGTCGAGCGGTCTACGACTGGTCGTGGCGTACGCGTGCGTGACGGCGTTCCTGTCGATGTGGATGAGCAACACCGCCACGACGGCGATGATGTTTCCGCTCGGCCTGGCGGTGCTATCCGAGCTGGGGCGCGAAAGGAAGGGCGATCCGGCGTTTCTCCGCTACGCGATGGCGATGATGCTCGTCACGTCGTTTGCCGCAACGATCGGCGGGATGGGCACGCCTGTCGGCACGCCGCCCAATCTCATCGGCGTCGGCCTGCTGCGGACGACTGCCGGCATCAACATCACCTTCACGGAATGGATGATGGTGGGTGTGCCGATCGTCATCGTGATCATGGGGTTCCTGGTCGTGTGGTTTCTCGTTCCGCGATCGCGGGCCATTCAACTCGGGCCGGAGGCGGTCCGAACGGTTGCCGAAGAGCTGCGCAAGCTGGGGACGATGACCGTCGGCGAGCGCAATGTCGTGTTCGCGTTTTCCGTGACCATCGCGTTGTGGGTGCTGCCGGGGGTGCTGAGCCTTGCGCTCGGCGACGCGCACGCGGTGACACGGAGATTTGCGACGCTCGTGCCGGAGTCGATTGCCGCGATCGTCGGCGCCCTGCTTCTGCTCGTCATTCCCCTCAGCTGGCGCGAGCGCCGCTTCACGTTGTCGTGGGATCAAGCGTCCCGCATCGACTGGGGGATTGTCCTGTTGTTCGGCGGAGGCCTGGCGATGGGCCGGCTCTCGGAAACGACCGGTCTTTCTGCGGCGTTCGGACACGGCATCGCGGCGCGCTTTCCCGACGCAGGTGTTGTCGGCCTCACGATGGTCTTCACTGCCGTGGCCATCGTGATGTCGGAGGCCGCATCGAACACCGCTGCGGCGAACATCATCGTGCCGACGGCGATTGCCGTCGCAAAGGCCGCAGGCGTTGACCCGCTCGAGCCCGCGCTCGGCGCGACGCTGGGAGCCAGCCTCGGCTTCATGATGCCGATTTCGACGCCGCCCAATGCGATCGTGTACAGCAGCGGTTACATTCCCATCGGCGCGATGATACGCAACGGTCTCGTGCTCGATATCGTCGGTTATTTCATCATCCTGGCGGGGGTGCTGGGACTTGGCGGGTTGCTGTCATGACGCGGTAGGAATCTTGCATCAGGGACCTTGCCAATGGTCCCTATCCGCTCGGTCGACCAGGTTCTCCAAGAGCTGAAACAGCGGTTTTTCAAGCACCAGCGGCCGATTTTGTGGAGTGTTGCCGCTGTTGTGGTTGCCGTCGTCGTGACGGTGGTGATGCTGTTTGCCGGCCTCCCTGGCCGCCACGAGCTCCGCACCCTCGGCGAGATGCCTCAGGCCACGACGCTCTACGACGTCAATAAGAGGCCTGTTTTCACGATTTTCAAGGAATATCGCATCGAAGTGCCCCTGTTGCGCGTTTCGCCGAACCTCCGGAAGGCCATTGTCGCGTTTGAAGACCAGCGGTTCCAGAACCACCAGGGCTTCGACCCGCTGCGCATCCTCGGAGCCGCCTGGGCCGACTTGCGCAACGGACGAAAGGCCCAGGGCGGCAGCACCATCACCCAGCAGCTCGCCAGGCAAACTTTTCTCACCCGGGAAAAAAAGTACTGGCGGAAGCTCCGGGAGATTGCCCTCGCCATACGCATCGAAGGGATGTACTCGAAGGAGGAGATCCTCGAGCTCTACCTGAATAAGGTCTACTTCGGCGACGGGCTGTACGGCGCAGAAGCCGCCGCGCGGGGATACTTCGGAAAATCGGCCGCCGATCTCGATCTGGCCGAGGCGGCGCTCCTGGCGGGCCTTGTGAACGCGCCATCCGTGAACGCGCCGACCGTGAACATGTCGCGCGCCGTGGCGCGGCGTGCGCTCGTGCTGAAGGCGATGCACGAGCAGGACATCATCACGAAAGAGGCGTTCGAGCGGGCAACGAAAGAGAAAGTGGCGTTGCGCGATGTCCTTCGCCGCGAGGAGCCGCTGGGGCAGTACTTCAAGGAAGAAGTACGCCAGCAACTCGTCAAGCAGTTCGGCTGGGAACGGTTGTCTGAAGGCGGCCTTCGCGTCTACACCACGATCGATCCGGACATGCAGCGCGCGGCGGAAGCGACGATCGCGAAATCGCTCGAACAGATCGAAGCGCGGCGGGCGGCGCGCCGAACCCGGAAGCAGGAAGCCGCAACCCAGAACCCAGGCGATCGACTGGAAGCGGCGCTGGTCGCCATGGATCCCACAACCGGCGAGATCCGCGCGATGGTAGGTGGGCGCGACTTCAAAGCCAGCCGCTTCAATCGCGCGACGCAGGCGTTGCGCCAGCCGGGCTCCGCGTTCAAGCCGTTCGTCTATTCCGCAGCGCTTGACAATGGCTACACGCCGTCTTCGGTGGTGATGGACGCGCCGATCGAGATCGACCCGGGTCCGGGCCAGCCGATCTGGCGGCCGGAGAACTACGCGCAGGAGTTCTACGGTCCGTCGACGCTCCGCACAGGCGTCGAACTGTCGCGGAACGTGATGACGGTGCGCC
>JANNJO010000093.1:0-6182 GCA_031395755.1 Acidobacteriota bacterium
TCAGGTTGCCCAGCTGCAGGTTCACGTCGATACGGGGCTGCGACTGCACGTTGACCGCGATGCCGTCCCGCACGTAGCGCTGGAACCCGCTCAGCTCGACCTCGAGCCGGTAGGTGCCCGGAACAAGGTTGACGAAACGAAAGGTGCCATCTTCTCCGCTCACGCCCTCGCGGCGCTCGTTCGTCGCGGGGTTGACGAGCGCGATCGTCGCGCCAGGGATGACGCCACCCTGGGCGTCTTTCACCACGCTGACAAGGGACCCGTAAAAGCTCTGGCTCATCGCGGGGACGGCGAGCAGGGTCAGGGAAACGAGGAATAGCGCGGCCCGGGTCCACAACGAATGGCGGTTAAACATGCAGTTCTCCTGAATGCAAACGCGTATGATCTCGCGTCGATCGTCTGTTTTGAGCAATCGATAATCGATTACCAAGGGATGGGTTGTCAAGGACTTTAACGCGGGGAGTTGAGTCATTTTGAGACCCAGTACCGGCGCTGGCGGTCCAAATCCAACAAACCGGATAGTGCGGCCTCCCGGACCGTGCGATCGCCGCTCTTCGCAGCCGGCCGAACTGCGCGCGCGCGTCGTCACGGCGCCCGATCGTCGCCAGCACGTCCGCGAGGTCGAGGCGCGCCTGCGCCGGATGTGGCGCCAGCCGGACCGCCGCCTCCAGCTCCACCACTGCTCGTGGATACGAGCGCGTCAAGGCGAGGATCACGCCATAGCTTGCAAGACAAATCGATTATCGATTATTGACAACGGGGGAATCGCGTTGCTATGGTCTGGAACGAGACGCCCATGTCCACGTTGATCAGGGTGACTCCGGCGCCGGGCATCACGGCGCCCGTTGCATCCCGCTAGCGCCGTTCGCGCCTTGGATCCGCTCACCGTGGCGGTTAATGCGGGAAACTATCTTTTCGTTTTCGGATTGCGTGAATAGGTTCGTCGCAAGGCGTGCTGTTCCGAACTTGAAGAGGGAGAGCTTATGTCGACAGTTTCACGTCGTGGGTTTCTCGGCTCCGCGTTAGGCAGCGTCGCTCTGCCGGCTGCGGTAGCGGGAGCCGCCGCACGCCGGGCTGCGCAGCCGAGACGCGACCGGCGCCTCCGGGTTCAATTCACGCCGGGCGGCCACACATCGCCGCTGCAAATGTATGCGATGTTCGAGGACCCGATGTTCCAAGACGTCGATCCCGTCGTGCTGCCGCATCCGAACGCGTTTGACAGCGTCGGCAGTCCCACTGCTCCCGACGTCATCGTGACGAACGACTGGATAACAGGGCAGTGGCCCGAGCGCGATCGCGCGAACATGGTGAAACACCTGGATGCCGGCAAGGGGCTTGTCGTACTGCATCATGCCGTCGGGACCAATAATGACGCGTGGGCGTGGTGGAGCGAAGAAGTGATCGGCTGCTCCCTGTACAATGCAAATGTCCCAGGGATGAAGACGCAGGCGCGGCTCAAGCAGTTCGTGCGTCAAACGATCAAACCGGTTGGCAACCACGCGATTGTGCGCGGCCTGGAACCCTTCAAGCTTCCATGGGACGAAACATTCCCGAATATGTGGATCTCCCCGAAAGCGACCGTGCTCTTCGAATCCGATGATCCGTCATTCAATAACCCTGCGGTTGGCTGGGTCGGACCGCATCAGAAAGCTCGAGTTGCGTGTCTGCAGCCCGGTCACACACGACACGTGTGCCAGGATCCGAATTATCGCGATATCGTTCACAGGATGGTCCTATGGGGAGGAGGCCGGCTGTCGTAACGATAGCGGATGAACAATGACAACCAACAAGAACAATCACCATCTCAACGCCACCTCTCGACGCGAGTTTCTGGTTGCAGGCGCGACGGGAGCGGCCGCTGTGCTCGCAACGAATCTTGTTGATGCGCAGAAAGTAACGAAGACCCAGGTGTGGGTCCAATTAACGACAGGCGGGAAACCCTACCCTCCAACCCTTCAGGAGATGTTTCTCGATCCGATGTTCTTCGGCATGGAAATCTGGCCGATCGACCACCCCGCGAGCTTCGCGGCGCTCTTGCCTTCGGCTGCACCGCCGCAAAGAAGCGGCGCACCGGCGGCCGGGAGAGGTGCGCTCGGTGGAGGAACGGAAAGGGACGAACCGCCCGATTATCCGTGGGAGCCCAGCGGCGGGCGGCCGCATCCCGGATATGACGTACTGGTCCTGAATGATCAGATGAACTGGCCCGAGCCTGCCCGCGTGTTGGCGCGGCAGGCCGTCGAGGCCGGCCGCGGCTTCGTTCTGCTGCACCATTCGCTCGGAGACAATCAGGATTGGCCGTGGTGGTACGAAGAGGTGACCGGCGGGCTTCTCGTGCTGAACGGGCAGAACGCCAGAAAGCCTTCCATCGTGTCGGCAGCGGCGAAGCTCGACATCCGGCCGGCGGCCAAGCACCCCATCCTTCGGAACGTCCCGCCGTTCACGCTCACCAACGAGGACGTCTACAGACAGATGTGGCAGTCGCCGAAGATTACACCGCTGCTTCAGACTACTCACAGTGGCAGCGATTCCACTGTGGGATGGATCGGCGTGCACCCGACTGCCCGAGTGGTTTGTATTCAGCCGGGCACATCGCGCGAGACGCATCGAAATCCGGCGTACAGAATGCTCGTTCGAAATTCGATTCTGTGGGCTGCCGGACGTATCTAATCATGATCCCTGACTACTCGAGCGTCGCACTCAAAACAAGATCGCGATCGTTACTGGCGCGTCGCTACAGCGTTTTTTCGTTTGCGTGTATTAACGCCGAGCCGCCGAGTCGCCGGGAAATCGCGAACGATTCGTAAGTCTTGTCTCGGCGTCCCGGCGTCACGGCGTTGAAAAACGGCTCTAGCCGATGGCCGGCAGCTCGTAGCGCACCTTTAGGCTTGCCCGCGATGTTGATACCGCAGGCTTTCAATTGACTCGCAAATACTTACTGCTGCTATTGCTACTGGCGGGCGTGGCGGTGATCGTGCTGATCTATGCGCGCAGGCCGAACCAGCGTGCTCCGATACAAGGGGAGCACGCCTCTCCCGCAGCATTGGAACCGGTTGTTGGCGGCTTTGCCGACCCCGGCGCCTGTGCTGTGTGTCATGGTGAAATCGTCCGTACTTACAGCCTTACGGGCATGGCTCGCTCTCTTTCCAGGCTGCGTCCCGACAGCGCCAGGCTCGCCAGAGCCGCAGGTGCGAACGCCGATTTCAAGAACCGCAACCGCGTGTATCACGCCGCGTCCGATCGGCACTACACGATGCTCCAGCGCGATGGAAGGTTCTATCAGAGACGCCATCAGATTGGCTTCGAAGGCAGGGAAGCGAACGCGCTCGAGCTGGAGGCGCATTACGTAGTCGGTTCGGGCCACCACGCACAAACGTTCCTTCGTCGCGCGGCTGATGGACGCCTCGTCCAGATGCCTGTCACCTGGTACGCCGAACGCGGCGGGTATTGGGCGATGAGCCCGGGCTACGACCGGCCGGCGCATCTCGACTTCCGGCGCGTCATCGACGCGGGATGCATGTCCTGCCACAACGGCTATCCACGCACGCGGGTAGAAGACGATCGCGAGGGACCACGATTCGGTGACGCCTTGCCGGAGGGAATTGATTGCCAGCGTTGTCACGGTCCCGGGCAGGCGCATGTGGATGCGCTGAAAGCTGGCGACGCCGAGGCGGGCCGTCGCGCGATCGTGAACCCCGCAACGCTTGGCCGCGAGCGTCAGCTCGAAGCGTGCATGCAATGTCACCTCGAGTCCACGAGCACACCGCTGCCGTTTCAGGTTCAACGATACGAAAATCCGCCGTTTTCGTACACACCTGGCAAGCCTCTGGGCGACTACTTCATCCATTTCGATCATGCGCCCGGGACGCCGAGCCGTGACGACAAGTTCGAGATCGCCGGCGGCGCGTACCGCCTGCGCAAGTCGGCATGCTTTCGGCGCAGCGAGATGACCTGCGTCACGTGTCATAACCCGCACGACATTCCTCGCGGTCCCAAAGCCGTGGAGCGCTACGTTGCGATTTGCCAGAGTTGCCACCAGGCACCACACCGGACGGGCGCGCCGCAGGTGCCGGGCGTGAGCACGAATGCCACCTGCCTTGATTGCCATATGCCGAAGCGGCGAACGGATGACGCGGTTCACGTCGTGATGACGGACCACTACATTCAGCGTCAGCGACCACGCCGCGATCTGCTGGCGGACCGCACAGAGGCGGACACTCTCAAGCACGGCGACTATCGCGGCGAGGTCGTGCTCTATTACCCGCCGACGCTGCCGCCAACGCCGGAGAATGAGCTGTACCTCGCCCTTGCGCAAGTGCAGCAGGGCTCAAACCTTACAGCCGGCATTCGCCGGCTCGAACAAGCGATCGAGAAACACCGGCCCTCACGCCCGGAGTTCTACTACGAGCTGGCGCGCGCGTACAAAATGACCGCCGACGATGACGCCGCCGTTCGGTGGTGCGAGGAGGCGCTTCGCCGTGACGCCAACTTCGTACCCGCGCTGAAGGCGCTTGCCGAGTCTGCCACCGCATCGGGAAAGCTCGCCCAGGCCGCGCAGGCGCTGGAAAAGGCGATTGCGCTTCGTCCGCAGGATGAGAATGCCTTCGCCGATCTCGGCGGCGTGTATCTTCGGCAGGACAAACTGGATGAGGCGCAACAGACATTGCAGCGCGCGCTCACACTCGATGCCGGCCTGCCGCGAGCGCACAACATGATGGGATTGGCAGCGTTGAGGAAAGGCGACGGGGCTGCCGCGGAGAAACACTTCCGTGAGGCCATACGCATGCAGCCGGATCTCGCTGAGGCACAGAACAACCTCGGCAATGTGCTGGCCGGCCGCAAGGCGTACGACGAGGCCGGGTATCACTTCGAGCACGCGATACGCAGCGATCCGGATTACGTCGTTGCCCGCCACAGCTACGGTCTAGTCCTGGCACTGACGAGGTCGTATGAAAAGGCTGCTGCGGAGCTGCGACACGTGGTTCGGTCGGCGCCCGGACTCGCGCAGGCGCACGTGGATCTCGCAGATGTACTGACGGCCATGGGCCGCGTCGATGAAGCGGCACGTGAGTACACGATCGCCGCGAACGGCAACGATGCAGCGGCTCGAGAGGCTGCGCAGGCGGGCTTGCGTGCCCTGAATCGCTAGCGCAAACCAAATACGAACAACGAATTGCTCGCGCTGACAGCCACGTACTGTCTGCCGCCGACGGAGTACGTCATCGGACCATTCTGGATGGGGCCTCCCAACTGAATCTTCCAGAGGAGTGAGCCGACCCTTGCATCCAGCGCAAAGAAATAGCCCTCGCGCCCGCCAGTGAACAGCACATCCGATGCGGTTGTGAGAATGCCGGCATCGGTCAGGTCGCTCATCTTATATTCCCATTTCCATGTACCGCTTTGGGGATCGAACGCGCGAACCGTGCCGTAGTTCTCATCCTCCTTCCTCAGATTGGGCCGCTGCGCCGCGCGCATGCCCGCGGTAATCCCACGGCCGGGGTAGTTTGTGGTAAGCCGGCCCTGCGTATACGCCGCGCCTTCCTTATATTCCTGATCGGCTCGGGCGAAGATATGATGCGTGTTTTCCCACACGTTGACGTAGAAGAGGCCCGTGCGCGGACTGAACGACGGATTGAACCAGTTCGTCGCGCCTTGATTTCCCGGATAGATGTGCACGCCGTCGCGGCTCGCCAGCGAGTTCGGCGTGCGGATCGGCCGTCCGTTGTCGAATCCGGCGTTCCAGTTCTGCCTGGCAATCGGCGTCGCCTGAAGAAACTCGCCGGTCCTGCGGTCGAGCACGTAGAAGAAGCCGTTCCGGTTGGCCCACAACATCGCCTTGCGCGGGCTGCCCTTCCACGAAATATCGGCCAGCACCGGAATCTGCACGGCGTCCCAGTCGAACTCGTCGTTGGGCATGAACTGGTAGTGCCACTTCAGCGTACCGGTGTCGGCATCGAGCGCGATGACCGAGCAGCTGTAGAGATTGTCGCCGGGGCGACTCTCCGCGTTGTAGTCGGGCCCGGGATTTCCGACACCCCAGAACGTGAGGTTCGTTTCCGGATCGTACGATCCGGTCACCCAGATCGATGCACCGCCGTGCACCCAGCCTTGTCCCCATGTGTCATGACCTGGTTCTCCAGGCAGGGGCACGGTGTTGAATCGCCACACCTCTTTTCCGGTCGCCG
>JANNJO010000098.1:0-3101 GCA_031395755.1 Acidobacteriota bacterium
CCTGAGCTGCCATCGCGATCGCGACAGCGCATGGCTCCGCACCGGCATGACGGCGTTCAAACCCGCGAAGTGACCCGAACGGTGCGAATCTTCTCAGCCTCGGGCCGCGCGTCGTAGAACGGATCGAGCGGGTAACAGCCCGAGACCATGCCCATTCGCGGTCCAGTCGTGCAGTCGCTGAAGGTACGGCAGATCGCCTGCCGGCGAAGCTTCCTGCCGCCGAGAATATCCGCGGGCAAATCCGGATACGACAGGACGACTCTGCCGAGGCCGACGAAGTCCGCATGCCCGTTCCTCACGTTGTACTGCCCCACATTCGGCAGCCATTCCTGCAGATAACTGTACGCGGACCCGACGAACACGAGATTGGGGAACTCCACCTTCAGCCTCGCCGTCGCATCAATCTGCCGCGCGACCCCCCGCAGCGGATCCTCCGGCGGCTCGTAGCCGTCGAGGGGAGGAAAAAACGCCGGACGCTGGATGTGCGGGTTGTAGTACGGGCTGCCCGCCGTAGTGCAGATCCACTTCACGCCTGACTGCTCGAGGTGCGTCAGCAACGCGCGCCCCTCGTCTAGCGCCTGATCCATGTCTTCGTTCGTCAGCAGGCCGAAGGCAGGCTCTTCGCCTGTCACCGGCTCCGGCACGCCGACGCCTTCCGGGCCCTTGCGGTGCGGCACCACATCGAAGATCGACACGCGCACCACAACCCCGAGACCGGGCACCGCAGCGCGAATTCCCTGGATGATCTGCGTGATGAACCGCATGCGGTTCTCGAGCGATCCGCCATACCGGCCCGGGCGGGTCTTCGCGCCGAGGATCTCGTGGCCGAGATATCCGTGACACGCCTTCGCATCGACGAACTGATATCCGCTGTCATAGGCGAGCCGCGCAGCGGCCACGTAATCGTCCACCAGACGATCGAGCTCCTCGTCGGTGAGGACGCGCACGCCGTCCGCGAACCGGCGATCGAGAATCGGATGGTGACAGGCGGCAAGCGGCGCCGGCTTGTCCCACACGTCGGGCCGCGCGAAACGTCCGGAGTGCGTGATCTGCAGTCCCAGAAAGAGATCGGCGTCCGCGTTCGAGCCGAAGCGCTCACGGTGCGCGTCGATGAGCTCGTCGCGCAAGGCGGCGATCGCCTTCTGCGTCGACGGCGTCAGCATCAACTGATTCGGGTTCGCGCGGCCATCGTGCCGCACCGCGACGGCTTCGCCGCCCCAGATCAGCTTGGCGCCGCTGAAGCCGAAATTTCTCCAGCGTCTGCGCGTCAGGTCGCTCGGCTCGCCCGAGGGCGTGCCGTCCCATCCTTCCATCGGGAGAATGCAGAAGCGATTGCCGACGCGGACGCCGTCGATCTCAAACGGCTGCGCCAGCGGGCCCGAAGCCTCGACCGTGTCGTCAAATTGGAGCGGGATGTTCGATCGCGTGAGATGTTCTCGAAACGCCGTGGCGGTCTTCAGCGAAGCGACCCTGGGGTACGCTGGGTGACTCACACGCGGAATACTAGTCTTTTTTGTCGTCCTTGCCGCGGCCGAAGACTCGCCCCCAGAACCCGCGCTTTTTCTTCGGCTGATCTGCGCCGTCGCCCGTGTCACCGGCGACGACCAGCTCCGGCGGGACATCCGAGACGGTCGCGACGGACGTGTCGCTCGATTGAGCCTGACTTGGGGTTTGATCGGACGCAGCACCTGTCTCGGCGCCTGAGGGACTGGCCGAGGCGAGCTGACCGGACGAGGCCAAGAAGTAGTGCTCCTGGCAGATTTGAGTCGGGACCGCGCCCCGCACAAAGTATTCCGTCATGATGCGATCGCACGCCTCGCCCGGCACCTGGCCCGAGAGCCGGCAGACGTTCATCGTCATGACACCCTTCGGCGCTGTGAACGTGTCCGGCTTGTGCGTCGCCGTCGCCGCCTTCATGAACCGCGCCCACATCGGCACAGCGAGCTCGCCCGCAAATCCGTTTGCGACAATCGTGCGTGGCTTGTCGAAACCGATCCACACGCCGGTGGCAAGATGCGGCGTGTAGCCGATGAACCACGCGTCCACGTAGTCGTTGGTCGTCCCGGTTTTGCCGGCGGCCGGAAGCGTGAAGCCTTCCTGGCGCGCCTTGTAGGCGGTTCCGTGATTGACCACGTCGGACAGCATGCTCGTCATCAGGAAGGCCGTCTGCGGCGCCAGTACCTGCGCCACGGAGGGCTTCGCCTCGAAGAGCAGCCTCCCATCGGCATCTTCAACGCGGCGGATGAGCGTCGGCGCGTGCAACTGCCCCTGGTCGGCAAAGGTCGAATACGCCGACGTCATCGCCATCAGCGTCACCTCGCCCGATCCGAGCGCCAGCGACGGCACGCTCGGCACGGTGCCCATCCCCAGACGCCGCGCCTGGTCGACGGTTTTCGAGATCCCGACCTGCTCGAGCATGCGGACCGCGGCGCGATTGCTCGATGTGCGAAGCGCCGTGCGCACCGTCATGGCAGACGCGGTCGAGTGCTCGTCTTCCGGGATCCACGCGCCCTGCAGCGTGTGGATGGGCTCGTCCAGTCGTGAGACCAGCGACGAGGGCGTGTAACCATTCTCGAGCGCAGCCGCGTAGACGAACGGCTTGAACGCGGAACCCGGCTGCCGCAACGCCTGGGTCGCACGGTTGAAGCGGCTGGCTTTGAAATCGCGGCCACCCACCAGTGCGCGGATCTCGCCGGTTGTGGGATCCATCGCGACCAGCGCCGCTTCCAGACGATCTGTCGGGTTCCCGGTTCCGGGTTCCCGGTTCCGGGTTCGGCGCTTCGCGCGCCGCGCTTCGATCTGCTCGAGCGATTTCGCGATCGTCGCTTCCGCCGCGCGCTGCATGTCCGGATCGATCGTCGTGTAGACGCGCAGCCCGCCTTCAGACAACCGTTCCCAGCCAAACTGCTTGACGAGCTGCTGGCGTACTTCTTCCTTGAAGTATTGGCCCAACGGCTCCTCGCGACGAAGGACGTCGCGCAGCGCCACTTTCTCTTTCGTTGCCCGCTCGAACGCCTCCTTCGTGATGATGTCCTGATCGTGCATCGCCCTCAGCACGAGCGCGCGCCTCGCCACGGCGCGCGACATGTTCACGGTCGGCG
>JANNJO010000102.1:0-1682 GCA_031395755.1 Acidobacteriota bacterium
CCGCCGCGCGTTCAACGAGCGCTACCTGGGCGCGATGGCGCATTACGGCGTGGAAGCGGATCGCAACACGCCGGGACGGGCACACGAGAACGGATCGGTCGAGCAAGCCCATTACCGTTTCAAGAACGCGGTCGAGCAGGCATTGCTCGTCCGTGGGAGCCGCGACTTCGCCGATCGTGCGAGCTACGAGGCGTTCCTGCGCGAGATCTTCGCGGCACGCAACAAGCGGCGGACCAACCTCGGAGAGGACTTGCGGGGGATGAAAGAGCTTCCGCCGATGCGCATCGAGGACTTCCGCCGCGAGCGCGTGAGAGTGACTCATTTTTCGACCATCCGCGCGGCGGACAACACCTACTCAGTGAGCTCGCGGCTGATCGGGGAGGAAGTCGATCTGCGTCTTTACGCCGAGACCGTGGAGGTCTGGCATGGTCAGCGTCTGATGGCCACGATGGAACGTCAGCGAGGTCGTGGGAACGTGGCCATCGACTACCGCCATGTGATCTGGTCGTTGGTGCGCAAGCCGGGCGCGTTCGCCCGCTATCGCTATCGCGAGGCGCTGTTCCCCACGCTCACCTTCCGCCGCGCATACGACACCTTGGTGGAGCGGCTGGGCAGCGCCGCTGATGTGGAGTACGTGAGGATCCTGCATCTGGCCGCGTCGACGAGCCAGGCGGATGTCGATGTCGCATTGGTGAGTCTTATGACACGCGGCGAGCTGCGAGACTACGCGCAGGTGCGCGCCGCGGCGGCGCCGGAACCTGTCGAAGTGCCGGCGTGCGCGATCGAGCCGCCCGACCTGAGTGCCTACGACACCCTCATCGCGGCCGGAGGTGAGGAATGAAGAGCACACAGAAGACGCGCACCGACGCCACCCTACCGATGCTCCTGCGCTCGTTCAAGCTGCCGGCCTTCGTGCGGGAGTACACCCGCGTGGCCGAGCGCGCCGCCGCCGAGGGACTGAGTCATGCCGAGTATCTGCTGGCGCTCTCGGAAGTGGAGGCTGCCGAGCGTGACGAGCGGCGCACGGCGCGGCATCTCGAAGAGTCCAAACTGCCGCGGGAGAAGACCCTCGGCACCTATGATCTGAATCGCCTGCCGCCGCAGGTACGCACGACGTTCGCGACGTTGCGCGACGGTAGCTTCGTCGAGCGCGCCACCAACGTGGTTGCCTTCGGCAACCCCGGCACGGGTAAGACGCACCTGCTGGCCGGCCTGGGCCATGAGTTGGTCCGGCAGAACCGCACGGTGCTCTTCGCACCGGCCTTCCAAATCGTGCAACGCCTGCTGGCCGCCAAGCGCGATCTTCGTCTCAGCCAGGAGCTACGCAAGCTCGACCGCTTCGAAGCGCTGATCCTCGACGACATCGGTTACGTGCAGCAGAACCGGGAGGAGATGGAGGTGCTCTTCACGCTGCTGGCCGAGCGTTACGAGCGCAGGAGCGTGCTGATCACGAGCAACCTGGTGTTCAGCAATTGGGACCAGATCTTCAAGGACACGATGACCACGGCCGCCGCCATCGACCGCGTCGTCCATCACTCGGTGATCCTCGAGCTGACCATCGACAGCTACCGTGCCCGCGCGGCCAAGGAACGAGCCCGCAGCCAGCAGTAGGCTCCCATTTCTGCGGAAAACCCGCGGAAATCGACACTTTTCCACAAAGAAAAAAGTAGCAAAAAAGAAAG
>JANNJO010000121.1:0-11041 GCA_031395755.1 Acidobacteriota bacterium
GCCAGCAGCAGCGCCGGCAGCAGCTGCGCGGCCCGTTCCTCGAGCGCCGCAGCCGGCTCCCAGTCGACGCCGCGAAGATAGTTCGTGGCGAGGGCGTCGAACGCTTCGAGCAACTGGGGTTCTGCAGAAGGAACCAATAGCGTCTTGAGCAGGAGGTGATTGAGACAGAACGCGAGATCAAACGCCGGGTCTCCGAACCATGCGCATTCGGCATCGAGGAACACCGGTCCCCGCCGCCCGAGGAGAATGTTCTTCGGGCTGACGTCTCCGTGCACGACGCTCATTTTCGTTCGCTCGGTGCGCTCTGCCAGGTCCTCGAGAATCGAGGCGACATCGGCATGCACGCGCGCGGTCGCCAGTAAGTACGGTTCGATGCGGAGAGCATGGAAAGCGCCGCCGGTGTCGAACTCGACCTCAGCGCCTGGCGTCTTCGCAAACGAGGCGTGGATAAACGCGAGTCGCCGACCCACGCGGCCTGCCGTGTCGGTACTCACCCGACCGGTCGCCAGCCGCACCTTCCAGGGTTCGTAGTCGCCTGGTGGGAGGTACTCCATGGCAAACACTCCTAGAACCGGATCCGATGCCAGGACTGTCGGAACCAGATCCGGGCTCAGCTTCGCCACATGCGTCAGCCAGGCCACTTCCGTGGCGTTTCTCGAGATGTCCGCCCTCCAGTCAGCGGCCACGCGCAGCCGGCCGAGCGCCCGCTTCACGCAGAATCGCGACGAGCCCGCGCGAACAATCCAGATGTCGGAGGAAACCCCGCCGGAAAGCGGCTCGAACTGTGGCACCTCGCCCGGCGCCGTGAGCCCCGCGCGCTCGAGGAAATCGAGAATGGCCTGCAACACCCCTCTCCGCTACTGCTTTTCCTGCGACTGCGGGTTGACCGCCCCACCGCGACCGCCGCGTCCCCGCGCAGGTGGCTGCCATCCGTCAAACGCCGGACCGTTCCAGTTCATCCGATAGTCGGCCCAGTCGGTCCGGCCAGGCACGCCGGCCCGCTGCGCGTAGGCGGCGGTGACCGCACCCACGAACTTGCCCGCTGCCAACGCCGAATCGTGGATTTGCGTCACCAGGGCTTCGTACGGTGGCGAGCCGGGTGCAAACCCGGAGAAGCTGCCCAGATCGCCGTTGGCGACCAATAAGGCGTCCACACCGGGAATGCGGGCGATGTCGTACGCGTTGGCGACGCCGGTCGGCGTTTCGATCATCATTACGATCAACATGTTCGCGTTCACGGTCTGCCGATAATTCACCCCGCTCACGCCCCAGATGCTGGCAGCCTGGTTGGCACCCTGGCTGCGGCGTCCGAGCGGCGGGAACTGCGCAAAGCGGACGACCGATTGCGCCTTCTCGACTGTATCGACGGTCGGCGCCAGCAATCCGATGGCGCCGATGTCGGTGGCCTTCTGCACGGTGTCTTCGAGCTCGTTGGGCAGGCGAATCATCGGCACACCGGCGCGCGGGCACGCGGCGATCATCTTTTCGATGTCGCCCCACGTCATCGTACTGTGCTGCATCTCGAAGAAGATGTAGTCGTAGTGCGGCGCCACACGGCAATAGCCTTCGACATCGAGGCGATCGATGGTGTAGCTGAAGATCTGTTTGCCATCGAGAAGTTTCTGCTTCGCCGCATTCCAGAGCGGCGGCGTCGCGCCCATCGATGCGAGGTACTCCCTCACGGCCCACCCCTGTGGCCGCGACGCGTCGTAAGACAAGTAGCCCGTGCCCGGTGCCTGGGCGCGGACGGCCGGCCAGGCCGCCGCACCGAGGGCCAATGCCGACGTCAGGGCGAGAAAGCCGAATCGCATGATCCCCACCTCTCCCCCTCTCCCCTTACCCCTTGTGCTCACTTCGAGGGCCCGGTCACGGTCCTCGCCCGCCGCAGCGTCTCTTCCATGGGCCATTCGATGCCTCCGCTCGGCAACGAGACCACGCGGAAGCCCTGCTTCAGGCGTGCGACGACGTTGTCGGCGGTTACGGTGATGGCGCACGGCACATTCCGCGCGAGGCAGGCCTTCAGGACAGTCTGCACCGCCGCTTCGTGATCCGGATGCCCCTGCGGCACGCCGAGCGAGTACGAGAGATCATTTGGGCCGATAAAGAGTATGCCGATGCCCGGCACCGACAGAATCTCATTGGCGTTTCGCACGCCCTCCACCGTTTCGATCTGCAGGAATAGGAGCAGATCGCCGTTCGGGCTCAGCGGCCACGGATCAGCGCGCCGCGCGTAGTCCGCCGCCGACAGCCCCCAGAACCAGGCGCCGGGCAGCTGTCCGTTGCCGCGCAATCCTCTCGGCTCCTGAATCTGGGAGTTCCTCGCCTGCGGATAGCGCGCGAGCTGCACCGCGTGCAGCGCCTGCTCGCGCGTCTCGATCGCGGGAAACATGATGCCCATCGCTCCCATGTCGAGCACCTGCTTGGTGATGAACTCGTTCTGATCGCGGCCATAGGTGGGGATGCGCACGATCGGCGCCACGCGCTGCTGCACGTGTCCCTGCCGTGCGATCTCCGCCTTGTTGGTCAGCCCGAGGAAGAAGGCCTGCATCCGCTCGAAGTCGAGCGCCTGATGCTCCATGTCGAGGATGACGAAGTCCAGGTCGGATTCCGCAAACCGACGGGCCGCGTACAGCGAGAAGTCGTACATGATCGCGCCGGCCAGCGACTTCCCCTGCTTCAGCTTGTCGATGGCGCCGTTGGCGTGAGCGAACGGGGCCTGCGCCTGCGCCCGAACGAAATCAGCGCCGGCCCATAGCGTCAGCAGCACGAGCAGGACGGAGCACACAGCTTTGATAGGCATGCGGCGTATCTTAGCGCTACGCGGTTCCAGGTTCTAGGTTCGCGGTATGATGCCCTCTTTCAAGAAGGGGAGGGCCGCTATGGGGATGGTTGACGCATTCGTGCAGGAGCTCGAACAGGAAGCCAAGACGACGAGGCGCATGCTGGAACGTGTGCCCGCCGACAAGTTCTCCTGGAAGCCTCATACCAAATCGATGTCGCTCGGACAGCTCGCGTTGCATATCGCGCAGAGCCCCGGCTACATCTGCGGGTGGGCGCTTGACGACACGACTGATTTTGGCGGCGGCGTCGAACAGCAGCTTCCGAAGAGCACCGAGGACGTGCTGACAGCGCACGACGCGAGCATTGCCCGAGCCAAAGAGATCCTGCTGAACCTTGGTGACACGGGTCTTGAGAAAATGTGGTCGGCACAAGCCAAGGGCGCGACGTTGATGACCATGCCCAAGACGTCGCTGGTGCGCTCCATCGTGATGAATCATCTGGTGCATCACCGCGGGCAACTGTCGGTGTACATGCGGCTGCTCGACGTACCGGTGCCGTCGATCTACGGTCCCAGCGCCGACGAGAATCCCTTCGCGACACCGGCGGTGTAGCGACGCGTGCATTGTCGTGTTTCCTGAGCGCGTGCCGTACCGTCGCGCCGGCATGGTGGGGTGTCGGTCACGGTCGACAGCCCGGAAAAACAACGCGGCGGCATTGGTTAATCAGTGCCATGGCGCGGCCGGCCAGGTTTGACCGCCACCCCACCCTGCCCCCGCGCCTGCTGAGACGTCCGCCAGTGGCGCGGCGGTCTGACTTTTCATGGTCCGATTCCCGATGACAACCGCGCGGCCCCAATCGTGGTAAGGCATCTAGCGTCCGCAATTCAACCGAATACTACCGTGGCAGACGTCAAGTGCAGCCGCTGATACCGCCCGGCATGCTTGCCTCGCCATGCGGAAGGCGGATCCGCCTGCAAGCCGGCGGTGTTCGTGCACCGGCCTGCCGCGCCGTAGCGCGAAGCGCGAAGGCGGGTCAGTTCCCGCTGGCGGCAGACGGATCCGCATTCCGCGTTGGCGGCGAGACAGGGCTAAAGCCCTGCGCGAACTCCTGATCTTCTGAGCTTCTGTGCCATCAATCCTCCCGGTCCCGCGTCAGAAATTGAATTTGTCGATGTTGTCCTTGGTGAAAAACAGCGGCGGCCCGAGGATGACTTCGCTGCCGCGAATCGCAATCGTGCCCAGCCTGCCCGCCTCCAGTGACTGCGCGCCGGGCGAAAGCTTCCGCTGCGCCATGAGCGCGCCCGCATAGACCGTCAGATAACCGAGATCGGCGGTGTTCCACAACATGACCGTCTGCACGACGCCTTCGTGCACGTAAGGCTTGTTCATGTTCGGCAGCGACAGGCCGATGACCTTGACGTCGGTGCGCCGCGCCTGTCGGACCGCCTCGCCGGCTCCGGGCACCGCCGGCGCGGAAATCGCCATGACCAGCCTCACGCCGGGAAACACGCGCATGATCGTTTGCGTCTCCGCAAACGCCTTGTCCCGGTCGTCGTCACTCGGACGGATGGTGGCGAGCTTCAGATCGGGATACTTCTCGGCGAGGCGTTTCTTGACGAAGGCGATCCATTCGTTCTGATTGGCTGCGCTGAGCGCGCCCGTCACGATCGCAAACTCCCCCTTGTTGCCGAGGAGACGCGCGGCCTCGTCGGTGAGCGCGTACCCGATACCCTCGGCAGTCGCCTGGTTCACGAAAAAGCCCCGCGCGTCGGGCTCGGCGTCGGCGTCCCACGTCAGCACATGAATGCCCCGGTCCTGCGCTTTTCGCAGCGCCGTTGAAATGCTGGCGCGGTTCTCGACCGCGACCGCGATGACGTCAACCCCGCGGGTGATCCAGTTCTCGACCAGCTCGCTCTGGCGAGCGGCATCGAGCCCGGTAGGGCCATCCCAAATCAACTCCACGCCGAGCTCTTTCGCCGCCTCTTCTGCGCCGGCGCGGCAGCTCACGAAATACGGATCGCCCTTGGCTTTGGGCATCATCGCAATCACCGTGCGCGTCGCCGCGGGCGCGGCCGACGAGTCGAGCGATCGCACGAGCCAGAGGTTCGTGCCTGCGACGATGAGCGAGCCCGCCAGGATCGCGCCGCACAGCACCGCGACTTGACTATTTCTCACAGGAATCTCCCCTTTTTCGTGTTCAGTCGCGGCCACTCGCCCCGCGCCGCTGGCGGCTTCGATCGCAATCGTCGAGATCAGCAGGACCCCGGTCAGGACGCCGATCAATTCTGACGGCAACGCTGCGAGCTGCAACCCATTTTTGAGCACGGACAGCACGGCGAGCCCCAGCACCGTTCCGCCGAGCGTGCCGCGCCCGCCGAACACCGACGTCCCACCCAGCACGACGGCAGTAATGGCGTCGAGCTCATACCCGTTCCCGACATCCGACCGCGCCTGGCCCAGGTGCGCCACGTAGATGATCGCCGCAAGGCTCGACACGAGCCCCGACAGCAGATACACGAGACCCAGCCGCTTTCCGACCGGAATGCCCGCGTAGCGGGCGCCGCCGGCGCTAAACCCGATCGCATAGAAGGCGCGGCCGAGGACCGACCGGTGAAGCAGGATGGCGTACGCGCATAACACGAACAGAAAGATCGGAAGCTGCCTCGGCAGGGCTCCCCAGATATAGCCCTGCCCCAGGGCAAGAAACGCCGGTGGAAAGCCGCTGTAGTTCACCGCGGCCTCGGTGACGCCTTCCGCAATGCCGCGAAACAGTGAGAACGTGCCGAGGGTCACGATGAGCGGCGGCAGGTTCAGCCGGGAGATCAGCAGCGCGTTCAATCCTCCGCCGGCGCAGCCGGCCGCGAGCGCGATGGCGGCCGCTGCGGGAATTGAAAACCCCCAGTCCTGCCAGGCCGAGCCAAAGCACACGGCTGCGAGGCCCATCATGGCGCCGACCGAGAGATCGATGCCGCCGGTGATGAGAATCGGCGTCAGTGCGATCGCGAGCAATCCGAGCTCGACGTTCAGTCGGGTGATTTCAAAGAAGTTGGCGCCGGTGAAGAAGTTCGGCGCGACGAGCGCGAAGATCGCTGCCTCGGCAACGAGCGCGGCGGCGAGAACGCCGTTATGCCCGCGTCGCGCCAAGTGGGGCATGGATTTCCAATCGGCGTGGGAGCGCATCGGCGGCGACCGCAACGAGGATGATGGCGCCCTGAATCGCGCGTTCCCAGTACGCGCTCACACCAAGGAACGTGAGCGCCGGTCCGATGGCGCCAAGCAGCACAACGCCCAGCACGGTGCCAACAAGCGTGCCCCGTCCACCGTTGATCGCCGCGCCGCCAACCACGACCGCGGCGATCACCTTCAGCTCGAGCCCGAGCCCGGTATTCACCGGGATCTGATTGAAGCGCATCGCGTTCACGATCGCGGCAAGTCCCGTCATGGCGCCGAGGCACGCGAAGGCGAGCAGCTTCGCCCGCGCCGTATCGATGCCGGCGAGGCGTGCGGCCCCGGCGCTCGAGCCGGTGGCGTACAGCACACGCCCCGCCGCGCTGTGTCGCAGACCCCAGGCGATCGCCGCCATCAATGCGGCCGTGAGGAGGCCTGCGGCAACGGGGTATGCGCGCTGAGACAGCCCCATCCACTGAAAATCGGTCGGCAGCTCCTGCACCCACGCACCCTGGGTCGCCCACCTCAGCGCGTCGCGAAGCGCAATCATCGCCGCCAGCGTGACGACGATCGACGGCAGCCGCAGATACGCCACCAGGAAACCGTTGATCCCCCCGATGGCGGCTCCCATCATGCACACCAGCACAAACACGAGCGGCGTCGAAAGGCCGGCCTTCGCGAGCAAGCCGGCCCCGACCGCGCAGGCCGCGAACGCGGAGCCAACCGAAATATCGATCTCGCCGGCGAGCATCACGAGCGTCATGCCTGCGGCGATGATCAGGACCGGCAGGCTCGCGAGGAACAGGTCGATGAGATTGCCCCGGCTGAAGTAGTCCGGGCGCGCGAGCGCCAGCACCACGCACAACGTCCCAATCGCCAGCGCCACCCAAGCCTCGCGTCGATGACGTCTCATTCAGTGCCCCAGCGCCATTGCCATCACGCGCTCCTGCGTGGCTTCGTCGCGCGACAGCACGCCGGCAATCGTCCCGGCGCGCATCACCGCAATCCGATCGCTCATGCCAAGAATCTCCGGCAGCTCTGACGAGATCATGAGCACCGCAAGCCCGCGTTCGGCCAACTCCTGGATGAGGCCATGGATCTCCGCCTTCGAGCCGATGTCGACCCCCTGCGTCGGTTCATCGAGAATCAGCACCTTCGGCGTGATCGCCAGCCAACGCGCGAGCGCCACCTTCTGCTGGTTACCGCCCGACAGCGATTCGACCTCCGCGGCCACGGAAGACGTCTTGATGCGCAGCTGCTGGACGTACTGCTGCGCCTGCCCGCGCTCGCGCGACCGCTCGATCAGTCCGGCCCGCGACACGGCTCCCAAACTTGCGAGGCTGACGTTCTCTGACACCGCCATCTCTGGCACGACGCCGTGCCGGCGGCGATCTTCGGGAAGGTAGCCGATGCCCATCTCGATCGCGCGAGCGGGCGACTGGACCCGGACGTGACGGCCATCGACGAGCAACTCGCCCGAATCTGCCGGCGTGAGGCCGAACAGCGTCTCCGCCAGCTGCGTCCGCCCCGAGCCGACGAGCCCGGCGAGCCCCACGATCTCCCCGCTCCGGACTGACAGCGACACATCCTGCACGCCCGCCGCCCGGCACGAAAGACGCCGCAGCTCGATTGCGACAGCGCCCGGTACGCCCGGCCGCTTCGGAAAGATGGCCGATATCTCGCGGCCGATCATCAGATCGATCAGCGTCGCGCGCTGTAGGCCCTCGCGAGGGTGCGTGCCGACGCTCTGGCCGTCGCGGAGCACCGTCACGCGATCGGCGATGGAGAGAATTTCTTCGAGCCTGTGCGAGATGTAGATGATGCCGACCTTCTCGGATCGCAGCCGCGCCACGACCTGGAACAGCCGCTCCACCTCGCGCTCGTTCAGCGACGCGGTCGGCTCGTCCATGATGAGAACCCTGGCGCGGCTGCCGACCGCCTTCGCGATCTCGACCAGCTGCTGCTCGGGCATGCTCAGGCTCTCCACGAGGCAGTCCGGGTCGAGTTGGGCCCCGGCACGCCCCAGGAGGTCCACCGCGTCGCGGCGGCGCCGGTTCCAGTCGATGCGGCGCCACACGGCGCCGGGCTCGAGCGCGAACGCGATGTTTTCGGCGACCGTCAGGTGAGGAAACAGCGAAGGCTGCTGATAGATCGCCGCGATGCCCAGCCCACGCGCCATCGCGGGGCTCATCTGCGAGACGGGCTGCCCGGCAACGGAGAGTGTCCCGGAATCGGGCGAGACCGCTCCGGTCATCACCTTGATCAACGTCGACTTGCCTGCGCCGTTTTCGCCGACGAGCGCGTGCACTTCACCCGCACACAGGTCGAACGACACGCCGGCCAGCGCGCGGACGCCCGCATACGACTTGGCAATTCCTTCACAGGAGATCAGGAGATCAGGAGTCACACGATCCCCGCGCCGGAACGCAACGCCGCCGGGCGCTCTGAGGCTTTCTGCCGGCGATAGCCGCTCGCCCGATACGTCGCGATCGGATCGATGGCGCCGCCCGCACGCGCGCGCGCCGTCGCCAGGAGGGGCGTCACGTCCGTTGTGTATGCCTGCTTCAGCGTCTGCAGCGCCATCACGGGATCGTTGGCATCCTGGTAGGCAGCGAGCGCGTCGCGATCGACGAGATGCGCCTGCACGTAGGCGCGCACGAGCTCCGCGCTGCTCGTCACGAGCGATTCAATCGGATCCGTCACGTTGTGCGACTGGTCGAGCATATACGCCGGCGCAAACGCCGGGATGCCGGCACGTTCCGCATCCACGAGCTCGTTGAAGATCAGGAACAACTGAAACGGCTTGATCGACCCCGCATCCAGGTCATCGTCTCCGTACTGGCTGTCGTTGAAATGAAAGCCGCCGAGCTTCCCGAACTGGATGAGCCTGGCGACGATCATCTCGACGTTCACGTTGGGCGCGTGATGCCCGAGGTCGACCAGCGAGAACGCGCGCTCGCCAAGCGCCGTCGCGCAGTAGTAGCTCGTGCCCCAGTCATTCAGCACAGTCGAATAGAACGCCGGCTCGTAGAATTTGTGCTCGATGAACAGCCGCCAGTCAGCGGGAACCGCGCGATAGATCGCCGTGAGGCTGTCGAGGTAGCGATCGAGCGCCCGGCGGAAATGCAGTTGACCGGGAAAGTTGCCGCCGTCACCCACCCAGACCGTGTGCGAGCGGGCGCCGAGCGAGACACCCATCTCCAGGCATTCCAGGTTGTGCTCCACCGCCTGCCGCCGCACCGCGGCATCGGTATGGCTCAGGCTTCCAAACTTGTACGACAGCGGCTGGCCCGGCTGATCCTGAAAGGTGTTGGAGTTCATGGAGTCGAAGAACAATCCGCGCGCCTGCGCATACGATCGCAGCTCTCCCGCATCGCCCGGTTTATCCCAGGGGATGTGCAGCGAGATGCCCGGCGTGACGCGCGTGAGCCTGAAGACCGCCTCGCAATCGTCGATCTTCTCGAAAATATTGCGAGGCTCGCCGGCAATCCCGAAACGCGCGAACCGGGTGCCACCCGATCCGACGCCCCAGGACGGCACAGCCACGCGGAATGCCATCGCGCGCTCCACCAGCGGCTCGATCTCCACTCCGCGGCGAGCCATCTGGCGCGCGAGGTGCGCGTAATCCTCTTTCAGCGCCGCCGCGCGAGGGGCGTTGACCTGCTGAATGTCGCCGTCGGACAAGGGAGCGCTGCTGTGCATAAGGCGCTATATCATACGGTCGCTGTGGCTTCGCAGGCGTTTCTTGCGTTCGATCTCGGCGCCGAGAGCGGCCGCGCGGTTGTCGGGCGCCTCAGGTCGGGGATCCTCGACTTCGACGAGGTCCATCGTTTTGCGAATACGCCGATTGCAGAGGGGCCATCGCTCCACTGGGACGTCCGGGCCCTCTGGACCGGGATGCGCCACGGTTTGGCCGCAGTCCCAGACGCGGAGCTCGCCGGAATCGGCGTCGACACCTGGGGCGTGGATTACGCTCTGCTCGGACCGCAGGGCGAGCTGCTGCAGAATCCCGTTCATTACCGGGACCGCCGCAACGTGACGGCCATGGCCGAAGCCCTTCAGGTCGTCCCCAGGGAAGACATCTACGCGGCGACCGGGGTGCAGTTCATGCCCATCAACACGTTGAATCAGCTCTTCGCCGCGCAGCGCGACACGCCGGCGCTGCTGGACGCGGCCGGGCGGTTCGTCATGATGCCAGACCTGTTCAACTACTGGCTCTCGGGGGAAGTGCGCTGCGAATACACCGACGCGACGACCTCGCAGCTGGTGAATCCGAAGACGCGGCGCTGGGCCACCGACCTGATGGAGCGTCTGGGGCTGCCGGCGCGCCTCGTCGCGCCTCTCGTCGAGCCTGGCTCGATCATCGGTCCGCTGCAAAGTGGTGTGGGCGCGGATGATCGGCTCACGGGAACGCCTATCGTGGCATCGGCGTCTCACGATACGGCATCGGCGGTAGCGGCCATCACCGCTCGGGATGGCACGGCGTTCCTCAGCTCCGGCACGTGGTCGTTGATCGGCATGGAACTCGACGCGCCCGTGGTGACGCCGCGCGCGATGCAGCTGAACTTCTCGAACGAGGGCGGCGTCGCACGAACAACCCGGCTGCTGAAGAACGTGATGGGGCTCTGGCTGCTGCAGGGCTGCCGAAGATGCTGGGCGCAACAGGGCCGCGAGTACACGTACAGCGAGCTGATGGACGCGGCCGGGCGGGAACCCGGGTTCCGCCACCTCGTGGATCCCGATGATCCGTCCTTCGCGAATCCGGATGACATGCCCGCAGCGATCGATCGTTTCTGCCGGAAAACGGATCAGCCCTGCCCTGCGACGCCGGGCGGCTACGCGCGGGCGATCTTCGACAGCCTGGCGCTGAAGTATCGCCTGGTCATCCGGGACCTCGAAGAGCTGACAGGCCACCCGGTCGAACGGATTCGGGTCATCGGCGGAGGCTCGCAGAACGCGCTGCTGAATCAGCTCACCGCCGACGCGACTGGCGTGCCCGTCGTGGCCGGCCCGACAGAGGCCACGGCGCTCGGCAACATCGCGGTGCAGATGCTCGCCACGGGCGCCGCGGGGTCGCTCGCCGAGGCGCGCGC
>JANNJO010000173.1:0-33715 GCA_031395755.1 Acidobacteriota bacterium
CAGTTCTTCTACAACGCCGGCCAGCACGACACGAACGCCAAGGAGTTCAGCTTCGCGGTCTACGGCGACGGAAGCAGGACGATTCCTGCGCGGGCTGCGGCGGGCGGGATGCAGGACGGCCTCGACCTGATTGCGGCGCTCGCCCGTCATCCGGAGACCGGGCGGCGGCTCGCGCGCCGCCTGTGGTCGTTTTTCGTCAGTGAGCTTCGGCCGCCGGATGAAACGTTCGTCGCGCAGATGGCGAACGTGTACCTGCTGAGCGACTGCCACATGGCGTCGGTCGTGCGGGCCGTGCTCTTGTCCAGGGAGTTCGACGCGCCGTCGAGCTATTTCGCCAGGTACTCGTGGCCGGTCGAGTACGTTGCGCGCGCCATGAAGGAAGTGGGGTATGCCGGCTATCCGCTGAACAGCGCGTTGAGCCCGCTCTCGAACATGGGCCAGCAGCTGTTCGAGCCGCCCGACGTGGGAGGGTGGACCCTTGGACCGTCATGGTTTTCGACGGCCGCCATGCTGGCCCGGATGAACTTTGCGTCCGGCCTCGTCGGGAGACAGCGAACCGATATCGGACGCGCGGCAAGCGGCAATGGGCCGACGCCGGAAGCGTTGCTGTCGTTCTATCTCGATCGCCTGACGCCGGCGCCCTACGAGCCGGCTGCGTATGAGGCCCTTCTCGCATACCTGCGCGGCGGCCCCCAATGGACCGGCAGCGAGACGCAGCTTCGGGTGAAGGCGCCGGGGCTGCTGCACCTGATCGTGGGATCATCGGAGTACCAGCTCGTATGAAACACAGCAGGCGAGCATTCGTGCGGGGTGGCGTGGCCGCGTTCACGCTCGGCTTTGCGGCTCCGCGCTTTCTCTGCGACGCCGCGCTCGCCCAGGGAGCCGGTTTCCGGAATCTCGTCGTCGTGTATCTGGGGGGCGGCAACGATTCACTCAGCATGCTGATCCCCTATCGCGACCCGTTCTACACCACCAGGCGTCCGACGCTCGCGGTGCCGGCCGGTCAGGCGCTGCAGATCGGCAGCGACTCCGCAGGAAACGAGCTCGGCCTCCATCCGCGGCTGACGGGATTGAGAACCATCTTCAATGAGGGGCGGCTCGCATTCATCCAGCGGACCGGCTACGAAAACTCGAGCCGGTCTCACTTTGAAGGAACCGACATCTGGTCGACGGCAAACCCCGGGACGACCCAGGGCCCGGGATGGCTGGGACGCTACCTCGATTCCATTCCGGCGCCGGTCGATCCGCTCTCCGCGTGGAATACCGCCGGCGAGACGCCGCGCACGCTGCAGGCGCGGACGGTTGCCGTCCCCTCGATTCTGAATCCGGCCAGCTACGCGTTTCAGAGCCCGAACGGCAGCGCGGAGGTCGAGAACGAACGGGCATGCGCGATGCGGATGTCATCACATCTGCCGATTCATCGCCCGCATCTGTCGTTCGTGAACGCGAGCGCCCAGGCGGCGTTCGCGACGCTCGATCGCGTGTCGATGGTGGGCGCGTACGCGCCCTCGGTCGCCTATCCAAACAACGGATTCGCCCTGGCGTTGCGTGCCGTCGCCGGAGCGCTCGCGGCACAAATCGGCACTCGAGTGTTCTGGGTTCAGACCGGCGGCTACGATACGCACGCGGCGCAGAACACGCTCAACGGCTCGTACGCGACGCTGATGACCACGCTCAACGATGGCCTCTCGACGTTCTATCAGGACTTGAGCAACCAGGGATTGATGAACGATACGCTGGTGCTGCAATTCTCCGAGTTTGGCCGCCGCATTAACGAGAACGGCAGCAACGGCACGGACCACGGGGCTGGCAGCGTGATGATGGCGTTCGGCGGGCAGGTGAGAGGCGGGCTCTACGGCACCGCGCCGTCGCTCTCGCCCGACCCGGCGAACCCCACGCTGGAGAACGGTGCGAACGACGTACGTTACGAAACGGACTTCCGAACTGTCTACGCACGCGTCATCGATCAGTGGCTCGGCGCCGATTCTGCGGGCATCCTCGGTGGTGACTTCCGCCACGGCTCCCCGGAATTCCTGTAGGAGACTTCCGGCCGCCGACTCCGGACTTTAGGTGTGTAATACTTCTCGGTTGCATGCCCCGGACGGGTTCGTTCCTGCTTGCTGTTTTCCTTTCTTGCAGCGGATTAACGACCGCGGCCGCCGCACAAGAGCGTGCGGCCGATCTTGCCTTCGCTCTCCTTCAAACACCGGCGGTTCGGGCGGCTGTTGAATTCGCGCGCACGGACGAGATGCAGACGATCGGCGATCAGATACGGATCTGCGAGGTCGCAGCGCCGCCCTTCCAGGAAGCGAAGCGCGCCCAGCTGTATGCCGAGATGTTCCGGGAGGTCGGGCTCAGGAACGTCCGGATAGACGCCGAGGGAAACGTCATCGGAGAGCGACCTGGCGCGGGCGCGCGGCCGAACCTGGTGATGAGCGCCCACCTCGATACCGTATTTCCGCAGGCGACCAGCGTCAAGGTCCGGCGTCAGGGCTACATCCTGCGCGGACCCGGCATCGGCGATGATTGCCGCGGGCTCACGACCT
Source organism: Acidobacteriota bacterium (assembly GCA_031395755.1). Lineage (GTDB taxonomy): Bacteria > Acidobacteriota > Vicinamibacteria > Vicinamibacterales > JAMQPK01 > JAMQPK01. Next base: position 2,547 of record JANNJO010000173.1, read on the forward strand.
TGATTGCGGTCGCGCGGGCGCTGAACACGGCGGGCGTCACCACGCCCGGGACGATTACGTTCGTGGGCACCGTCGGCGAAGAAGGGCTCGGCGATTTACGAGGCGTGAAGCGGCTGTTCAACGAGACGCTGAAGGACAGGATCGATCGGTTCGTGTCGATCGACGGCGACGGGCTTGGGATCACGCACATCGCGATCGGCAGCACGCGCTTCCGGGTCACGTTCAAAGGACCCGGCGGGCACAGTTTCGGATCCTTCGGTACGGTGAACCCAATCCACGCGCTCGGCCGCGCGGCGGCGCGCATCGGCGAGTTTCAGGTACCGAGCTCTCCCCGCACGACCTTCAACGTGGGGCGCATCGGCGGCGGCACGTCGATCAACGCCATCGCGAGCGAGGCTTGGATGGAGGTCGATCTCCGCTCCGGGGACGCGTCGGCGCTGCGTGCGCTCGAGAAGCAGTTTCGCCAGGCGGTGCAGGATGCCGTTGCAGAGGAAAACACGCGATGGCACAGCCAGGCGCTGACCGTCTCGATTGACACGGTCGGCATGCGCCCGGCCGGACGCGTACCGGCGACGGCGCCGATCGTCCAGGCGGCCGTCTCGGTCTCGAAGGCGCTGAGTCTTCCGGTTTCGTTTGCGGAAGGCTCGACCGATGCGAACCTCCCGCTCAGCCTTGGCATTCCGGCGTTAACGATCGACGCCGGCGGCCGTGGACAGGGTGCGCATACGGAAGCCGAAGTGTTCGACGCGACCGACGCGTGGAAAGGGACGCAGCGCGCTGTTCTCCTCAGCGTCGTCCTCGCACAGCCCTGAATCGTTTGGATTACACTTACTGTTTCGATGCCTCCCATCAAACGAACCAAATTCAAACTCAACACGGAAGAGCTGCTGGAGATCTTCTACTGGCTCAAGTTCATCCGCGCGTTCGACGAGCGTCTGAGCCTCGGCGTGCGTCAGGGAAGGGTTCGGAGCGGCGTTTACACCGGCATCGGACAGGAAGCGATCGTGGTCGGCAGCTGTTTCGGTTTGCGGAACGACGATTGGATTTTCCCGCTCCATCGGGATCTCGGCGCGATGCTGATGAAGGGCATCGAGCCCCGCGTCATGATGGCGCAGATGTACGCCAAAGTGACCGGCCTGTCGAAAGGCCGCGACTCGGCGCTGCATAGCGGCGTCAACGAGCTTGGCATTTTCGGCAACACCAGTATGCTGGGCGCAAACCTTCCGGTGGCCGCCGGCGTCGCCTTGACGATGAAGATGGAGCAGAAGGACAGCCTCTGCATCGCCTACTTCGGCGAGGGCGCGAGCAACACCGGCGACTTCCACGAGGCGCTCAACTTCGCGGGCGTCAACAAGCTGCCGGTCGTCTTCATCTGCGAGAACAACCTCTACGCGTACTCGGTGCCGATCGAGAAAAGCATGGCGATCGAAGACGTTGCCGTGCGCGCCGAGGGGTACGGATTCGACGGCGTGGCGATCAACGGCAACGATGTGCTCGCCGTGTATCAGGCCGTGAAGGGCGCCCGCCGCCGTGCGCGCGCCGGCGAGGGACCGACGCTGATCGAGTGCAAGACGTATCGCTGGCACGGCCACTCCGAGCACGACAAGGCGTTTTATCGCAGTAAAGAAGAGCTGGCGATGTGGAAGAGCCGTGATCCGCTCGTCACGTTCACGACCTACCTCGAGCATATGAGCGTCCTGACCCCGGAGAAGGAGCAGGAGGTCAACCAGCGCATCAAGGACGTGCTGGATGATGCCGTACGGTTCGCCGAAGACAGTCCCGATCCGGCTCCGGAAGAAGCCGTCGCCGATCTGTACGCGTAAGTCCCCCTCATTATGGCGAAAGAGATTACGTACCTGGAAGCCATACGCGAAGCGCTCTTCGAAGAGATGCGGCGCGATCCCAAAGTATTCGTGCTCGGTGAAGACGTTGGTGAGTACGGCGGTGCGTTCGGCGCGACCGCCGGCCTGTTCGCCGAGTTCGGCGACGCGCGCTGCCTCGATACGCCGATCTCGGAGTCGGCGATCGTCGGCGTGAGCATCGGCGCGTCGCAGCGGGGCTACCGGCCGGTCGCGGAGATGCAGTTCGCCGACTTCATCACCTGCGGATTCGATCAGATCGTCAATCAGGCGGCCACGTTGCGGTATCGCTGCGGGGGGCGCGTGACGTGCCCCATCGTCGTGCGCGCCCCGAGCGGGGGCAACGTCGGCGGCGGCTTGTATCATTCGCAGAACCCGGAAGCGTGGTTCGTGCATCGGCCCGGCTTGAAGGTAGTGGCGCCTTCGACCCCGTGGGATGCGAAGGGGCTCCTGAAGGCCGCGATACGCGACGACAACCCCGTGATCTACTTCGAGCACAAGTATCTGTATCGCCGCGCCAAGGGACCCGTGCCCGAAGGCGATGAGATCGTGCCCATCGGTGTTGCGGCGGTCCGCCGGCCGGGCAGCGACGCCACGCTCGTCACCTATGGCGCCATGGTGCAGCCGTCGCTCGAAGCGGCGGACCGGATCGCCAAGGAAGGCGTCGAGGTCGAAGTGATCGATCTGCGCTCGCTGCTGCCGTACGACAAGGCGGCGATTTTCGCCTCCGTCGAGAAGACCAGCCGCCTGATCATCGTGCACGAAGATGTGAAGACGCTGGGGATTGGCGCGGAGCTCTCTGCGGTGGTGGTGGAAGAGCGGTTCGATGTGCTGGATGCGCCGGTGATGCGCGTCACGTATCCGGATACGCATCCGCCCTTCTCACAGGTGCTCGAACACTACAACCTGCCGAACGCCGACAAAATCGCGGATGCGCTTCGCAGACTCCTCGGCTACTGACTCGGTGACTCAGCGCAGTGATCTGACAGGGCAGAAGTAAGAGGGCAGAGGGCATACGGTACTCTCTGCTCTCATCCCTCTGCCCTCTTACCTGTCAAGCTGGCCCTACAGGCCCGCGCGTCAGTTCCGTTCCTTGAACCCCGCCGGCATCGCCACATCCGCAGGCGTCACGTTCGCGGCGATCTTCAGCACTTCGTTGTTCGTGGTCATGAACGTTGAGCGCGCGGGGTTGGCATTGGCGGGCGCCTCCTGCTCTTTCTGCTGCTGGCGCCGGCGCATGAAGCCGCCGATCGCGCCGCCGACGGAGGCCGGGTTCGATTTGTCGTTGTCGCCGCCTGCGGACGCTCCCGAGCCTTGCTTCATTTGCTCGGCGCTCTTCACCGATTCCATCGTGGTCGTCGTCTGAATGGCGGTGCCGCCGAAGTCTTCGCGGCCGAGGCGGGCGAACGCTTCCTTGAGGCCCGGGAACATCGCCATGGCGGTGGCCATCTGCTGCGCGTCGACCGCAGACACCGGGCCGGCGAGCTTCGCGTAGTAACGGCGGTCGAAGTCGGCAATCTCCTTCAGCGAGACCGCTTTCGCGAGCCATGTGTCGACGGTCATGACCAGCCCGCCGCTGTCTTCGAGCTTCCTGCCCTTCTCGCGGACCGTAATGGTGGCGAGCACCTGGCGCGTATCGAAGCCGTTGATGGCCTTCGTCTGGCCGGTGTTCTTGATGTCGAAGTCGACATCCATTTCCTTGCCCTGGTTCTGCGGCTGCTCGTCTTTCGGCTGGCGCGCCGCGCTTTCGCGGGCTTTTTCCTCGGCCTCACGCATCTGGCGGCGCAGCTCTTCGAAGGTCGTCACTTTATAAGTCTTGCGGCGCAGGTCGAGGTCGTAAATCTTTTCTTCGCGAAGATCGACGATCTGCCCCGCATTGTCGCCGGTCGTCGTCATCTTGCGATCGCCCGAGACCGCGACGGTCGACACAACGCCTTCCTTCGCGGATTTGCCGCCGAAGAAGTTGAACATCCGGCCGAGCATGCCGGAGAAGGACACCTGGTTGCGTTCTTCCTTCTTCACTTCGGCGTGAGCGGGGGCCGCCGCGACGGCGAGCGTCAGTACGAGCGCGGGAAGCAGGTATGTGCGGGTCATCTGTGGATGTTCTCCTTATGGGGTTTGCGCTCTTCATTGTAGGACAGACGCGGGCGCCCTAGGTTCTGAAAATATCGGCCAAGGCGTCTGCGACATTCGTAAACCGAAATACAAATCCGAGATTGGTCGCGCACACGGGCAGGGCGCGCTGCCCGCTCAACAACAGCGCGTCGGCCATTTCGCCCAGAGCCAGGCGCAGCGCAAAAGCCGGAGCGGGCAGCATGCTCGGCCGATTCACAGCCTGTCCCAGGGCGCTGGAGAACTCGCGATTCGTGACCGGCTTCGGGCTCGTGGCGTTGATTGGGCCGCGCGCGCCTTCTGTCGTGATCGTCCACGCCACGAGGCGGACCCAGTCTTCTTTGTGGATCCACGGCACATACTGCGTGCCGGCGCCGAGCGGCCCGCCGGCAAACATGAGGAAGGGCGGCAGCATTTTCGGCAGCGCGCCGCCGCGGCGATCGAGCACGATGCCGGTGCGCATCAGGGCGACGCGCGTGATGTGGGCGACTTCGCCGGCGGCGGCTTCCCATTCCTGTGCGAGGCCGGCCAGGAAGTCGCTGCCGGGCGCTGACGTTTCGGTCAGCGTTTCCTCGCCGCGGTCGCCGTAGTAACCGACCGCGGATCCACTGACGAGGACGGCGGGCGCGTTCGAGGCTTCGCGAATGGCGGTGGTGAGGCTGCGGGTGGCCATGAGCCGGCTCTCGCGGAGTTGTGTTTTCTGCGCGGCGGACCATCGTTTTGCTGCGATCGATTCGCCGGAGAGGTTCACCACGGCTGCAGCGCCGTTGACGGCGGCTGCCCAGGCTCCGCTCTCGCCGTTAGGATTCCAGGAGATGTCGGTACGGTGCGGCCGATCGGGCTGGGTGGGGCGAATCTGTCGGGTCAGCACGGTGACGTCGTGGCCCTCGTGGGTGAGAGTCTTGGTGAGCGCGCTGCCGAGGAAGCCTGACCCGCCGGCGATGACGATCTTCATGCCTTCAAGGATAGGTCCGCGCGCGGCTGCGCGCTACGGCGCGGTTCACTTGACAGCCGGGCGGAGGTGCTATTAACTAACCAGTCAGTTAATAGATGGCTCGACACGGGACGGCCACTCCCGACACCCGAACCCGCATTCTCGCCGCCGCGTGCGACGAGTTCGGCGCCCATGGGTTCGCCGCCACGACCGTCGATCGCATCGCACGGCGCGCGCGCGTCAACAAGGCGATGATCTACTACCACTTCCCCAGCAAGCGCGCGCTCTACACCTGCATCATCCGCGACGTGTTCGCCCCCATCACCGAGCGCGTGCGCGCGGCGGTCGCCGACGTCGCCCCTCCGGACAGGAAACTCGCGCGCGTCATCGACACCCTGGTGCGTTCGGTCGACGCGTCAACGCACTTTCTGCCCATTTTCCTCCGCGAGATCGCCGACGGCGGCGCGCATCTGGGCCCGGAAGAGCTCGCCCTCCTGGCCGGCATCTTCGCGGCGGTCAGCGGGATCGTGGCCGAGGGCGCAAGACAGAAAATGTTCCACCCCGTCCATCCGGCTCTGGCGCATTTCACGCTGGTCGGGCCCCTGGTCATGTTTCGCGCCACCGCGCCCGTCCGCGCGCGGATCAAGAGCTTGCAGCACGTAGAAATTCCAGATGCGGATTCGGACACCCTCGTGGGTCACCTGCAGATGGTCGCTCAGCGCATGCTGGCGCTCGCGCCTTCTGGCGCTGATAGAGCCGAGAGCAAAGGGCAACAAGCAGAGGGCAGAGGGCAGAGATGAAAACCTTGAACGTGGCTTGTGTCGTTGCAGTCGTCGCACTCAGCGCCTGTCAGGAGCGCCCGCCGGCGACCGGCGCGCGCGTCTCGGGACAGGTCGACGCGACCGAGGTCCAGGTGGCGCCGGACGTTGGCGGCCGCATCATCGACCTGCCGGTTGCGGAAGGCGATCGCCTGAAGCAGGGTGATGTGATCGCCAGGCTCGATGTGCGGGATGCTGACCTCGCGCTGCAGCGCGCGAACGCCGAGCGCGCGCAAGCAGATGCTCAACTGCGCCTGCTGCAGGCCGGCGCGCGGCCCGAAGATATCCGCCAGGCGGAAGCCTACGTCGCGGCGGCCGCCGGGGACGTCGCGGCCGCGCAGACCGATCTCGCCGCTGCGGAAACCGACCTCGAGAGGTTCGAGAGGCTCCTGCAGACACGTTCAGGATCGCAAAAACAGCGCGATGACGCGGCGGCGCGAAGAGACGTGGCGCGGGACCGCGTGCGATCGGCCAGAGGCCGCGAGGCCGCCGCACGTGAAGGCGTCCTGCGCCTGCGGGCGGGGTCGCGGCGCGAGGAAATCGAGGGCGCGCGCGCCCGCGTGGCCGCCGTGGACGCCCAGATTGCCACGCTGGAGAAATCGCGCGGCGACGCGATCGTCCGCGCGCCGATTAACGGCGTGGTGAGCGAACGGTTGCTCGACCCCGGCGAAATGGTGGCGCCCCGGGCCCCGATTGTCGTCCTGACCGATCTGGACCACGCGTGGGCCGAGGTGTTCGTGGACGAGCCGCAGGTTCCGAAAATCAAACTCGGGCAGGCTGCGACGGTTTTTACCGATGCGGGGGGCCCAGGCTTGCCGGGTAAGGTCAGCTTCATCGCTTCGAAGGCGGAGTTCACGCCGCGCAACGTCCAGACGGCGCAGGACAGGTCGAAGCTCGTCTATCGCGTGAAGATCGCCGTCGACAACCGGCAGGGAGTGCTCAAGCAGGGCATGCCGGTCGAAGCGGAGATTCCCGTCCAGTGATTAGGGATCAGGGATTAGGGATTAGCAATGCATGCGCTGGAGTTAGCAAACGTCACGAAGAAATACGGCGCCATCTTCGCCGTCCGCGATCTCTCGATGTCGATCGAGGCCGGCGAGATGTTCGGCCTCATCGGACCGGACGGCGCGGGAAAGACGACGACGATCCGGTTGATGTGCGGCTTGCTGAAAACCGATGGCGGAAGCGTGCGGGTGATGGGGCGCGATCCGGTCACGGACCACCGGCACGTGGCGCAATCGCTCGGATACCTGTCCCAGCGATTCAGCCTCTACGGCGACCTCTCCATCGACGAGAATATCGCGTTCTTCGCCGAGATCCACGGTCTGAACATGCGGCAGCCGGCCATCAACGCGCGCCGCGAGCGGCTGCTCGCGCTGACCCAGTTGACGAAATTCCGCGCCCGTCTGGCCGATCAGCTGTCCGGCGGGATGAAGCAGAAGTTGGCGCTTGCCTGCACGCTGGTGCACGAGCCCAAAGTCATTCTTCTGGACGAGCCCACCACCGGTGTCGATCCCGTGTCGCGGCGCGAATTCTGGAAGCTGCTGTCGGAGTTCCTCGCGCAGGGCATCACCATTCTGATGGCGACCCCGTACCTCGACGAAGCGGAGCGCTGCTCGCGGGTCGCCCTGCTGCACGAGGGAGAGCTCATCGCGCTCGATACGCCGGCAAATCTCCGCGCCAGCCTGCCAGGGGGCGTGATGGAAGTCATCGCCGGAGAGCGCGATCACGCGACAAGCATCCTCCAGCGTCTGCCCGGAGTCGCCGATGTGCAGCTGTTCGGTGAGCGCGCGCACGTGAGGTTGGAACCTGGTTCGCCGCTGGGCGATGGTGATCGCCTGGCGGCCGCGCTTCGAAGCTCCGGGATCTCGGTGGAGAGCATCCGCCGCGTGCCGGCGTCGCTCGAGGATGTGTTCATCGCCCGGGTCGCGAAGGAAACGACATGAGACGCTTACTGATTGCCTGTATCTGTTGTGTGAACGCCGCCGGTTTTGCCGAGGCTCAGACTGCGACGGTCCATCTGACGCTGCCGGACGCCATTGCGAGGGGGCTCGAGGCCAGTCATCGGGTCACGGAGCTGACCGCCCGCGAGGAGGCGGCGCGGGCGGTAGAGCACCAACGTATGGCGGCGACCCTTCCACAGGTGTCCCTCATCGCGAGCTACACGCGCACGAACCACGTCGAGGAGTTCGGCGTGCCAAACGCATCGGGCGGCGTGCGCGTCATTTACCCTGATGTTCCGGACAACGTGCGCTCGCGCATCGATCTGCAGTGGCCGATCTACACGGGCGGCCGTTTGCAGGCGCTCACGAAAGCGGCCGGCGCGGAAGCAGAGGCGACGGGCCAGGACCGCGAGGCGGTGCGGGCGGATCTCAAGCTGGAGATCACTCGGGCCTATTGGGCCGTCTTCACGGCACGCGCATCGCAGCGCGTCGTGCAACAGGCGCTGGAGCGAACCAGCGCGCACCTCGGCGAGGTGCGGAATCACTTGAGCGTCGGGTTGGTGCCGCCGAGTGACGTGCTGTCCATCGAGGCACAGCAGGCCCGGCAGCAGATGCTGCGCATCGAAGCGGAAAACCTCCTTGAGACCACGTCGGCCGATTTTCGAAGGCTGGCCGGTCTCGAACCGGACACGCCCTTCGAGCTGGTCGATGCGCCGAACGGCATTGCGGCGGCACCTTCGGGTGTTCCCGTGGCGCAGCCCTTCAGGGTTGTCGTCGATGCCGCGCGGACGAACCGCCCCGAGCGCAAGGCGCTGGAGTTTCGCATCGGCGCGGCCGCGGAGCGGGCCTCGGCTGCGTCGGCAGGCGGCCTGCCGGTGCTCACCGCTGTCAGTGGCTACGACTTCGCACGACCCAATCCCCGAATTTTTCCGATTCAGAAAGCATGGAAGCCGTCATGGGATCTTGGCGTCCATGTGCGCTGGCCGCTCTTTGACGGCGGTCGGACGCGCGCGGAGGCCGCCGAAGCCATCGCTAACCGCCGCGCTGCCGAAGCCCGCCTGCGCGACTTTGATTCGAGCATCGAAGTGGAGGTCCGCCAACGCGCCGCCGACCTCCGATCGGCACAGGCGTCTGTCGAAGCGGCTCAGACCGGCGTGCGCGCGGCGGCGGAGGCGCGCCGGGTGCTCGCGGAACGATTCGGCGCGGGCGTGGCGACGAACACCGATGTGCTGACCGCTCAGGTCGCGCTGCTGCAGGCGGAGCTGGACCTCACGCGGGCGATTGCCAACACGCAGCTCGCCGGCGCCCGCCTGGATCGAGCGATGGGAAGGTGATGTCCGAAGACCAGGCGATCGTCGTCAGCGATCTGACGCGGAAGTTCGGCGCCTTCGTGGCCGTCGATCGCATCAGCTTTGCGGTGGGGCGCGGGGAGATCTTCGGGTTCCTGGGCGCCAACGGCGCCGGCAAGTCGACCGCGATCAGAATGATGTGCGGGCTGCTGAAACCGACCTCCGGCACCGCCTTGGTGGATGGCGTCGACGTCAGCCGCGATCCCGAGCAGGTGAAAAAGCGCATCGGCTACATGTCGCAGAAGTTCTCCTTGTACGAAGCCCTCACCGTCGATCAGAACATCCGGTTCTTCGGAGCGCTTTACGGCCTGAGTGACGACCGGATCGCCGATCGACGGACGTTTGTTCTTGAAATGGCCGGGCTTGCAGGGCGGGAGCGCACGAAAGCCAGGGATCTCGCCGGCGGGTGGCGCCAGCGGCTGGCGCTCGGCTGCGCCATCCTGCACGAGCCCCGGATTGTTTTTCTCGACGAGCCCACCGGCGGCGTCGATCCCGTGTCGCGCCGGCAGTTCTGGCGCCTCATCGAGGGCATGTCCCGCCAGGGCGTGACGATTCTCGTCACCACGCACTATCTCGATGAGGCCGAGCATTGCCACCGCATCGCGATCGTCAATGCCGGCCGCCTCGCTACGATGGGCACATCGCGGGAGCTGAAGCAGATTTTTGCCAGCCGGCCCATCATCGAGATTCACTCCTCTCGTCCGGTCGACGTGATGCGCGCCCTCGAGGACATGCCGGAGGTCGAAAAAACGACGATCTTCGGTACCGCTGTGCACGCGGTGCTCCGCTCCGCGGATGTGAATCTCGACGCGCTGAGCGGCAGCCTGCACGAGCGCGGGCTGTCGATCGACAGCGTCGATCGCGTCATGCCCTCGCTCGAAGACGTGTTTCTCGACGTGGTGGAGCATGCGTAAGGTCCTGGCAGTGGGCCGCAAGGAATTCCGCCAGATTGCGCGCGATCGCCGGTCGCTCCTCGTGCTGCTCTTCGTGCCGGCGTTCTTCCTCCTGCTCTACGGCTACGCGCTGAACTTCGATGTGCAGAATATTCAACTGGCCGTGCAGGACAATGACCGCACACCGGCAAGCCGCGAGCTTGTCGCCACGTTCGTCCATTCCGGGTATTTCATCCTTGTGGGGGAGGTATCCAGCAGCCGCCAGTACGAAGAAATGATCGATCGCGGCGAAGCGCGGGCGGTGCTGGTCATCCCGACGGGCCTCCAGGAGGATCTGCTGACGGGCCGGCGCGTGCCGGTGCAGGTCATCATCAACGGCGACAACTCGAACACCGCGACGACCGTCATGGGGTACGCCCTGCGCGCGCTGCAAGCCGCGTCCGCGCAGTATCAGCTGCAGCCCGCCGCGACGTCTGCGGCCCCGCCGATCTCGATCGAGGCGCGTGTCTGGTACAACCCGCAGCTCCGCAGCGCGCTCTTCCTGATTCCCGGCCTCATCGCGTACATCGGGATGATTTCGTCGGTGATCTCGACCTCGCTCTCCGTTGTGCGCGAGAAAGAGCGAGGCACGCTGGAGCAGATCCGGATGGCGCCGCTCGGCACGGGAGCCTTCATCATCGGCAAGACGCTGCCGTACTTAGTCATCTCGCTCGGTACTTCGGTCTTCATCGTACTGGCGTCCATGGTGTTGTTCGGCCTGCCGATGAACGGCTCATGGGCTCTGCTGCTGCTGGCGCTGTCGCTGTATCTCGCCGGCGCGCTGGGCCTCGGGCTGATGATCTCGACGATCGCCGACTCGCAGCAGGTTGCCTTTCAGGTCGCCGTGCTCGTCTCGTTCCTGCCGACGATGATGTTGTCCGGGTTCGTGTTTCCGATCGCGAGCATGCCGGCGCCGATTCAGGCGATCACCTACGTTGTTCCGGCGCGGTACTTCATCGTGGCCCTCCGCGCGATTGTTCTGAAAGGTGCCGACCTGTCGGCGTTCTGGACGCAGCTCGCGGCGCTTGGTGTGTACGCCGTGTTCATGCTGATGCTGGCGTCCAGACGGCTGCGCATCCAGTGGACATGAGACGCATCCTCTACGTCATGTGGAAAGAGGTGATCGAGCTGCGCCAGGATCCGCGCATCTTCGGCATCATCTTCATTGCCCCGGTCATGCAGCTCGCCATCCTCGGCTACGCCGCGACTACCGACGTCCGAAATGTTCCGATGGTCGTCGTCGACGCCGATCGCAGCGCCGGCAGCCAGGATTTGATCAGCCGCTTCACCGGCTCCGGGATATTCGAGCTGGTCGACGTCGTCTCGAACCCGGGCGAGGTCGATCGCTACCTGGAAACCGGCGAGGCGTGGATGGCGCTGTCGATACCGGCGCGGTATGGCGAGAACGTGGCGGCGGGAAGGCCGGCCACCCTGCAAGTGCTGGCGGACGGATCGGATGCGAGCTCGACGAACATCGCGATGGGATACGCCACGAATCTCGTCGCCGGGTACTCACAAGAGCTCGTCGAGCGGCGGATGCGGGCGAGCGGAGATCCCGCGCAGCCGGGAGGCGGTTCCGGCATCGAGCCGCGCGTGCGCGTCTGGTTCAACCCCACGCTCGAGAGCCGTTACTTCATGCTGCCAGGAATCTTTGCTCTCCTGCTGCTCGTGGTGACCTCCAATCTGTCGTCGATGGCCATTGTGCGCGAGCGTGAGGTCGGCACGCTCGAACAGTTGAACGTGACGCCGCTCGGGCGGCTCGAGTTGATTCTCGGCAAGCTTCTGCCATACGGCGTGATCGGGCTGATCGACGTCTTCATCGTGCTGATTGTCATCGTCTTCTGGTTCCAGGTGCCGATGCGCGGCAGTTTCTGGCTGCTGTTCGCCATGAGCCTCATCTATCTGTTGACCACGCTCGGGCTCGGCCTGTTCATCTCGACCATTTCCAACACACAGCAGCAGGCGATGATGACCTCGACGTTCTTTTTTCTCACGCCGATGTTGTATCTTTCCGGCTTCGTGTTTCCGATTGAGAACATGCCCGACGCCATTCAGCCCATCACCTACCTCATTCCTCTCCGATATTTCGTGGTCATTCTTCGCGGCATTTTCCTGAAAGGCGTCGGGCTTGAAACGCTGTGGCCGCAGGCGCTCGCCTTGTCTGCCTGGGGCGTCACGATCCTGGCCCTGGCGGTGATGCGCTCGAGCAAGCGGCTCGCATAGTGATGGCGACAAGTCTGGAACGTCTCCGCGATGCCATCGACCTTCTCGACTCCATCGCAGCCGATCGCCGCGTGCTGGAGGGCGTACCTGCCGAGGATCGGCGGCGGCTGCTCCAGGCCGTCGCTCTCGTGTACAGCCCCGATCGTGCGGAGCGCAGGCGAAGGGCGAAGGTGGCCGCGGGACAGCGCAAGGCTGAGCGCGTGAAACAGGACGAAGTCTCGCGCGCCTCGACCGGCATCCGCACGCGTCGCCAGAAGCCGATCTTTCACTCTCCAGATGTCTTCCCGCCGAAGAACGTCGATGAAGCGATGGAGGTGGGGTCCGGCTTAAGCCGGACCGCCACGCATGCCGAGGAGCTCCAGCACTGCTACGTCTGCAAGGAGAAATACACCCAGATTCATCATTTCTACGATCAGCTGTGCCCGTCGTGCGCCGGGCTGAATTTCAGCAAACGCACGGAGCTCGCCGATCTGAGTGGCCGCGTGGCGCTTCTGACGGGCGGGCGCGTCAAGATCGGTTATCAGGCCGGCCTCAAGCTGCTCCGATCCGGGGCGCACGTGATTGTCACGACCCGCTTTCCTCGGGATTCGGCATCCCGGTATTCACGAGAGCCGGACTTCGGCGACTGGGCCGCTCGTCTCGAGGTGTTCGGGCTCGATCTCAGGCATACCCCCAGCGTCGAGGCGTTCTGCCGCGAGATGCTCGCGACCCGGAGCCGCCTGGACTTCATTATCAACAACGCGTGTCAGACGGTGCGGCGCCCACCGGCGTTTTACGCGCACATGATGGAGGGGGAAACGGCGTTGAAGCAAATGCCGGAGCACGCACGGAACCTGATCGGCGAGTACGAGCGACCTGGCGAGCCCGGTCTCGCCCACGCCCCGAAGCGCTCGCAAGTCCCGTTCCTCGTCGAGGAGCTGGTGTCACGGGACGGGTCATTTCCAGCCGGCAGGCTGGACAACGATCTTCAGCAGGTCGATCTGCGGGGGCGTAATTCCTGGCGGCTGCTGCTGGCGGAGATCTCGACGGTGGAGATGCTCGAGGTGCAGCTCGTCAACGCGATTGCCCCGTTCATCCTCAACGCGCGGCTCAAAGGTCTGATGACGCGAACACCGGAGCGCGACAAGCACATCGTCAACGTCTCGGCCATGGAAGGGCAGTTCTACCGCCGGTTCAAGACGACGAGGCATCCGCACACCAACATGGCGAAGGCGGCGCTGAACATGATGACCCGCACCTCCGCCACCGACTATTACGGCGACGGTATTCACATGAACAGCGTCGACACTGGTTGGATTACCGATGAGGATCCTGTGGAAATCGCCGCCAGAAAGGAGGTTGAGCAGCGATTCAGCCCGCCGCTCGACAGCATCGACGGCGGCGCGCGCATCGTCGATCCGATCGTCAGCGGCTTCAACACCGGCCGGCACGTGTGGGGGCGGTTCCTGAAGGATTATTCACCGACCGATTGGTAGCCCATATAAATATATGATATCGTATATTTATATTATGACGAGGCGGGCTATTTCCATTACGTTGGAGGCCGACAACGTCACCTGGCTCAAGGGGCGCGCCGGCGCCATGGGCGAGAGCGTGAGCGAGCTGGTCGACCAGATCGTCACGGGTGCGCGGCAGGGTGCACGCAGTGGGGACACCCGATCGGTCATGGGGACGATCGACATCGATTCCTCCGATCCGCTCCTTGAACGGGCGGACGCAGCGGTGCGCGCCAGGGTCGACGCGTCGCTCGGCCGTCCTCTCGCAGTGCGGGAAAGTGGGGCGACGTATCAGGCGCCGCTGAGGAAGCCGCGGAAGCGCCGTGGCTGATTTGCAAAGTGCCGTCACCGATACCCATCCGCTCATCTTTCACGCGGCGGGCGGCGGCCGGCTCGGTCCACGGGCGGCGGCCTTCTTCGAACGGTGCGAGCGCCGGGACGCCGTCCTGTACATCCCCGCGGCGGTGATTTGGGAATGCAGCCTGCTCGCGCGTGTCGCGCGCATCAATTTGAGGCGAAGCGTCCGCGCGTTTTTCGACGATCTGTTCAGCAATCCGGCGTTCCAGCCGCTCGACCTTAGTCCCGAGCAGGTCTTTCTCGCCGACGAGCTTCGCTTCACCCGCGATCCCTTCGATGGGCTGATCGTCGCTGCCGCGCAAACCACAGGGTTGACGCTCGTCACGCGGGACAACAGCATCCGCGAGTCGGGCGCCGTTCCGGTAATCTGGTGATCGCGTGAAGAAGTCTTTCGTGATCAAGCTCGCGGTCGGCCTCGGCGCTCTCGCCGTCTTCGGGTTTCTGTTCATGCGCTCGCTGGAAGATGCGCGCACCACTCCGTACACGGTCGAGCCGCAGCATCTCCGCGGCTGGACGCTGGCGCTCGAACCAGCGACCAGCGCCAGTGAGCCATTACTCGTCCTGCGCCCAGCCCCTGAGTTGGCAGCCGGGTTGTTTCGGCAGGTGTTTGCCCGGGCGATGGAGTCGTTGAACACTCCCGTTGCACCCGCAATGCCGCTCGTCCTCCGCGGCGAGTTCGATCGCGGCGTCGGCGATCAGCTGACGCAGGAAGCTCTCCTTGCTGCAGCGCGCACGGCCGGGCTCGAGCGCGCACGCATCACGCCGCGCTGCCTCGTCCACCGCCGGGTCAGCGCGCCCGGCGACACGCGACAGGCCTATCTCGTGTTGTTCGATGCGCCGGCGGTCGGGGAGTTTCGCGGGCAGCTCGGCCTCGACCCGGGCGCGCTCTCGCCGATTCTCTTCGTTGCGGGCGCCGGGTCCGACTTCAACAGCTGGCTCCCGCAGCGGGTGAGCGCTGAGACCGAGTGTCTCGCGCCGATCGAGATCGCCGATTGAGTATGAGTGCGCAGCCCGAACCCTGGCTCCGCGGTATGCTCCCCGGCATTCCCGCGCTCCTTCAACCGCCCGCCCACGCGTTGGTCATGGCACGGGAGGACGCTGAGGCTGCCGTCGCCGGGCTGACGGCGGTCCAGCTCTGGACCACGCCCGGTGGAGCGGCCTCCATCGGTTTCCATCTCGCGCATCTGGCGGGCAGCACGGATCGGCTGCTGACCTATGCACGCGGGGAACCTCTGTCGGCGAGCCAGTTCGCCGCACTCGCCGCCGAGCGCGATCTGGCGCAGACACGGCCTTCGCTCGAGTCTCTCCTTGAGGCGTGGCGCGCTACGGTCGACAAGGCATTGCGGCAGATCGCGAGCACTCCGGAGTCGACACTGCTCGAGCCGCGAGTGGTCGGACGCGGCAGGCTGCCGTCAACCGTGCTGGGACTGATCTTCCATTCAACCGAACACGCCCAACGCCACGTTGGCCAGGTCATTACGACCGCGAAGTTCGTACGCGCCAGCCCCGCAGCATGAGCCTCTACGACATACCCCTGGAAACCATCGATGGCCACACGATCACGCTGGGGGTCTATCGCGGCAAACGGTTGCTCATCGTAAACGTCGCAAGCCGGTGCGGGTTCACACCGCAGTACAAAGGCCTCGAGTCGCTCTATCGTCGTCATAAGGAGCATCTGGTCGTTCTCGGGTTCCCTTGCAACCAGTTCGGCCGCCAGGAGCCGGGCAGCGATTCGCAGATCCGGCAGTTCTGCTCCGAGCTCTACGACGTGACCTTTCCGTTGTTCGCAAAGATCGACGTGAACGGTCCGAACGCGCATCCGCTGTACCGGTATCTCAAATCGGTGAAGAAGGGACTGCTCGGGCGCGAGGCCATCGCATGGAACTTCACGAAGTTTCTTGTGAGCAAGGATGGCGAAGTGCTGCGGCGGTACGGATCCCGCAGCACACCTGAAGCGATCGAGAAGGATCTGGACGCCATTGTCTGATCTCGAACGCGAGTTTGGCCCGATCGATATCTACCTGTTCGATCAACTGCTTCGCGGACGCATCCGGCCGGGCATGCGTGTGCTCGATGCGGCGTGCGGCGGCGGCCGCAACCTCATCTATCTGCTCCGGTCCGGTTACCAAGTCTTTGCAACCGACGAAGACCCGCGTGCGGTTCAATCGGTGCGGCAGCTTGCTGTGTCGCTTGCGCCCAATCTGCCGCCCGAGAACTTTCGCGTCGAACCCGTCGAGCGGATGACATTCCCCGACGCGTTCGCCGACGTGGTGCTCAGCAGCGCGGTGCTGCATTTCGCCCGCGATGAGGCGCAGTTCGGGGCGATGGTGGGGGAGATGTGGCGCGTGCTGAAGCCGGGCGGCCTCCTCTTCTGCCGCCTGGCCTCTTCAATCGGAATGGAAGATCGCATGCGCCCGGTCGGTGGACGCCGGTTCGTGCTGCCGGATGGAAGCGAGCGATACCTGGTCGATGAGGCGATGCTGATGGATCTGACAGCCCGCCTTGGGGGCGGGCTGCTCGATCCGCTGAAGACCACCGTCGTGCAGAATCAGCGCTGCATGACGACCTGGGTTGTTCAGAAACTCATCGCGGCAGTGACCCCTCAATAATGCCGACCGCTGAACAGACCAAAGGCGCGTGGTACGCCGCGCTGGCGTACGCGCTCTGGAGCTTCTTTCCGATCTACTGGAAATTGCTCTCCGGCATCTCCCCGCTGCAGCTCACCTGTCACCGCATCGTCTGGTCTTGCGTCGTGCTGCTGATGTTCACCGCGCGGTCGAACGAATGGTCGACGCTCCGGACTGCCGTTCGATCAACGCGCGTGCTCGGCATCTACACGGCGGCGGCGATCGTGATTGCCGTCATCTGGCTGATCTTCGTGTGGGCCGTCAACGTGGGTCAGATCGTTCAAACGAGTCTCGGGTACTTCATCAATCCCTTACTGAGCGTCGTGTTCGGCGTCATGTTCTTCCGCGAGCGCCTCCGCCCGCTGCAATGGGTGTCGGTGGCGCTGGCGGGCGCAGGGGTGCTCTACCTCACGATTGCCCTCGGATCTCCACCGTGGATCGCGCTGTCGCTTGCCGCGTCGTTCGGCACCTACGGCCTCATGAAGAAAATCGCGCCGTTGAGCGCGGTGCAGGGTTTGGTGCTCGAGACCAGCATTCTGTTTCCTCCCGCAGCCGCGTATCTGATTTCGGCGGAGATCTCGGGAACCGGGGCCCTCCTGCACTCTGGCCCGGTTCGCGATGCGCTGATGTTCGCCGCCGGCCCGGTGACGACGCTTCCGTTGCTGCTGTTCGCGGCTGGTGTCAGGCGCATCCCGCTCTCCCTCGTCGGAATCCTTCAGTACATCAATCCCACGATGCAGATTCTGATTGCGATCCTCGTCTACCGCGAGCCGTTTACCCGCGTGCAGTTAGTGGGATTCAGCCTGGTTTGGGCGGCGCTGGTTCTGTTTGCCGTCGATGGCTTTGTCTCGCATCGGTGGCCCCAACTCGGGGTGACGGAGGTTTCCTAGCGGTACCCCCCCGCGAGTCGTGTGATATCGTCATTTGCTGACCCCCCATTCAAGTCCAGGAGGAGAGATGGATCCGAAGAGAACGGCCCTAGTGCTCATCGAGTATCAGAACGACTTCACGTCCAAGGGCGGTACCCTCCACGACGCGGTGAAAGGCGTTATGGAACAAACCAATATGCTCCAGAACACGGTGGAGACCGTCAAGAAGGCACGCGAAGCCGGCTGCACCATCGTGTTTGCGCCGATCACCTTTGTCGAAGGTTACGGCGAGCTGAGCCGCGAGCCGTACGGCATCCTCAAGGGCGTTGTGGACAGCAAGTCGTTCAGGAAAGGCAGCTGGGGCGCCGAAATGGTCGACGTGCTCAAGCCGCAGGCGGGCGATATCGTCGTGGAGGGCAAGCGCGGCCTCTGCGGCTTCGCCAGTACGAACCTCGATTTCATTCTGCGCAGCCGCGGCATCGAGACCATCGCGCTGGGCGGCTTCCTGACGAACTGCTGTGTCGAGTCGACGATGCGCACTGGCTACGAGAAGGGTTACAACGTGATTACCCTGAAGGACTGCACCGCTGCGCTGAGCGAGGAAGAGCAACGCCTCGCGACCGAGAAGAACTATCCGATGTTCTCCCGTCCGATGAACCATGACGAATTCCTGAAAGAGCTCGCCGGCCAGAAATCCGGTGCAGCGACGGCGGGACGGGGTTATAGCGCGTAAAGAAAGTGCACTACCTGTTGTTTTACGACGCTGCCGATGAGTACGAGGAGCGGCGGAAGCCCTTTCGCGCCGCTCATCTGCAGCATGCGCGGGAAGCAGCCGCGCGGGGAGAGCTCGTGCTTGGGGGCGCCCTGGCTCATCCCATCGACGGCGCGGTGCTGCTGTTTCAAGGCGATTCTCCCGTGACAGCCGAGAATTTTGCGAAGTCGGATCCGTACGTGCTGAACGGCCTGGTCAGGAGCTGGCGCGTCCGCGAATGGACGACGGTCGTGGGTAATGATGCGCAGGCGAACGTGAAGCTGCCCTAAGAGATCCTGACGGTTTCTTCGCGCCACGGTTGAGACGTAATCATTCCATCCGCCGCCGCGAGATCGACGGGGCGCGAAAAGTAGAATCCCTGGGCGTTCTCGCATCCGAGCGTCTGCAACTCGACCGCCTGCTCGACGGTCTCCACGCCTTCGGCGACCACATTCATGCCGAGGTTGAGCGCCAGAGCGATGATGGCGCGAACCATCTCCGACCCTTTGTCGCCGGAGCCCATACGGGCG
The DNA here is from genome assembly GCA_031395755.1 of Acidobacteriota bacterium. GTDB lineage: Bacteria > Acidobacteriota > Vicinamibacteria > Vicinamibacterales > JAMQPK01 > JAMQPK01. The sequence continues at coordinate 21,347 of JANNJO010000173.1, forward strand.
ATGAAGGAGCGGTCGATCTTCACGGTGTTCGCCTCCAGCCGATGAAGATAGCTGAGTGACGAGTAACCCGTGCCGAAATCGTCGATGCTCCATTCCACGCCCATCGATCGCAGCCGTGCGAGAGCGGTTTCGGCGCTGCCCAGTTCGCTGACGAACGTGCTTTCGGTGATTTCCAGCTTTAACTTCGACGGGTCCAGCCCGGTCTCGGTCAGGATCGCCTGAACTTCCGCGGCGAGGTCGTGCTGGCCGAACTGTCCGGCGGAGACATTGACGCACATGACGTCGGGCGCGAGGCGGCCGAACTGCCGTTGCCAGTTCGCCATCTGCCGGCACGCTTCGGTAAGCACGATCTTGCCGATCTGGCGGATCATCCCGGTGTCTTCCGCGATGGGAATGAACTCCGACGGGCTGATGTGCCCTCGAGTGGGATGGTGCCAGCGGGCGAGGGCCTCGAAGCCGATAAGCGCCCTGGGACCGAGCGAGATGATGGGCTGGTAGGCCACCGTCAGCTCTTGGTTGTCGATCGCATTCCGCAGGTCTGTTTCCAATTGCAGGCGACTCACGGCACGCTCGCGCATGGCGGGGTCGAAGAGTTCGACTGCCGTCGTGCCGTCGGCTTTTGCACGATGGAGGGCGATCGCGGCGTCCTGCAGAAGGTCTTCAGGGCGCTCGTAGCCTGTTGTGCTGAGGGTGATCCCGACAGTAGCCGACATGAAGATCTGCTGTCCCTCGACATCAAACGGCGCGCGCAACGCCCCTCGCAGGCGCTCGGCCACTCGAATGGCGTCGCTGGCGTCGTTAATGTCGTCCAGCAGCACCGTGAATTCATCTCCTCCGAGCCGAGCCAGTGTGAATCCAGACGTGTCTCGGGAAACCGCGTCAGTGCCGCGCAGGCAGGACTGCAGCCGCCTCGACACTGAGACGAGCAGGCGATCGGCGCTCTGCACTCCCAGGCTTTGATTGACCACCTTGAATCGATCGAGCCCGAGAACGAGCAGTGCGAAGACGTAATCACGTCGGCGCTCGCTGCGCTTGATCGCGCGGTCGAGCAGATCCATGAACAGCAGGCGGTTCGGCAAGCCGGTGAGCGCGTCGGCGACCTTGGCTTCCGTGATGTCGGCCAACGAGCCCGCGAGCCGCGTTACGCGGCCGGTGCCGTCGGTGACCGCCGCTCCGCGGCAGCGCATCCATCGATAGGTGCCATCGGCATGCAGCATCCGATGCTCGCTCTCGTAGTAGCCGGCTCCGCTCGCGAGGTGGGCACTCAGCGCCTCCTTGACGCGCTTGGCGTCGTCAAGATGGATGCGCGACAGCCACTCTTCAGGGTGGTTGCCAATCTCCTCGTCTTCGTATCCGAGCAGAGATTTCCACCGCGGCGACCAGTACACCTTGTTCGTCGAGATGTTCCAGTCCCAGAGGCCATCGTTGGCTCCGCGCACCGCGGCCGCGTACCGCTCCTCGCTCTCGTGCAGGTCAGCCATGGCCCATTTGTGCGAGAGATGAGTATTGATACGGGCGATCGCGACGGGAAAATCGATCGGCTTGGTTACGTAGTCGTTCGCACCACAGCCGAGGGCCTCCACGATGTCGCGGCTTTGCGTTCTGCCGGTAACCATGATGACGGGAAGCTCGCTCTGCGAATGCGTCGCGCGCAAGCGGCTCAGCACCTCGAGGCCGCTCATGCCGGGCATCTCGACGTCCAGCATGACGAGGTCGTACCGTCCGCTCGACAACCGCTCCAGCGCGTCCGCGCCATTCGCGGCTGTCTCGACCAGAAACCCCTTCTGGGTCAGACGGCGCGACAGCGCATCCCGGTTGAGCCTACTGTCGTCGACGACGAGGAGGGAGCCGCGACGTTTTACGAGCGATGCGGAGATGGGCATTCGAGAGAGCAATCTGCCGCTGGGTGAGCAAATCTATCGCCATGTCAGAACGAAGGGAAGGGAGCGTCGCAACTTACTCAACTTAAAACAGTTAAGCAAATGGCACCTGAGAGGGCAGGGATGGCTCAGCCGTGCCAGGTTAGAACACGAGCGGTCAAAAACCGCTCGTTGTACCGTTACCGAATAGCGACGCCCCAGGGACTTTTTCCCGCCGGCACGGTCGCGATCACCGTCATCGTGCCCGCGTCGACCACGGAGACGTCACCCGAAGGACCGTTCGCAGTGTAAAGACGCTTGCCATCGGGGCTGATTTCGACGCCCCACGGCCGGGTTCCCACCTTGACTGAGCCGACGACCTCGTTGGTTGTTGTATCGATCGCGACCAGCATCGTTCCGCGGCCGGTCGTCACGTATAGCCGCTTGCCGTCCGGCGACGCGGTGGCGCCCATCGGACGAACGACCTCTCCCGTCAGCTTCAGCGTCTTGATAGCGGTGTGGTTCTTCGTATCGACGACGTGCACGGTGCCGCCATTCTCCGCCGTCACGTACGCGCGGGAGCTGTCGGGAAGAAACGCGACAGAGCGAGGCCTCGCACCGACGTCAATCATCTTCAGTACTTTGTTGCTGGCCGTATCGATCACCGCGACCTGGTTGTCTTCCTCCGAGGTGACATAGACCCACCGCCCGTTCGGGCTCGTCGTCACGCCTTCGGGCTCGCCGCCGACTTTGATGCGGGTGATGATCGTGTTGCTCGCGATGTCGATGATGCTGGCCTCGCCGGTATCCTCGTTCGACACGAAGAGCTTCGTCCCATCGGCATTCAGCGCGATCTGCTCCGGGTCCGAGCCGCTCGTCAGCACGCTCGTCACCTTGCGTGTGGCGATGTCGACGATGCCGATGCCGTCCGCTTTTTTGTCGGCGGGCGGCAGCTTGCTTTCGTCTACGCCGGGAGGGGTGATGGGCGAGCCGCTGAGCGCTACGAACAACTTCGTGCCGTCCGGGCTCACTTTGATGCCTCTCGGGCGCTTGCCGAGGGGAATCGTCGCGACAACCTGGTTGGTGCCGCCGTCGATCACCGTCAGATCGCCCCCGACTTCGTTCGTGACGTAGACGTAATACGGCGCTTTCGGCGGCTCGGGCGCCGGCGCCGCGGGCGGCGCGGCCGTTTGCTGCGGCGGCTGGCCGCCCCCGCAGGCCGAAATCGTTGAGATCAGAATCAGCGAAGCCAGCGTGACACGCGTGATCCGCCCTAATCCCCAATCCCCAATCCCTATTCCCTTCATGTCAGATCTCTCCCTCAAAATCCGCTGGGTTTAATCCAGAAGCTTTCCTGCCACGTGCCGCCGGGTTGGACGTACTGAAGCTCTTTATAAACGCCCTTGTGGGCCAGATTCAGCGCGTTCGTGATGCCGGCCATCGGCTCGAAGCAGATGAAATTCGGTGTATTCAGCGGGTCTGCTGGAGCCGGCGACGCCCCCCTGCCGCGCGCGGCAGGAGCCGGAACGGGCGCGTTGGGGTTGGGCGGCGGAATCTGGCTGCCGAGCCCGGTGTTGAGGGGGTTCGGCGAATAAATAACCAGCGACTTGTAGTTCGGTCCCTGACTGATGTCGAGCTGCTGCTTGCGCCCCTTGAGCGTGACGGTCGCGCGGCCCTGCGCATCCCTTACGAGATCGCTGAACACATCGTCCAGGTTGTAGTCCTTCAACGCGCCCTTCCCGCCGGGGAAAAACTTGTCAGCTGCTTCAATCTCACCCGTCGGGACTTTCTGATATGACAGCAGCCATCGCGTACGTGCGGGGATAGACACGGTCCACTCTTCGCGCGCGGAGTCGGTGAGCTGGTAGTACGGGTGATAGCCGATCGACACCGGCATCGGCTCCGCGGCAAGGTTCGTCACCTTCGTGAACACTTCGAGCACGCCATCCTGCAGGCGGTAGGTCATGTCGATCGTGTGGGCGAACGGCCACTGCTTCATCCACGACGGCTGCTTCTGCGTCTCGAGGCGGCTGGTGACCCACGCCGATGTGCCATCGTGCTTGGCTTCGACCACCTGCCATTGATCGGTTCGGGTCATGAACCCGTGAATCGGAATCGCGCCGTTCACATTTCCGAGCTGCATGTCGAACGGGTAGCGCTTGCCGTTGGCATAGAACGCCTGCTCGTCGAGGCGGTTCGCCCAGGGCCCCATGAACGGGATACCGTGCATTCCGGCCGGCTTGGCTCTGAGGTCGTCAATCGACGGCAGCGTGAAGCGAAGGACGTTGTGGCCTTTCACTTTCATCTCGTACGCCATGTTGCCGACCGACGTGATGATCGAGACGACCGTCTGATTCTTCTTGTCTTCGAGCTGGACGATGTCGCCCTTGCGGCGGGCCTCATATTGCTGCGCTTCCGCGGGGATCAGCATCATCACGCCGACCAGCAGTGCGCCGAGCGCGAGCGTGCGTATTACGAACATGAGGTCATTCCTCCAGAGCAAAGCTGAACACCACGTTGCCGGCCGAGAGCGCGATGTACTGCCTGCCTTCGATCGCGTAGCTCATCGGTGATGCGGCGTGATTGCCGCCCGTCTGAAAATGCCAGAGGTGCTTTCCTGTTTTCCCATCGAGCGCAAGGACGTTTCCATCGCGCTCGGAGGCGAAGACGACGCCGCCGCCGGTCGCGAGCAGCCCATTCGTGTTCGAGCCTCTGTACATCGGAAAGGACCACATCGTCTTTCCGGTTTCCGGGTCGAGGGCCTTCAGCCCGGCATTCGGCGCGGGCTCGTTCGGCCCGCGCGCCGGCGCAGGACCCGCGGCGCGACCGCGTCCAAGGTACTGACGGCCTCGCTCGATGGTCTGCGGCGCGCTGACGTACTGCTGGCCGCCTTCGGAGAACGCGAGATAGAACCATCCGGTGATCGGGCTGTATGAAGGCGCCTGGAAATTGGTGGCGCCGCCCAACGTCGGGTACACCAGAAAGCTGCCTTCAGCGCTCGAATTCGAGCCCGGCACGTGGCGGGGGCGCCCGCTTTCGTCGAAACCCGCGTTCCAGTTCTGATACACGAACGGCGTGCCCGACAGGAACTTGCCGTTTGTCCGGTCGAGGACGTAGAAATGCCCGTTGCGGTCGGCGTGCATCAGCAGCTTTCTGCTCTGTCCGCGCCACACGCGATCCACGAGCATCATGTCCTGCACGGAGTCCCAATCGTGGCCATCGTTCGGGGTGAACTGAAAATGCCACTTCAGCTTTCCGGTGTCGGCGTCGAGCGCGATCACGGAATCGCTGAAGAGGTTGTCCAGTTCTCCGCGCGCGCTGCGGTCGAATTCCGGCGCCGGGTTTCCGACGGCCCAGTAGATCAGATTGAGATCCGGATCGTAGCTGCCGGTCAGCCACGTCGGGCCGCCGCCGGTGTTCCAGCTGTCACCCTTCCAGGTGTCGTTCCCGAACTCACCGGGACCCGGGATTGTGTAGAACCGCCACCGGCGCTTGCCCGTCGCGGCGTCGTACGCGTCGAGGAATCCTCTCGTCGCGTACTCCCCTCCGGTCATGCCCGTGATTACCATGTCCTTCAGCACGAGCGGCGGGCTCGTGATGCTCGAGCCGTCCATCGTATCCAGGACGGCGACTTCCCAGAGTAGTTGGCCGGACCGCGCGTCGAGCGACACGAGAAAACCGTCGAGTGTGCCCAGGAACAGCCGGTTGCCGAGGATGGAGACGCCCCGGGCGAACGGGTTGATCTCGTACGGGTTGGTGATTTTCTGCTGCCGCGTCCATCGCCAGATCTGACGCCCCGTGCGCGCGTCCAGCGCGGTCACCGTTGCCGGGTTGCCGCTCCCGGTCGTGTACATGACGCCGTCCACGACGAGCGGCGTGCCTTGAAGCACCGAGGCGCCGCCGAGAATTGGAAAAGCCCAGGCCGTCTTCATCCGCCCGACGTTGTTCGGCGTGATCTGGCTCAGCGGGGAGTAATGCGTGCCCTGGTAATCGCCCCAGTACATGAGCCAGTTGTGTGGCTCGGCCTTCGCATTGAGCAGTCGCTGATAGCTCACACCGCCGGCAAGCGGCTGCGCCGCGATCTTCGCCGCATCGCGGCCCTGTTGCATTCGAAGATACGCGACGAGGTTTGTGATCTCCGCGGGTGACAACCGCGTCGCGTAGTCGTTCGGCATGATCGAACGATTCTCAACCGTCACAGAGGCCATCTTCTGCTTGTCGAGCAGATGCAGCCGGCCGGCTACATCGACCAGCTGCAGCGAAAAGGTATCCTCGTTCCGTCGCACGCCGCGAATTTCGCGCCCGTCCTGCGTGCGGGCCACGACCGTCACCGGTGGAGGAGCGCCTCGGCCACCGCCGCCCCCGCGGGCGCCGGGAACCGGAGGCGGCGGCTCATTGGGCGATACGATCTTCTGGCGCAGCGCGGCGGCATTCAGCCGGCCCGCGTTCGACAGATCCGGCCCCGTGAATGCGCCGCGCGCGTTCACTTCGTGGCAGGTGGCGCACGCCGCCTTTCCGAAAAACAGCGCTTCGCCGGCTGCCGTGTCGCCCTCAATCGGCGTCATCGCACCTCGCGCCGAGCCGGCAGCGGGAGCGCTGTTTTGAAGACTTTTGATGTAGCTCACGAGCTGCCATATCTGCTCGTCGCGCAGGCCCTTGTAGGGCGGCATCTGCGTCCCCGCGATGCCGTTGCGAATAGTGCGGAACAGATCCGCGACGTCGTCGCCGTGCTTCAAGCCGGTCGTGGTCAACACCGGGGTACCGCGCTCGCGGTCACCGCTGCCGGCGGGCCCGTGGCAGGTTTGGCACGTGCCGTCGTAAATGCGCTGCCCGTCGGCTGCCGCGGTCGGACTGTTGGCGAGCGGGTTCATCACCGTATCGGACACCGGCGCCTGCTGGGCGAACAGCACACCGGCTGTCATCGCCGCCGCGGCGAGCAGGAAACCCTTGACTCTATCCATCTTCGACACTCCCCGGATCATCGCGAAGACTGAAGGTATTATTGGGAACGCACCAGACTACTCCGAAGCCGCGTCGTTTGAGAAGGAGTCCTTGATGGCCCGAATCCCGTCCTCGATGAAGCCGCTCGGTACCGCAGCGCCCGATTTCAGTCTTTCCGACGTGGTCAGCGGGAAGCCGATCTCGCGCGATGGCGCCGCCGGCCCCAAAGGACTGCTCGTGATGTTCATCTGCCGTCATTGCCCGTTCGTGAAGCACGTGCAGGGCGAGCTCGCCCGTCTGGGCCGCGATTACGCCGGCCGCGGCGTGGGCATCGTCGCGATCAGCGCCAACGACGAGTCCGGGTTTCCCGAAGACCGCCCGGAGAAGCTGGCCGAGATGTCGAATGAGCTGGGGTTCACGTTTCCCTATTTGCACGACGAGTCGCAGGATGTCGCGCGCGCGTACGACGCGCAGTGCACGCCGGACTTTTTTCTTTACGATGCCGGCCGCCGTCTTGTGTACCGCGGCCAGCTCGATGACAGCCGGCCGGGCAGCGACATCCCCGTCACCGGCGCCGATCTGCGCGCAGCCGTCGATGCGCTGATTGCAGGGAGCCCCATCGCGCAGGATCAGAGGGCCAGCATCGGCTGCAACATCAAATGGAAGTGATGCGATCGAAGACGCGCCTCGTCCAGCTGCAGAAGGCGACCACGCGCCGCGTGGCGCGCGTCGAAGAGCCCAACCTCCGGCTGCTCTCTGCGGTGGCTTCAACCTACGAGCTTGCGAACTCGGCTCTGACGTCCGGGGAGCCGATCACCGCGCTCATCGAGAGACAGAGCACTGGCGACCTTGTGGACTACGAGTCGGTCTATGCTGGCGCCTCCCCGTGGAAGCTGCTCGTTCCTCTCGATCACCCCGAACCGGCGAGGTGCCTTGTGTCGGGCACGGGTCTCACTCATCTCGGCAGTGCTGCCAGCCGGCACGCGATGCACGACAAGAGCGACGCCACCCTGACCGACAGCATGAGGATGTTCCGCGCGGGGCTCGAAGGCGGCCGTCCCCCGAAGGGCAGCTGTGGAACTGCGCCGGAGTGGTTTTACAAGGGTGCGGGCGATGTGCTGCGGGCGTGTGGAGAGCCGCTTGTCGTGCCTGGCTTCGCTGAGGATGGCGGCGAGGAAGGGGAGGTCGCCGGCTTGTACGTGATCGATCAGCAGGGCCGCCCGCACCGCGTCGGCATGGCGGCCGGCAACGAGTTCTCCGATCACAGGTTCGAGAAGAAGAACTACCTGAACCTCGCGGGCTCCAAGCTGCGCAATTGCTCGATCGGCCCCGAGCTGGTGATCGATCCCGACTTCGACGTCGTGTCCGGCCGGGTCACGATCCGGCGCGACGGCCGCCTCATCTGGGATCGAGAAATTACGACCGGCGAGCGCGAGATGTGTCACAGTCTGGCCAACATCGAACATCATCACTTCAAGTTCGACGGGCACAGGCGCGCGGGCGATATTCATGTGCACTTCTACGGCGCGCACAGCCTGAGCTTTTCAGATCAGATAGAACTTCACGACGGCGATGTCATGACGATTCAGTTTGCCGGCTTCGGCCGGGCCCTTCGCAACTCGCTCGAGACTGCCGATCCGGTACGCGAGCCGGTCGCTGTGCACGCGCTCGCATGAAGGGCCTGAGGATCTGCCGGTTCACCTCCATCAAAGAGGATGTGCGTATCGGCATGGCTGTCGATGATGCGCACCTAGTCGATCTGACCGCCGCCGGCATCAGCAGTCTGGCTCCAGTGCTCGAAAGCGACGATCCCCTTGGCGTGTTGAACGGCATCGACCGGTTATCCCTGCCGCGGTTTGCACTCTCGGAAGTCAGGCTCCACGCACCGGTGGAGCGGCAGGAAGTGTGGGCGGCCGGCGTCACCTATCTGCGCAGCAAGGCCGCCCGGATGGAGGAGTCGGATTTCAGCGCGACGGCGTACGACAGGGTGTACGACGCGGAGCGCCCTGAGATATTTTTCAAAGCCTTCCCGGAAAAGGTCGTCGCCACGGGCGAGCCCGTCGGGATTCGGCGCGACGCGCACTGGAGCGTGCCGGAGCCGGAGCTTGCGCTCGTGCTCAACTCCCGAGGCGCCGTCGTCGGCTGCACCATCGGCAACGACATGAGCTCGCGCGACATCGAAGGCGAGAACCTCCTGTATCTGCCGCAGGCGAAAATTTATGATCGCTCCTGCGCGCTCGGACCGTGGATCCTGGTGGGACCGTCGGAGCCGGACCTGCGCGGGCAGACGATACGCATCGTGATTTCGCGGAAAGGGCAGCCGGCATTCGCCGGCGAGACGTCGGTCGGGAATATCAGGCGGAGTTTTCGTGACATGGCGTCGTATTTGTTTCGATCGCAAACCTTTGCACACGGCGCCGTGCTTCTGACCGGCACAGGCGTCATTCCGCCCGACGGATTCACGCTCGAAGAGGATGATCTCATCGAGATCGAGGTTCCGCTCATCGGCGTCCTTCGTAACCCTGTCGTGATTGTCTGACTCTTATGGCCGAACATGTTGTGCTGATAGGTGGGAAGTGGCGTGCCGCGAAGTCGGTCGCGACATTCCAGGGAGTGAACCCGGACACGAACGAACCATTGCCGGATTCATATCCTGTGAGCTCGTGGGACGATTGCGACGAGGCGCTCGCGGCTGCTGCCGAGGCGGCTGAGACATTACGCAGTGCCGATCCCGAACAGATCGCGCTTTTTCTGGAGCGTTTCGCCGGTCGCCTCGACGCGCGGAAAAACGAGCTGGTCGAACAGGCGCATCTCGAAACCGCGCTCCCGCGATCGCCTCGACTGGCCGACGTGGAGCTGCCCCGGACGACCGGTCAGCTTCGACAGGCCGCCGCCGCCGCTCGTGAAGGCTCGTGGGCGCTTCCAACCCTCGACACAAAGATGAATATCCGGTCGATGCTTGCGCCGATTGGCCCGGTCGCCGTGTTTGGCCCGAACAATTTTCCGTTCGCGTTCAATGGCGCGGCCGGCGGCGATTTCGCCGCGGCCATTGCCGCCGGCAATCCTGTGATCGCGAAAGGGCACCCCTCGCACCCCGGGACTTCCCGCATGCTTGCCGAGGAAGCCTTGTCCGCAGTCGCGGAAACCGGCCTTCCCCTTGCGACCGTCCAGATGGTCTACCGCATCAAACCCGATTCCGGTTTGCGATTGGTGTCGGACCCGCGCATCGGTGCGACGGCCTTCACCGGAAGCCGAACCGCCGGCATGGCGCTGAAGGGCGCTGCAGACAAGGTCGGCAAACCGATTTATCTCGAGATGTCGAGCATCAACCCTGTGTTGATTCTGCCCGGGGCGCTTGCCGAGCGCGGCGCGAAGATCGCTGAGGAGTTTGCTGGAAGCTGCCTCATCGGTGGAGGACAGTTCTGCACTAATCCGGGCCTTGTGATCCTGCTCGCAGGCGATGACACGGAGCGCTTCATCGCGGCTGCAAAGGCCGCGTTCGACGGCGCCACGCCTCCGCCGCTCCTTTCTGCCGACGTCGCGCGTGCTCTGGCGGCAAGTGTCAAGGTGCTTCGGAGTTCTGGCGCACAGCTCGTCACCGACCCCGAGCTGCCGACATCCAGTGGCCGCCATCCCAACACCCTGCTGCGTGTGACCGGCGAGCAGTTCCTTGCCGAAGCGGAGAAACTCCAGACCGAAGCCTTTGGCGCCAGCTCGCTCCTCGTCGTCGCACGCGATGCGGGAGAGGCCGCTCGCGCGATCGATTGCCTCGAAGGCAATCTTACCGGCTGTATTTATTCCGACTCCGGCGGAGCAGACGAGGGGCTTTATGCCCAGCTGGCGCCGCGCCTCCGCCTGCGGGTGGGGCGCCTGCTCAACGACAAGATGCCGACCGGCGTAGCCGTCAGCGCCGGCATGAATCACGGCGGGCCATACCCCGCAACCGGGCACCCCGGCTTCACCGCCGTTGGCATTCCCGCGGCCCTGCGCCGCTTCGCCGCGCTGCACTCCTATGACAATGTCCGTTCCGGGCGGTTGCCGGCCGCGCTGCGCGACAAGAACCCGAACGACCGCATGTGGCGGCTCATTGACGGGCAGTGGACGCAGGCATCTTGCAATTCAGTGTCTAGCTGAAACAGAGTTTCACATATTGATATGAGCATTGATCGCCTCCACCCCGAGTTTGACTCGCTCGTGCCGCGCGACGCACAGATTGAAAAGCTCAGCGGCGGCTTCATCTTCACGGAAGGGCCGCTGTGGAGGCCGTCCGGTGCGCTCTGGTTCAGCGACGTCCCAGGCAACGTCGTTCGTCAGTGGTCGCCTGACGGCAAGGTCGTGGAGCTGCTCAGGCCCGGCGGGTACGACGGCAACAGCCTGCCGGCCGGCGGCTTCATCGGTCCCAACGGGATGACCGCGGGCCCGGATGGATCGGTGATGCTCTGCCAGCACGGCAATCGGCGTATCGTCCGCATCGCTCCCGACATGAGCGTGAGCACGCTGGTCGACAGTTTCCAGGGCAAGAAGCTGAACGCGCCTAACGATCTCGTCTACCGTGCCGACGGCACGCTGTTTTTCACCGATCCGCCGTATGGGCTGCCGGAAGGCGACGACGATCCGATGAAAGAGCTGCCATTCAACGGCGTCTTCAAGCTGAGCGGGGGGAAGCTTGAAGTCATCATCTCCGACATGACCCGGCCGAACGGCCTTGCCATTTCGCCCGACGAAAGGACGCTCTACGTCGCGAATTCCGACGACAACAAACGGCTGTGGATGCGCTACGACCTGGCCGCTGACGGAAGCGTCGGCCATGGCCGCGTGTTCGTCGATGTCGGCAGCTCGAAAGACGGCGGCCTCCCAGACGGGATGAAATTGGACGCCGACGGACGGATTTGGGCGACGGGCCCTGGTGGCGTCTGGATTTTCAAACCGGATGGCACGCATCTCGGCACGATCAAGCTGCCCGAGCAGCCTGCGAACTGCGCGTGGGGCGATGACGGCCGCTCGCTCTATATGACGGCGGAAACGGGACTCTATCGGTTGAAGACGTCTGTCCTGGGACAGAAGCTCATTTACTCGTAGTACGTAGTGTCCGGCTTTAGCCGGACCGTGGAGATCCTTATGGTTCAGGTGCACGTCGACCTCGCCGTCGATTCGGCGAAAGAGCAGGACATGCTGCGGTACTTCCAGACGGAGTTTCGCCCCGCTGCCATGAAGTTTCGCGGCTACGTCGACGTTCGCATGCTGAAACTGACTGCGGTGCCGGTCGGGGTCGCTCCCGCGGGCATCAACTACCGCTTTGTCATCACGTATGAGAACGAGGACTTGAGACAGAAGTGGGTGACGTCGGAAATTCATCAGGACGTCTGGGGCGGCCTGGAGAAGATGCTGTCCTCGTCCACCTACACGGTGTTGTTGTTTGACGGTACGTAGTGTCCGGCTTCAGCCGGACCGTGAGAGTACGTGGTGTCCGGCTTCAGCCGGACCGTGATTTGAGGTGACCGATGAGGAAAATGGTTTTTGCCGTCGCGTCGGGAATCGCGCTGCTCGTGGGCGCATCGCTGGCCCAGCA
>JANNJO010000193.1:0-12351 GCA_031395755.1 Acidobacteriota bacterium
TCACGCATACACAGGGATCGTGCCTGGCCCCGACTCCGAATCCTGCGAGCAACGGGGTCTGGAACGCCGGGCAGTTTCAACTGGAAGTCTTCGCACGGGGCAACAACGCCAATCACTGGGCCGGCGAGGTCGATGTCTTCGAGTCGACGGCCGCGGTTCAGCGGCGATTCAAGATCGACAACTCCCGGCTCGTGCTCCGCGGGTTTTCGCTGGGCGGAGCGGGTGCATGGCATCTCGCTCTTCACCATCCGGATCGCTGGGTCGCTGCAGAGATCGGCGCCGGCACATGGCCGCGGCGCTACATCATGATGGACGAGTTTCCGCCTCATCAGCGGCCGACGCTTCGGATCTGGGAGAACATGACCGAGTGGGCGCTGAATGCGTTCAACCTTCCGATCGCCGGCCACGATGGAGACAGCGACACGCAGGTCGCATCCATTCCTCGCCCGCCGGAAGGCGAGCCGACGCGCGGCCAGCTCGAATCGTCCATCAGAATACGGGAGCAGCTCGCAAAAGAAGGCTTCCCCTCGGAAGGCGAGCCCAACGACTACGTCGCGAAAGGCACCCCGAGCATCTTCCTGATTTCCGAGAAGACCGGCCACAGCACGAGTCCCAAAGTGCGGCAGCGGCTCGACGGATTCCTGAAGGAGGGGACGGACCGGGGGCTCCAGTCGCCGGACCACATCCGGTTCCTGACCTACACGACCCGCTACAACAAGAGTTTCTGGGTGACGATTGACGGCCTGGGGAAACACTACGAACGCGCCGAGGTCGATGCGCGGCGCCTGTCAGGCGGCGGGTCCTATCAAATCAAGACGACGAATGTCTCGCGCCTCGTGCTGCGTGAGACTGAACGGGCTTCCGAGATTCAGATCGACGGTCAGACGCTCCGAGTGAAGCCCGGTCGCGAGCTGGCGTTCGAAAAGTCGGTGTCGGGCTGGCGCCCGGCGCCCTCCGGAAAATGGGCGGGGTTGCACAAGACGCATGGACTGCAGGGACCCATCGACGACGCGTTTCTCGATCCGTTCCTGCTCGTCCGGCCAACGGGGACACCGTGGAATCCCGCCGCTCATCAGCACGCCCTGAAGCGGCTCGAAAGGTTCGACCAGGCCTACGCGCGCTTTTACCGTGCTCACCCGCGCATCAAGAACGATACGGATGTCTCAGAATCCGATTTCTCGAAATACCACGTCGTGCTCTTCGGTGATCCCGGTAGCAACCGGTGGATCGGACGGCTGAATGGGAAACTGCCGGTACGGTGGAGCAAGGGCACGATTACGGTGGGCGGGAAGGAATTCGCCGCCGCCAGCCACCTGCCGGTTCTTGTGTACCCGAATCCGCTGGCGCCATCGCGCTACGTGGTGCTGAACAGCGGGCTGACGATTGCAGAAAATTCGTATACGTCCGATTACAGCATGCCGACTCTCGGAGACATCGCGGTGCTGCAGGTGCAGGCTGACGCCGACACCGCCACCGTGCCCTTCGCCGGATTCTTTGACGAGTCCTGGAGTCTCCGGTAGTGCGCAACGGCACGCCATTCGCCACCTTGCAGCACAGGTTCGTTGATTGGTTCCGGGATCTCGGGTTGACCGATATTGCCGACGCGTTGCTTTTCCGGGCTGTCGACCGTGACCGACACCCCGCTAAACCAGCACGGCGGGCCCTGTTCGCGCTCAAGATCGCGGTATCGTCCCTCGTTTTGAGACAATGACAACGGAGATATATGCCCATATACGAATATCAATGCCGCGCCTGCCGGCACCAGTTCGAAGCCATCGTGCGCCTCGGCGATACTCCGGCGTGTCCCGAATGTCAGAGCCCCGATCTCGAACGGCTGGTGTCGCTGTTTGCCGTCGATTCCGCCGATAGCCGACGGATGTCGCGCGACGCCGCCCGGCGCGTGCACGCCAAGACGACGAAGGACAAGGCTCACGCCCAGGCCGAGTACGAACGCAAGCACGAGCATTGATGACAGTTGAGATACGGACGCGTTGCGGTCCTGGCAGGAGACAGTCGCCAGTCATCAGTAATCAGTCTCAGTCAGCAGTCATGAGACTGCAGACTGCCGACCGGGACTGACGACTACTTCACCGGTGTCGCCAGCGGCCCTACTTCAACTTTTCCCTGGGTATTCGCCAGCGGACCGAGCTCGGCGGTGACGCCTCGCACGATCGCAGCGGTCTCACTCGCATTCTGGAAGCAGGTGAAGTCGGGCCGGTCGCGCCACGCGAACGGTCCGCACAGACGCTTGCCGGCGCCGATAGCGGCGTCGTGCACGATGTTGATGAGACGCTCGTAATCGGGCGTGCCCTGCGGATAGCCCGAGAAGTTGCCGAGGTCGCCGCTTGCCGCGAACAGCGCGTCGACGCCTGGAATCTTGGCGATCTCATGCGCGTTCTTCACGCCTTCGATCGTTTCGATCATCAGAATCAGCACGATGTTGTCGTTGATGGTTTGACGATAGCCGCCGGGCACGCCGCCCCACATGGCCGCGTCGAAGCCCTGTCCGCCGCCCTGGCTGCGCTTGCCGAGGGGCGGAAAGTACGTCCAATCACGAGCGGCGAGCGCTTCCTGCACGGTGTCAACGGTCGGCACGACGATGACCAGTGCGCCGGCGTCGGTCGCGCGCTGAATTTCGCGCTCGTCGGCGTAGGCGATACGCGCGCCGGGGACCGCCTTGGCGTGCGGGCACGTACGCCACATGCGGGCGGCCTGCGACCAGTCCCGATCGTTGTGCTGCATCTCGGTCCAGATGTAGTCATAGCCGGCATTCGCCATCGCGCAATACGTCAGCGGATCGGTCGCGCTGAAGACGGTGCCGCCGGTCACTTTGCCGCCCTGCTGCAGCTTGAGCTTCACCGGATTCCAGAGCTTGGAGCCCGCCGGTGCGCGGTACGCCGGCCCCGATCCGTATTTCCACGTGGCCGGATCGACCGCGCCCGTATTGGCGGAGCCGGGAAGCGCGGTCGCCTTCGCGCCGCTGTCTTTACCGGCAGGGGCGGCGAGCGGGAACTGGACTTTGCCCGCATCGGGGTTGTTCGCGTATGGGTCAGCGCTTGGAGCCGGCCCCTGGCCGCGCGCCGGCGCCTGGCCCTGAGCATAAATCGTGAGGAGTCCAAGAGCTGCGCACAGGGCCACAGCAAAAAGCATGCGTTTCACGTCGATCCTCCTTAGTCTTGCGGTTGTTCGCAGGGAGAAACTATAGCCCGCAACGCTCGACGCGTCTACGGGGAGGTGACACTGATCGGTGTGCCATCGCGGAGGCTGGAATGCCCCTGGGTGATGACGAGCTCGCCGGCCCTCAACCCCGAGCGGATTTCAATGTACTGGCTATCTTCCAGCCCCGTGACGACGGGGCGCCGCTGAGCGATGGTTCCCACGGCGACCACCACCACGGGATTGTTGCCCGCGTCTTTCAGCACCGCGGTGGCGGGGACGAGGGGAACATTCGAGCGTTGCTCCGCATCGATCTCCACGCCAACCTGGGTGCCCGGCGCCACGTCGGTGGGCGTATCGAACGCGAGCGTGATGGCGACGGTCGTCGCGCCGGCCTCGGGTGCCGGGCGCGAAACGACCCTCAACAACTCCGCAAGGGCCTTGCCCTCCGCCACGGCGCGCGCGGTGGCGCCGATCGCGAAGCGCGTAATGTCGCCCGCCGGCACGATCGCCGTCAGCTGAACCTGTTTGGGATCGATGAGCCGGAGAATCGGATCCTTGTCGCCGGGCCCCACCAGATCGCCGGGGTGATGCAGGCGCTCCGTCACCGTTCCGTTGAATGGCGCGCGAATCGTGGTGTTCTGCCCCAATGATTCAGACGCACGCATCGCGGCTCTGGCCACGGCGAGGTCGCCGTCGGCCAGCGTCGCCTCGCCATCCGCGTCGTCCATCTCTCTCCGAGAAGCGGCGCCGCTGGAGAGCAGCGATCGGATGCGCTCCTGTGCCAGCCGAGCCTGACGCAGCCTCAGTTCCGCGGCCTTTACCGAAGCGGTGTTGACCGCCTGCTGTGCGCGAAGCGCTGGAAACTCAAATCGAACGAGCATCTCTCCGCTCTTGACGCTGTCCCCAACGCTCTTGGTGATCTCGGCGATGCGTGTGGGCTCATGCGCAAGGACCGTGAAGTCGGCTCCCGGGAGTGTTCCGACGACGCCGGTGGCGCTGATGGTTGAGCGGATCATTCCAAGACGAACCGGCTCGGCGATCACCGGCACGCCGGGTTCAGGCTCGGCTTCGCGAGAAACAGAACGGGTGCAGGCTGGAAGTGCCGCCAGGATGAAGGCAAAGCAAAGGGCAGAAAGTCTCATCGCCGCAGATTGTAAGTCCAGAGTCCAAAGCGCTGGGCGCGTGGTAGGATTCGGCCAATCCATGGCATTTCGCGAGGTCGTCGGTCATCGTCCGCTGTTGAGCCTGTTGTCGCACGCCATCGCTCGCGAATCGCTGCCGCCGAGCCTGATTCTTTCCGGCCCGGCAGGCGTCGGCAAACGGTTGACGGCGGTCGCCGTTGCGCAGGCGCTGAACTGCAGGGATCGGCGATTGTCGACGATGGACGCTGGACGATCGACGCTGGACGACGCCTGTGGCACTTGCCCGGCCTGCCGCCGTATCGTGCGCGGCGCCCATGCCGACGTGCAGATCATCGAGCCCGGCGACACGGGTTCGATCAAGATCGAGCAGGTGCGGGCGGCCATCGATGGCGCCGTCTACCGGCCGTTCGAAGGACGCCGCCGCGTGACGATCATCAA
Organism: Acidobacteriota bacterium; assembly: GCA_031395755.1. Taxonomy (GTDB): domain Bacteria; phylum Acidobacteriota; class Vicinamibacteria; order Vicinamibacterales; family JAMQPK01; genus JAMQPK01. The sequence goes on from JANNJO010000193.1 coordinate 4,740, forward strand.
TGAGGCGGATGCGCTCATGGGTGCGGCGCAGAACGCGCTGCTGAAAACACTCGAGGAGCCGCTCCCCGCATCGGTCTTTATTCTCGTGACATCGAGGCCTGATGCGCTGTTGCCGACGGTGCGTTCGCGCTGCGCCCAGCTGCGTTTTGGCCGGTTGAACGTAGCCGATGTTGCCGTGGTGCTCGAGCGCGGTCATGGGTATTCGCGCCCGGATGCCCTGACAGCCGCTGCGGCGTCGGATGGCAGCGTGCAGCATGCGCTCGAGCTGCAGGCCGATGATTTCGTGGAGGCCAGGGGGGACGCTGAAGATCTGCTGCGCGTGGCCGGGCGCGATCCGCGGATCCGCCTCGACCAGGCGAAGGAACTGTTGAAGGGCGGGGGCTCGGCCGCATCCGAGCGCGAGTATCTGGGAGCCCGGCTCCAGGCGCTTTCGTCGGTGTTGCGCGACGTCGGCCTGCTGACGAGCGGCGCCGATGCGCGCTTCCTGGCCAATCTGGATCGCCGCGAGGCGCTTGATGGGTTGGGGCGGACGCTCGGCGCCGAGCGGGCCGCCAATGCGTTCAGCGCGGTGACACGCGCCAAAGATGCCCTCGATCGCAACGTGAGTCCAAAAGTCGTGGCAGACTGGTTGGCGTTGAATGTCCACTGAGCACCCCGCTCGTTCCGTCTCCGTGAAGTTCGCGCCCATTGGACGCCCGCAGACGTTCCTGCTGAACGATCTGTTTTTTGCGGGCGCGCCTCCTGTGGCGGGCGACAAGGTGATCGTGCAGTGCGAGGCCGGCAGTGCGATCGGTATGGTTGTGCCGACCCCTGCCGCCGTGCTCGAGCGCCGGCAGCCGCCGGAGCATTCGCCCAACCATGTCATCCGGAAAGCGACTGCCGAAGACATCATCGTGCGGCTCAAGCGCCAGCAGCGTGAGCAGGAGGCGCACCGCGTCGCACTTCTCAAGATTCGCGAGCGCGCGCTCGAGATGAAGCTGACCCGCGTTGAGCAGTTCTTCGACGGGTCGCGTCTGATCTTCTATTTCACCGCCGAAGGCCGGGTCGACTTCCGCGAGCTTGTGCGGGAGCTCGCATCGGAGTTCCACACGCGCATCGAGATGCGCCAGATCGGCGCGCGTGACGAAGCGAAGATGCTGGGAGGCTACGGATCCTGCGGGCGGCCGCTGTGCTGCACGACCTGGCTGAACGCCTTCGAGCCCGTCTCGATCAAGATGGCGAAACAGCAGGACCTCAGCCTGAATCCATCACGGCTGTCCGGATTGTGCGGGCGGCTGAAGTGCTGCCTGCGGTACGAATTGCCGAACGCGAAGGGTGTGAAAGGCGGCGGCTGCGGCGACGAGGGCGGCTGCGATAATCCTACCGGCTGCGGAACGGGTGGCGGCTGCGGTTCGTGCGGCGAAGGCGGCTGCGGCAGCTGCGGCAGCTAACCCCTAACCCCTCGCCCCTGTCATGTCTTTACCCCGAATAGGCATCACAGCCGGCGACCCTGCCGGCATCGGCCCGGAAATCGCCCGTAAGGCCATGAACGAGCCGCGCGTCCGCGCGGTTTGCGAGCCGCTGTTCTACGGCCCCCAGGACACGTTCAAACCTGGCGTGCTCTCCGCGGAAGCTGGTCACGCCGCCTACGAAACGATCGTGCGCGCGGTTCGCGACGTGCAGGCCGGCGTGATCCAGGGCATGGCGACGGCGCCTGTCAACAAGGAAGCGCTGGCCCTGGCGGGGTTGCCGTGGCGCGGGCACACCGAGATGCTCGCATCGCTGACCAACGCCGCGAACGTGGCGATGATGTTCTGGTCCGAGAAGTTGCGGGTCGTGCTGGCCACGATCCACATTCCTCTGGCGGAGGTGCCGGCTGCGCTCACGATGGACTCGGTGATCGGAATTATCAAGCTGACGAATCGAGAGCTGCCGCGTTTCGGGCTGGCGCGGCCTCGTCTCGCGCTCGCGGGATTGAACCCGCATGCGGGAGAGCATGGACTGCTGGGCCGCGAGGAAGCCGATGTGCTCGAGCCGGCCGTGGCGCGGTGCGTCAAGGCAGGGATTGACATCACGGGGCCGTGGCCGGGCGACACCGTGTTTGTCCGCGCGCTCCGCGGGGAGTTCGACGCCGTGATCGCGTGCTATCACGATCAGGGATTGATTCCGGTGAAGCTCGTGGCGTTTGGGCAGGCGGTGAACGTGACGCTGGGGCTGCCGATCGTCCGGACGTCGGTCGATCACGGCACGGCCTTCGACATCGCCGGCAAGGACATAGCCGATCCTGAAAGCATGGTGCAGGCCGTGCTGCTGGCCGCGAGATTGGCGGGGAGTGACGCAGGGCTCTAGCGGTGGCGGCTGGCTTCCTGCTCTCGACTTTCGCGGCGTTCTTTCCCGGCGAAGTAAAGCCCAAGTATCGTCGCGATAATACCCATGGCCACGATGGGAAACATCGCGAGAATTGTCTGGTTGGTCATGATGTCTTCCATTTCCTCATCCTTTCCACAGCCATGCCCGCAGCCAGCAGACCGCCGGATATTCCGAGTATGGCGACCGTCCAACCCGCTGTCAACGGCTCGCCCATAAGCGTCCGATCCAGAGGGATGAAGACGGCAGTCAGCACTGCGGCCTCTCGAAGAAAATCGCCGAACATCTCTCCAATCGTCTTGCGATTGTCCATGGTGAAGAGGGGAGGCAACCGCCGCGCCAGCCGTATGCAGGCCGATTCGGGGTGATAATGCTCTTCGGTACGCACTTCCTGCGATCCGCCGGGAGCACATGGCTGAACAAACCGAGCGCGAGGCCGCGCAGAAAAACATCGCGGAAAATCGCAAGGCGTTTCACGACTACCACGTCCTGGAGACGTTCGAGGCCGGCGTCGCGCTGCTTGGCACCGAAGTGAAGTCGATCCGGGAGGGGCGCGTGAACCTGCGCGACAGCTACGCGCAGGTGAAGGGCGGTGAGGTCTTTCTCCACAACGTGCACATTCAGCCGTACAGCCATCGCGGCTACGCCGATCACGCGCCGATGCGCGAGAGGAAGCTGCTGCTGCACAGCCATGAGATCCGCAAGCTGATCGGCAAGACCATCGAGCGCGGCATGACGCTGGTGCCGCTGCGGATGTACTTCAAGAAGGGCCGCGTCAAGATCGCGCTGGCGCTCGCCAAAGGCAAGCAGTCGCACGACAAGCGCGACGCGATCAAGAAACGCGAGGTCGACCGCGAAACGCGCGCGGCGGTGAAGGAGCGACAGCGATGAGCGTGTCGCCGACGAAGATTCTCGTGACGGGATTCGGCGGTCAGCTGGCCGGCGCGATCGTGGAGGAATTGTCACGAACGGAAGATGTCGTGGCATTGGCGCGCGGCCAGCTGGACATTTCCAGCCACGCTGCCGTCATCTCGCGGGTTCGGGCCGAACGGCCGGACGTCATCATCAATTGCGCGGCGTACAACCACGTCGATCTGGCGGAAGACGAGCCGCAGCAGGCACTGTCGGCCAACGCCTTTGCGGTCCGGGTGCTCGCACGCGCTGCGGCTGATGTGGATGCCACGCTCGTGCACTACAGCACCGATTTCGTGTTCGATGGGAGATCGTCCCGGCCCTACACAGAAGAGGATGCCCCGAATCCTCAGGGTGTCTATGCCCAGTCGAAGCTGCTGGGGGAGTGGTTCGCGGCCGAGGCGCCGCGGGCGTTCGTGCTGCGCGTGGAGAGCCTGTTCGGCGGCAAGGCGGCGAGGAGCTCCATCGATCGCATCATCCGGGCGATTTCCAGCGGTGAGGAAGCCAGCGTGTTTGTCGACCGCACGGTGTCGCCCAGCTACATCGATGATGTGGCGGCCGCCACGAGGGCGCTGCTGCCGGGCGGCGCGCCGGGACTGTATCACTGCGTCAACTCCGGATGTTGCACGTGGCACCAGCTTGCGCACGAGGTTGCCGCTCTGATGGGAAAAGCGAAGGGTGCGCGTATTGTCGGCGTGTCGGTTGCTGATGTCCCCTTGCGCGCCCCGCGTCCGCAGTTCGCGGCGTTAGCCAACGACAAGCTCAGCCACGTCGTGATGATGCCGACGTGGCAGGATGCGTTGCGCAGGTATCTCGCCTCGAATTACCCGTCCCGCAGCTGAGCGTCGAAGCGTTTCTCCCGGTATTTCCGGCCAATCCAGTTTCCGTCCATTGCACGCCACAGGTTCCTTGTCGTCGCGAGCCGCCCGCTCTGAACCACCGAACGTTTGCGCAGCAGTCCAGGAAGTCCCTTCAGCGCAGCCCATTTCCCTCTTAGATAGGGCCCGAGGAGACCGCCTGCCCCGTACGTCAGCAACGCGGCGCCGTCATACAACACATGACTGGGGAGCGATCTGATCAATAGAGTAAAAGGCGTGTTCTTCAGGTACGTCCATTCCAGGTTGCGTTGTCCGAAAAACACCGCCGCCGCGCTGCTCCGGCGAAGCGTGCCACTGCCCGCATGGTGAACGACGGCATCTGCAACGTAGGCGCATCGGTGTCCGCGCAGTCTGGCGCGATACGAGAGATCGACATCTTCATAAACCATGAAGAAGTCTTCGTCAAAGCCGCCAAGCTCGACAAACACGTCCCGCCTGATCATGCAGGCCGCGCCGCAGGCACCAAATACCTCACCCGAATCGTTGCCGAGTGCGAAAGGTCCCCCATGGAATCGCTTGAATGCGCCGCCCGCACGAAGATAGCCGTCGCCCGCACTGTCGATGACCGAGGGGTCATGGAGATACACGATTCTGGATGTCGTGAGAGCCACGACCGGGTCCCGCTCAAGGGGCGCTTTCAAGGCGTTCAACCATCCAGGCTGCGGAACGGTATCGTTGTTCAGAAACGCCAGGTAGCGGCCTCCTGCGATCCGGGCGCCGGCGTTGTTGCCCCCGGCAAACCCGAAGTTTCGATCAAGAGCGAGCAGGCGGACATCGGGAAATCGTTCGCGCACAAGCTCAACAGAACCGTCGGTCGAGGCGTTGTCCACGAGGATCAGCTCCTTATTACCGGACGGCTGTGCCTGGATTGCGGTGAGACAACGCTCGAGCCAGTGCTGGCCGTTGTAGTTGAGAACGATCACCGAAACGTCGACCGAGTGCGGACTCGAATTCATCGCATCAGCGGCAAGGGTCGACGCGCGGAAGCCCGATTGGCCGTCTCACGATACGCATCGGTGGTCAGAACGGCGGTCCGGTCCCACGTGTAATCCTTCGCTCGTCGACGACCTGCCTCGCGTAACCGGCTCGCGAGATCTGCATCATCGATCACTCGGCCGATCGCGGCGGCCAGCTCAGCTTCGTTGTCGGGATCGACGAGGATACCCGCGTTGCCGACGACTTCAGGAATCGCGCCCGCGCGGGCGGCAAGAACCGGCGCGCCACAGGCCATGGCCTCCAGCAGCGGCAATCCGAAACCCTCGTATCGCGACGGGTAGACGAAGGCGGCAGCGCCGGCGTAGAGAGACGCGAGTGTGTGATCGTCGGCCGCTTCGACAAAGTGAATCCGAAGAGCCGTGTCCCGCGCCTCGTCCTCGAGCGTCGCACGCTCCCCCCGATCGACCCCGGCCAGTACCAGCATTGGGGCCGTGCGATTCGCAGAAAGTGACGGGAGGCGAGCCAACGCCCGAATCAGAATGCGGAGGTTACGGCGCGGATGGAGATCGCCGACGTGGAGCACGTAAGGTTCGATCACTTCGCGTGGGAGCCGCTGCCGCGTCGACCCGACGAACGGCGCGCCCACGCCGAGCGGCACAACCGTGATGTGATTCGGATCGAGGTGGTATGCAGCGGCAATTTCCTGTCGGGAGAATTCAGAGTCCGTGATGATCAGGTCCGCTGTTCGCGCGCTCCGCCGATAGAACCAGCGTCGGAGGGGGTCTCGTCGATACGGGTACCACTCCGGATGTCGCTCGTAGCTTACGTCATGGATCGTCAGCGCGAGCGGATGGACGCCATGAAGTGGGGCCGTATAGGCAGGAGCGTGGAAGACGTCCCAGGGTTCGCGTCGGGCCACGCGCGGCAGATCCACCAGCGACCAACCCAGGTTCGTTGGGAAGATGTGTTTGACGGGAAGACGTTGGACGCCCAGTGGCAGGGTCGCTTCAGAGGGCGCCCCGAAGACCGCCATCTGATCGCTCGGATTCACCCGAACGAGCGCTTCAATCAGCTCGCTTGCGTACCGCCGCACCCCGCCTGCCGGCGACTCCAGGCTTCTGCCATCGAATCCGATTCGCATCGCGCTGAACGCAGAGACATTCTACTCCCAGCGTGTTCGACCGTTCCGACAGGAAGTTACTGCAATATTCGGAAATTCGGCGGCGGCACCGGCGGCTGGCCAGCGCCGGACCCGACGATGATCGGCCAGCGCGAGTAGGCGGCGTTGGAGTTCCCCTGGCCGTCGTTGATCACCACATAAATGTAGTGCTCGCCTGCGGGCGCATTCGCCGTCCAGACGAATGAGCCTGGGCCGGCGGCCGTGGTGGCGGTGCCAATCTGTGTCTGACCTCCGTTGGACGGATTGCGATCGGTGTCCCGGTAGAGCGTCACCGTGCCGCTTTCGCTCGCCGTCCAGCGGATTGTGTAGCTAGCGCCGGAGGTGGCGCGCTCGAGCGCGGCAAGGTTGACGCGCTTGACGTAGAACGGGACGGCGGTGTTGAACTCGTGGACGTCGAAGCGGAATCTGTCGATGCCTGGCGTCGCCGAGCCGCCCGGGACCCAACCAACCTGGGACGGAGAGGTTGGCTCGATCGACAGCACGGTGCGATCGGCCATGTCCAGACTGAATTTGTCCAACACGTTCGCGCCCGCACGGCTGTTGAAAATGATGTCGTCCGAAACAGTCTCGAGGGAACCGGCCACACGCCAGACGATGCGAGCGATGGAGCCGTCATTGATGTAACGGGCTCTGTCGGGCAACCCGAACTCGACGGTCAGGATTCGATAGCGGGTCGGATCGATTCGAGCTCCGTTGTTGGGACCGCCCTCCCAGAGGAGCGCAAGTATTGGATCCCCCGCCGGGCCGGAAGCAGCCACGCTCGTTCCCGAGAACACGCGGGTGTTCGGAAGTGCCGATCCGCCGGGTGTTTCTCCCTGAATCGTCGCTATCTGGGCTCCCGTCACTTGGAAGGTTGCATCGACGTCCGAGACCGCGTTCATGTCCCACGGATTGACGAGCTGTGTCGTCGCGAAATCGTCCGCGCTGCCTTCTTCCGAAGGCGCGGTAATGGTCAGCGTCGGCGTTGCGTTGACGACGTAGGCTGTGGAGGACGCGAAATCTCCGCCGGACACCCGGCGCGCGATCACGCGATAGCTGCCGGGTGACAGCCCGCCGGCGTAGAAGTTGTAGCCCGACCCGGTGCTCGCGCACCCCTGCGAGGCTGTGTTGTTCACCACGTTCTGCGCCAGCAAAGTCGCAGCGGTCGTGCTTCCGTTTTCGGCAGAAAGATATAGATCAAACTGCCCGTTGGTCAGGCCCGACCAGGACACCTGCCGGCACAGCAGCGGGTTGATGTTCACCAGGCGAATCCAATCGATGTACAGATCGAACTGGGTCAAATACGACGGAGAGAACTGCAGTGACCTGATGAGGCCACTCCAGGGGGTCGAGCCGCTCCTGATTCCGAGAGTTGAAAGAT
>JANNJO010000255.1:0-11454 GCA_031395755.1 Acidobacteriota bacterium
GATGAGCAAGGGCAGCCTCGATACCGGCAATCTGGATAACGCCGCCGACATGTGGGTGCACCCCGCGACCAACGAGGTGCTCGTCGCCGACGGCTATCGCAACCGCCGCGTCATCGTGTTCGACGCCGACACCGGCGCCTACAAGCGCCACTGGGGGGCGTACGGCAAGAAGCCGGATGACACGGATCCGGGCCCGTACGACCCGGCCGCCCCGATTCCGCAGGTGTTCCGCACGGTACACTGCGCGCAGATAGCCAACGACGGCCTCGTCTACGTCTGCGACCGCGCGAACGATCGTATTCAGGTGTTCAGGAAAGACGGCACGTTCGTGAAGGAAGCGCAAATCGCCAAGAACACGCTCGGCGACGGCGTGATCTTCGACATCGCGTTCTCACGCGACACCGCGCAGCGTCACGCGTTTATCGCCGACGGCGCGAACCACCGTGTATGGACGATCCTGCGCGAACCGCTGCAGGTCATCAGTCATTTCGGCAACGGCGGGCGCTACCCCGGCCAGTTCTACGCCGTGCACAACGTCTCGCTCGACTCGAAGGGCAACATCTACACGGTCGAAACCTACGAGGGAAAGCGACTGCAGAAGTTCAACTACAAGGGAATCGGCGCGGTGCCGGCGACGACGAACTGAGACGCCGTCATCACTGCTGACGCGATGACGGCGGGACGATTCCCTTGATGCGGAAGTACGTCACAAGATTGCCGTAGTGTTCCTGCACGTGGCCGGCGTTGAGCATCAGCGGCATCGCACGCGCGCCTTTGCCCATGCCGAACGGCAGTTCGATCGTGTCGCCCGCGCGCCTGTCGTCGAGCGCCGCGTAGGCGCCATCGCAGTAGGCAATCGAGTCGGTGACCGCCTTGATGATCTGGGCGCGTGTTGTCGCAGTCTTCTCGAACGCATCCTCGGCAAACGGGGTGTTCTCCCCCTTGGCCGCGGCGCAGAACACGTAATTGGCGCCCGCGGCGTGGGCGAGAATCTGGCCGAAGGTTCGCACGGTGCTCACGGGACGGAACCCATAGTCGCTCTCGGGCATGATGTCTGCCGACTGCGCCAGGTTCCGCTTTGCACCATCCCACGCTGCGCGGACCGCCGCCGCGACAGGGTTCCCCGCGGCCGGAGCTTGTGCCCACAACGGCGAGACCCCCGCGGCCACCACCATCATCCCCATCGCCGTCACCAGCATCTCTCGTCGCATCACGTTCCCTCCATGATTCAATCGGATGACAGTATATGATCTTGCCACTTCAGGAGGCCCGTATGAAACGCTGCGTTCTCGCCCTGTTGCTTGGTGCCACGCTCTCCGCGCAAGCACCCGAAACTGCCGACTCTCATGTCGCCGCGGCGAATGCGCTCGCGGCGATCGACCAGACGGCCCTCATCAATCTCTGTACTCCGGCCCAGGCAGCGAGAGCGACTCCTCCCGCGCGAACGGGACAGCCGCCTGCCGCACAGCAGCCGCAAGGACCCCCGGATCGATCGCGATGGGCGCGGGAGCCGATGAAAGTCTTCGACAACCTCTATTACGTCGGCGAGCGGGAGTACTCGGCGTGGGCGCTCACCACGTCCGCGGGAATCATCATCATCGATCCGGTCTATGACTATTCGGTCGAGGAACAGGTCGCCGGAGGACTGAAGAAGCTGGGCCTCGATCCGGCCCAGATCAAGTACGTCGTCGTCAGCCACGCGCATCGCGATCATGCGGGCGGCGCCTGGTATCTGCAGGAACGCTTCGGCGCCCGGGTGTTGCTGACGGCGGCCGACTGGGATCTGCTGGCGCGCAATACGCAGAAGTGGCCCAAGCCGAAGCGGGACATGGTCGTCGCCGATGGCCAGCAACTCACGCTGGGCGACACCACGTTGACGTTCGTGCATACCTTCGGGCACACGCCAGGCACGATGTCGACGCTCGTGCCTGTGAGAGACAACGGGAAGCCGCACGTTGCCGCGCTGTGGGGCGGCACCGGGTTCAACTTTACGATTACTCCCGAGCGGCCCGCGGCTCACTGGTTCGACGCTTACATCGCGTCCGCGCAGCGGTTCCGGGCGGCTGCGGCAAAAGGCGGCGCGGATGTGTTTCTGTCAAATCATCCGAGCTGGGATGGTTCGAACGACAAGATGGCGAGGCTCGCCAAGCGTGCGCCCGGCGAGCCCCATCCGTATGTGATTGGCGCGAAGAGCCTGCAGAACTATTTCACGATTGCAGAGCACTGCGCAAAGGCGGGAAAATTACGTCTACCTCACTAGCTGCCGAATCGTTCCGTCGCGCTTGTTCAGAATAAATATCTCGCCGTTCGGGCCTTCGCCGAAGCGAAGGTCCACGCGCGTGCTTGGGGTCTTTCCCTGCGCGACGTTCTTCTCCTTGATGAGCTGAAGCAGCGTCTTCGTCCCGCCATTGTCGTTGAACAGAATCCGGCGGATGGGGTCCTGGCCGCCGTTGGGCAGCTTGTCGGCGCTGACGTAGAACACTTCCCCGCTCGGGTTGTCTCCAAAGATCAACAAATTGGCGAGCTGAGGAATCTCTTTCCGGCGATACACCACGCCCATCGTCACGGCCGATGAGGACTGCAGCAGCGGATCTACCTGTCCGTACTCGGCAATGGGATACGACATCTTCGCGTCGCCGCGCGGGTTCTCAAGGTTGACCGCCTGGCGGCTGATAAATCCGAAGCTGCCTTCCCATTTGTTCCAGCCGAGGTTTGCGCCCCGGGTGACCTGGCTGATCTCTTCGACGATGTTCTGGCCGATGTCGGCGACGAACAGATGTCCGTTCCGGGAGTCCCACGCGAAGCGTTGAGGATTGCGCAGCCCTACTGCGTAGATTTCGCCCAGCGTGTTCGGATCGTTGTCGTTGACGTAGGGATTGTCTTTCGGAATGCCGTACTTGCCGTTCGCGCTGTTCTTGCCGAGCGGGTCGATGCGGAGCATCTTGCCGAACGTCGAGTTGAGGTTCTGCCCGAGGTTAATCGGATCGCCGCCGCTGCCACCATCGGCTGCGCCCATATACAGGAGCCCGAAGTCGGCGCTGTTCGGCGCCGCGAGCGGGTTGAAGCTGAGCTGCCCGCCGTTGTGATTACCGAACGGCTGCTCCCACCTTATCAGCTCGCGCGGCGCGCCCCCATCGTAGGTTGCGGCTGCCGGATCCTTCGCAGTCCATTCCAATAGAACCGTGTCGTGCGTATGTGTGCCGCCGCCTGGCTTGAAGTCCACAGTCGCGGCCATGTTCGCCGTATCGGTGTAGGTGTAGAACCTGCCGAAGCCGGGCGTCCCAGGCCGATTGAACTGTGGGTGGAAAGCGAAGCTCTGGAATCCGCGCTCGTTGCCGCTCGAGTTCACGTTCACGGCCCACTTCGGGTCGTTGATATCCAGATACAGCGCCACCGCTTTGCCGTCGCGGCTGACGGTGTAAAGAGGTCCGCGCATGTCGTTGACGAACATCCGGCGCGTGCCTGGCTCGTCGACGAGCAGCATCGGCCGCGAGGGCTGCTGGCCGCCCAGGTCGGGCAGGGTCGCAAACTCGACGAAATTCACCTTGATGACGCCCTCGGTCGCGGCAATGGGCGTCGGAAATGGATCGTTGGGAACCTGAGCGAAGAGCGGCGATGCCGTCAGCACCACAGCCGCGACAAAGCGCGCACACTGCATGGGAAACATCCTCTTCTTTACTGGACAATCTCTCGAATGACGCCGTCCCACTTATTCAGGATGAAGATCCGGCCGTCCGGGCCTTCGCCGAAGCGAAGATCCGCGCGGGTCGCAGGCTTCTTTCCCTGCGCCGCGTTCTTCTCCTTCACGACCTGCAGCAGTGTTTTGGCTTGCCCCTTGTCGTTGAACAGAATGCGGCGAATGGCGGCCTGGCCTCCGTTGGGCGGCAGCTTGTCGACGTTGACGTAGAAGATCTCGCCCGAAGGATTGTCGCCGAACAGCAGCAGGTTCGACAGCTGCTTGAGCCGATTACTCCTGTACACATACCCCAGCGTCACGGCGGAGCTGTTCATCAACAGCGGATCGAGCTGTGCAAACTCGACGACCGGATAGGTGACCTTCGGATCGCTTCGCGGGGTGTCCAGGCTCACTTCCTGCCCCGTCACGAACCTGTAGTTGCCTTCCCAGACTCGCCAGCCGAGGTTCGCGCCTTTGGTCACCGTGGTGACCTCTTCAACGATGCCCTGGCCGATGTCGGCCATGTACATGGTGCCGGTCTTGGAATCCCACGCAAATCTCTGGGGATTGCGGGCCCCGTACGCGTAAATCTCGCCAAGAGTATTGGAGTCGTTGTCGCTGACAAACGGGTTGTCCCTGGGGATGCCGTACTTGCCGTTCGCGCTGTTGGTGCCGAGCGGATCGATCCGAAGAATCTTGCCGAACGTCACGCTCAGGTTCTGCGCCAGGTTCATCGGATCGCCGCCGCTGCCGCCATCGGCGTTCCCGACGTAGAGCAGACCGTAATCGGCGCCGCCCGGTCGCGCGAGCGGATTGAAGCCAAGCTGTCCGCCGTTGTGATTGACGAACGGGCGCTCCCACCGCATCAGCTCGCGTGGCGCCCCGCCGTCATACGTCGCGGCCGAAGCGTCCTTGGCGGTCCACTCGAGGAGCACCGCATGGTGGGATTTCCGCCCACCCGGCGGCACCCAGTCGGGCTTCGGCGCCTGGTTGCTGGTGTCGACGTAGGTGTAGATCTTCCCGTAGCCGCGGGCGCCACGCTGGCTGAACTGCGGGTGCAGCGCGAAGCTCTGAAAGCCGCGCTCGAAGTTCGCGAATTGCACCTGCAAGTTCCACTGCGCGGTGCTGTGATCCAGATACGGCGTCACGGTCCTGCCGTCGGCGCTCACCGAGTAGAGCGCGCCGTGCATGTCGTTGACGAACATCCGCCTCGTGGCGGAGTCGTAGGTCATCAACATCGGCCGCGCCGTCTGTTCACCGACATCGGGAAGCATGGCGAACTCGACGTAGTTCACCTTGATCGCCCCTTCTTCGGCGGGGATCGGGTTCGGGTATGGATCCCTCGTGCCGTTGGGACCCGACGGCGCCGGTGCGGGCGCTTGAGCGAACATCGGCGGCACGCAGACGAACAGGGCGACCAGAACCTGGGTGAGTGACTTCATCACGGTTCGACGATCTCGTAAAAATGACGGACGCGGGTTTCGAGCATCGGCACGACCTTGCCGAGAATGTTCTCCTTGAACGCGTCGGTGGCCTGATGCGCCTTGTATCCGTCCTCGTTGACGTACTGCTCGTAGAGCAGCAGCTTGCGCGGGTCTTCCGGCGACTGGTTCACCATGTACAGCTTGCAGCCCGGTTCCGCGCGCGATAGCGGGATCATCTTCTTCAGGATATCGATGATCTCCTTCTCCTTGCCCTCTTTTGCGTAATAGTCCGCGGCGACGACGTACATTTCTCAGCTCCTCTCTATACGGTTGCGTAACACGCCAATGCCTTCGATCTCGAATTCCACGACATCACCGGGCTTCAGCCAGCGATCGAGCTCGAGGCCGCTGCCGCCGGTCGTGGTACCAGAGCCCCATAATTCGCCCGGATAAATCGTCTCGCTCTGCGACACGTGGACGATCAGGTCTTCGAACGAAAACTGCCGGCCGCCGCTGTTGGAGTCGGTCCAGACTTCTCCATTGATCTTCGCGGTCATCCTGAGGTTGTTGACGTCGAGCTCGTCGGCCGTCACCAGGTACGGCCCGATCGTGTTGCCGGTGTCGAAGTCCTTGCCTTTGCTCGGGCCCATGCCGAGCGGACCTTCCCTCATCTGCTGGTCTCGCGCGCTCCAGTCGTTCCAGATCGTGTAGCCGGCGATGTAACGGCTCGCGTCGCCTTTCGCGATGTTCTTGCCTCGGCGGGCGACGACCATCGCGAGCTCCAGCTCGAAGTCGAATTTCTCGCAGTACTTCGGCCATTCGATGATGGCGTCGGGACCGGACACCGTATCGGGGTCACCTTTATAGTACGCGGGCACTTCGTACCACACGGGCGGAATCTGCGCGCGGCCCAGCGCCTTGCCGGCCGTCAGCATGTGGCCTTCGAAGGTCAGAAAATCGCGAATGACTCGCGGCCGTGTGACGGGCGCGAGCAGGCGCACCTCATCAGGAGCGTAGCTCGTGCGGGCGCCGAACGCTTCCTGGGTCCTGGCTGCGGCCTCGACGGCCTGATCCGCGACGCGCCGGCCGAAATCGCCGCTCCCGATGAACGTGACCATGTCCGGCGGAAACATCAGGCAGGCCAGGCGCTGCGCGTCGCAGCCTGGATCCATGCGGTCGAGGTGGGCGGCGTACGCGGCCGCAAAATCGATCAGCTTGCCGTCGACAGCCGCACCGATGCGTTGGAGAGGTCCGGCGGAGGTCGGAATCTGGAAAGTGGCGAGTTTCAACTGTGAGGATTTTACCTCATCGCCCGGATCCCGAAGAGTTGACCCCTCGGCGACGCGGGTGTAGCATCGCGAAATTCCGCTGCAAATCGTCTTCGGTCACTCCGGGAAAAAGGGAGGGGCTACCATGGATCGTAAGTTGGCCATCGGCGCGGTCATGTTGGTGATGAGTCTGCTCGCCTGTTCAGATCATGCGACTGCGGGTCAGGCGCAAACCGTCGGCAGCATCGTCGGTCGAGTGACGGACGAAAGCGGCGCAGTCCTCCCGGGTGTCACAGTCACGGCCACAAGTCCGGCCTTGCAGCTCCCGCAGGTGGTCGACGTGACGGACGGCCAGGGTGATTACCGCCTGACGCCTTTGCCCATTGGCACCTATGAGGTGGTCTACACGCTCACAGGATTTCAGACGGTGCGGCGCGACAGTCTGCGCCTGACGGCCGGGTTTATCGCGCGAGTGGATGTGGTGCTGAAGGTCGGCGCGCTCGAGGAATCGGTCACCGTGTCTGCCACGCCGACGATAGACGTGCAGTCGACTGCCTCGGTGACCGTGCTGACCAGAGAGACGCTCGAGATCGTGCCCTCGAGCCGCGCCGGGATCATCAGCTTGATGAACCAGTCGCCTTCGGTGCGCTCACAGTTGGATGTGGGCGGCTCTCAATCCAACCAGTTGCCGGCGATGCGCGTGTACGGCATAGCCACACAGGCGACGTCCTGGCTGGTCCTCGACGGCGTCGTGGCGACCGATGCGGGGCAGACCGGTGGCGGCGGCTCGTATTTCGACTATGCCTCGTTCGAGGAAGCGCGGATGCAGACCATCGCGAACGACGTGGAGACGCCGAACCGCGGCATCAATCTCAACCTGATCGTGAAGTCCGGTGGCAACGATTTCCACGGCGACGCGTCCTGGGAACAGACGAGCGGAAAGCTCGCGGCCTCGAATCTCGACGACGGGCTGCGAGCGCAGGGTATCAGGCAGCCCAATTACCTCCGCCGCAGGTTTTATGGAGGCGCGGACATCGGCGGCCGCATTGTTCGGAACAAGCTGTGGTTCTACAGCGGGGTGCGTGGCCGGCTCAATTCGGAAACCCCCCTGGGTGTGTTGCAGCCGGACGGCTCGCCCGGCGTTGTCGACCAGTCGCAATTCATGGTCACCAATAAAGTCTCCTATCAGATGAACCCGTCACACCGGTTCATCTGGTTTGACTACTACCAGAGACTCATCAAGGACGACCCCGTTACCGTAGACCAGGGGTATGAAACGAAACAGAACAACTTTCAACCGCAGCGCACCATGAAGTTGGAGTGGCAGGCGGTAAAAGGCAACGCGTTCGTGGCGTCGTTACAGGTTTCGCGCTGGCGCTCCCACGTCACTCACAGTATTGAGGGAACGGGTCCCCAGAAGGTAGACATCTCCACTAACTATTTGTCTGGACTGAGTCCGGATGCGGGGAACATCGTCGACCATTTTCGGCCGTGGGCGACGAGGGGCTCGATCGGCTGGTACCGCCCCGATCTCTTCCTGGGCAGCCATGATTTCAAAGCCGGGTATGACGACGTGAAGACCACCTCCGGCCGAGGGTGGATATCACGACCTTCGTCGGTGGGCGGCGACTACGCCCTCCGGTTTAATGGCGGGGCCCCGTTGGAGTTTGTCACCTTCAACGCTCCTAACTTTCCGAGAACCACGGTTCACACCACCGCCGCGTACGTAGCGGACAAGTGGTCTGTCGGTCGCCAGCTCACGCTCAATCTCGGGATCCGCTGGTCCCGTGACGACGGGTACATTCCGGCGCAGTGCCGGGAGGCCGGCACCTTTTTCGCGTCGAACTGTAACGACCATATCCAGGGGGCGACTCAACGATCGTGGTCGCCTCGCCTCTACTTCACCTACGACGTCACTGGTAACGGCAAGACGGCGCTCAAGGGTGGGTGGGGACGATTCAGTGATTGGCGCAACGGGAACCACGTGCTTCCGCTCAACCCGAACGTGGCTCTCCAGAGGAGATATCGCTGGCGAGATCTCAACGGCAATGGCGACTACAACCCGGGCGAGGTCAACCTCGCCACGACGAACAATCCAGATTTCATCGAAGAGGTCGGGAGAGGCAATGCGGCCATCGCCAATGTCGTGAGCAATCCGGACCAACCGCAGACGAAGGAAGACCAGTTCTCGCTCTCGCTCGAACGGGAATTGATGGCGAACTTTGCGGTCCGAGTGACGGGATTGTATTCGCGACGGTTCGATGTCATCCGGAGTCGGAATCTCCTGCGGGGACCCGAAACCTATACCATCGCGAACACGAGGCCCGACCCGGGGCCCGACGGGCGGGTCGGAACGGCCGACGATCCGGCTGGCAAGTTCCTCACTTGGTGGGAATATCCCCGAGAGTATGTATCGTTTGCACACCAGCTGAACACGCTGGTTGCGGACCCCAACGCCACGGAAACCTTCAGGACGATCGAGATGACCGGCCAGAAGCGGCTCTCGAATGGCTGGCAGGTGCTGACGTCCTATTCGGCGACGAAGAGCGACATCCCGGTGCCCGCGGAGAGTAACATCAATCCGAACATCGAAATCCTCGCCGGCAATAAGACGTGGGAGTGGTTGTTTCGAGCGTCGAGTGCCTACGTGTTCCCGCGCAACGTGATGGTCTCGGCCAACTTCGAGCACCGGAGCGGAGACGTGCAGGCCCGGACGGTGAGCCTCACAGGTGGCGGGACGATTCCGTCGATCTCGCTGAGGGCCGAACCCATCGGCAGCCTTCGCCTGCCGCATCAAAACGTCCTGGATCTGCGGGTCTCGAAGCGGTTCAATTTACAGAGAGGCCGGAGACTCGAGGGACAGATCAATCTCTTCAATGTATTTAATGCCAACACGGTGACGGCCAGGGCCGTTCAATCGGGTGCGACCTACCTGAGGCCGACGGCTATCCTGCCCCCAAGGATTGTGGATTTCAACATCGCGTATAGCTTCTGAAAGAGGATGTCGATGGATCGACCTCAGGCGCTGAACCGGCGTCAGGCGCTCGGGCTGCTGGCCGGAGGCGGCGCGGGTGCGGCGGCGCTCAAGATGTTGCCAAACCCTCTCGAAGCCGCGCAGGTCGCAACACGGCGTGGTTTGCCGCGACTCAAGATCACCGACATCAAAGTCATCCTGACCCAGGTTGGCAATACCCACATGACGAATGCCAGGGTGCTCACGAGCGAGCCGGGGCTGTACGGGGTGGGATGCGGCGGTCATGCCGAGCGTCAATCGATCGTCGCCCAGACCATCGAGCAGTACCTCAAGCCCGCTGTCGTCGGACGCTACGCCGACGAGATCGAAGACATCTGGCAGATGGCATGGCTGGCGCCGTACTGGCGGGCCAGCGTCGATGCCAGCAATGCCATGAGCGCGATCGACGGTGCCCTTTGGGACATCATGGGAAAGCGGGCGGGTATGCCCGTCCATAACCTGCTTGGCGGCAAGCTGCGACCGGCGCTCCCGATGTTTGCCAACGTGAACGGCCGCGATTTCAAGGAGCTCGAAGAGAATTCGCGCGCGCGCATCGCTGAAGGGTACAAGCATCTCCGCGTCGGTGCGGTCGGCGGCGACGGCACCGGCCGGGGTGCCGGCGCTGGCCCGGGCGCCGGCCTTACCGGCGGCCAGGGAAATCGACCTGGCGGCGGCGGGCTCGGTTCCCCTGGCTTCGGGGAGCGCGGTCCAATCTATCAGCAGCGGGGTCAGGGCCTCCAGTACACGAACAATCTGATCAATTCCCTGGAGCATTTGAGAAAAACGGTAGGCTTTGGCGTGGACATGTGCGCCGAGGTGGACTTCCGCTTGACGCCGAGCGCCGGGCTCGTATTGGCCAAAGCGCTCGAGCCGTTACGCTTGTTCTGGCTCGAAGAGGTGTTTGCGCCCGAGGATCTCGCGTGGCATGAAACGCTGCGGAGGCAGTGCAGCACACCGATCGCGTGGGGAGAGGTGTCCGTCAGCCAGACCGAATGGGTGCCGCTCGTCGCCAATCGATGGATCGACTTCATGCGCATGCACATCTCGGCGTGCGGGGGTCTGAACATGGCGCGCAAGGTCGCGGCGACGTGCGAGTTCTTCGGCGTCCGCACGGCCTGGCACGGCCCCGGAAACGTGTCGCCGGTCGGCCACGCGGTGAACACGCACATCGACTTCGCGGTGCCCAACTTCGGCTGCGGGGAAGGCGCCCCCTTCTCGGCCCAGTTGCAGGAGATTTTCCCGGGCTGTCCTGAGCGCAAGAACGGCATGACCTATTCGAACGATCTGCCGGGGCTGGGCATCGACATCGACGAGAAGGTGGCGGCGAAGTACCCGCCCACGACCCCTGGAACCGATCGCGGCGTGCGCTGCTACGATGGCTCGCCGTGTAGGCCGTAATTCAGCTGGTAGCTGGTAGCCGGAAGGAGATTGAATGTTGCGCAACTTTTCAGGGTCCGCTCTTGGCTCTATGCTCTTTGCTCTGACGTGTATCACCGCCGTCGTCCAGGGTCAGGCGGGCACGACAAACGGGGAGTGGCGCACCTACGGCGGCGATCTGGGGAGCACTCGCTATGTTCCGCACGATCAGATCAACGCGGGGAACTTCGGCAAGCTGCAGGTCGCCTGGAGATTCAAGACCGATGTCTTCGGCGTCCGGCCGGATTTCAATCTCCAGACGACCCCCCTGATGATCAGAGGCGTGCTCTATGCGACGGTCGGATCGAGACGCGACGCCGTCGCGATCGATGCCGCGACGGGCGAACTGCTGTGGATGTACCGGATCGACGAAGGCAAGCGCGCCGCGGCTGCGCCACGCCTGCTGTCCGGGCGCGGGGTCGCGTACTGGACGGATGGGAAGGGCGACGAGCGCATTTTCATGGTGACGTTCGGGTATCAGCTCGTCGCGCTCGAGGCGAAGACCGGGATTCCGGTCCGCGGGTTCGGCCAGAACGGGATCCTCGATCTGAAGCAGAACAACGACCAGGTGCTCGATCCGATCACGGGCGAAATCGGGTTGAACACGGGACCGATCGTGGCCAAAGACGTGGTCATCGTCGGGGCGGCGCATCGGGG
>JANNJO010000300.1:0-2618 GCA_031395755.1 Acidobacteriota bacterium
AAGGGATTGTCAATGGTCCGCAGCGGAATGCGGCCATCGAGGCTGACGATCATGTTGCTCTGACTGTTGAAGCCCATCATGCCTGCCGAGCCCGAATGGCCGGCTGCCTGCATGTGGGAAGGCATGTAATACAGGCCGTAGGCCGATCGGATGACGGTCTTGTCCGCGACGTTGTAGGCGACGCCGACGCGCGGCCCGAAGTTGTTCCGATCGGTCGGGGTCTGGCGGCGGTTCTCCTCGTCGACAAACACCATCGCGCCGCGCAGATCGGCCGGGTTGAAGAACGGGTTGACGGGCACCCGCGACGCAATCGGCGATGGGGCGTCGAGATCGAAATAGCTCAGCCGATCGAACCGCTCGGTGCGCGGCACATCGAATTCGTACCGCAGCCCGAGATTGACGGTCAGTTTTCGAGACACCTTCCAATCGTCCTGGAGGTACCAGGCAAAGTACGAGCTGGACGATGCCGGCGTGGGGTTGTGGCTGAGCTGCGCCGAGTTCGGTACGCCGAGCAGCATCGACGCCAGGGCAAAACCTTCGGTCGAGCTGGTGACGTTCGGGTTGCGCTGCGTCCATTGCGCGTTGTTGAACGTGAACTGGCCGGACGGGAAGAACAGCTGCAGAAAGTTGAGTAGAAACTTGCGATGGTCCATCCCGAACTTCAAGGTGTGTCCGGGGAGAATCTTCGTGGCACTGACGTTGAACTGGTGGGTCGTCGGCCTGATCACCAGATCGGTGAAGGTATTTTGTCCCAGTGACTGAAAGCTCTGCACGTCGATGCGCGGAAACTCCGCCGCCTGAACGGTCTGCAGGATGTTGGAGGAAAACCCGAGCCCCGCCAGGTCGAAGCCCGCCGAGATCGGCTTGCGATCGACATGGCGGTAGTTCAGGCCGTAGCGCATGTCGAGCAGAAATGTCGAGCTCAGGATGTAGTTGTGGTCCATCGACAGACTGTGGGTCGAGGTGGAGGTCGGACCGTCGCCGCCGGACGAGCTCGCCGGATTCCCGAAGCTGTTGAACGGCCTGTTGGCCTCGTCCGACCATGAGTAGCGCACGAACGCTCGCCACTTGTCGGAAAAGCTGTGATCGACGCGCGAGTCGATGCGGTCGCCCTCGACCGGCGCCGCACCTGTCAGCGAGTAGTTGTTCGCCTGCGTAAAGGCGTTGATGGGCGCCGTGTTGGGCTGCGGCCAGAACTGCGCCAGCGCTCTCCCGACCGGACTGATACGGTTGGCGGGAATACGGTTGCCGGGGAAGGGATCGCGGATGAATTGACCCGGATTGGTCGGGTCGGGTCGCGTGGTCGCCGGATCGTAGATGACGATCGGCTGCCCGTTCGAGTTTCGGAGGTTCGAGAAATCGCCGACGCGCCATTCGGCCAGCGGCACCGTGAAGGTGGACACCGATCCCGTTTGCTGCCGCAGCCGTTCGTAGTTTACAAAAAAGAAGGTGCGGTTTCTTCCCTGATAGCCGGGGAGCGAGACGGGGCCGCCGATGTTACCGCCGATCTGGCTCCGGGCGAAGCTTCCCTTTTTCTGTCCCGCACGATTGGTGAAGAAGTTGGTGGCATCCAGCGTGCTGTCGCGCATGAACCCGAAAAACGTTCCGTGAAACGCATTGGACCCGCTCTTGGTGACCAGATTGATGACGCCGCCGCCCAGCCTCCCGAACTCCGCGCTGACCGCGTTGGTCTGCACGCTGAACTCCTGGACGGCATCCACCGACGGCGTGTAGTTGAGGTCGAGAATCGACACGTTGTTCTCGGCATTCACGTTCGAGACGCCGTCGATGGTGACCTCGCTGGTGGCGTTCCGCCCGCCGCTGATGAACGGCGACGATCCCTGGTTGTTCGAGGACGGGATCACTCCGGGAGCCAGCGTGGCCAGCGCGAACGGGTTCCGGCCGTTCAGCGGCAGGTCGACCATGCGTCGATTTTCGATGGTCTGGCTAATCGTGGCGTTGGTCGTTTCGAGCGCCGCCCTGACACCGACGACGTTGACGGACTCGGAGGTCTGGCCGATCTCGAGCGTCACGTCGAACGCTCGAATCTGCCCCACGTCGACCTTGACCTGGTCAAACGTGGGGCTCTTGAATCCGTCTTTCCTGACCGTGATCCGATAGAAGCCCGGTTTCAGTTGGGGAACGACATAGGTCCCGGAGTCGCCGGTGACGCTGACGTGCGTGTCGTTGGTGGCGACTTCCACGATCGACACTTCGGCGCCCTGGACGATGGCGCCGGTGGAGTCCTGCACGATGCCCCGGAGTGTTCCGCTGAACTGCTGTGCCTCGAGCGGCATGCAGAACGCGGCCAGCAGCACAAGGGTGAGCCCGGTTCTGGATATGCTCAAATTCAGCCCCCCTGGTTGGACCGTATCGGGAGCGACAGCAGGTTTATAGGCCTGGGAAGGCGGCGAGTCAAGCAGTCAGGCCAATTTTGACCTTCAGATCGTCGCCGACGCACTCGATGTATTCGAGGGCACCGTGAATTATCCTATCGCAATGCCCACTCCGCCACACCACGCGGTCCAGGCGGTTCACGAGCGGGCGACGATCGCCCTGTCCCACGCCCACGGCTCGGCGCCGGGCGGTTTCTGGCATCGTTGGTTCGACAAGCCGAC